>NZ_JBFUHO010000001.1:0-417807 GCF_056402355.1 Variovorax sp. P4_B11
CTCCCCCGCCTCCCCCGCTGCGTGTGGGTCGCTGCCCCCCGAGGGGGCCGCAGGCCGCCTTGGGGCGGCCCGGCGCCGGCCTGGGCCCCCACGGGCCCCACCGCGTGGGGTCGCTGCCTCCTGAGGCGGCTCGGCGCCGGCCTGGTTCGGCTTTCCAGGGGACCTCATGACTTCGGCACCGTCAAGCTGGGCCGTACCCAGTCGCGGGTGATCAGGCCCGCAAGGGCCGGTCCCTGGGGCAGGCTCAGGACCAGGCGGATGCCGTCGGGCAGCGGCGCGGCGGCGCCCAGCGTCTCGGCGCTCACGGCCGGCGTCCAGGCGTTGTTGCGGAAATAGGCGAGCTGCCAGCCGTCGAGAGGGATCAGCTCGACGTCCGCCCCGCCGGTGTCGTTGCTGCCGTCGGTTGCCCACGCGGCGGCCTGCGCCCAGGCTTGTCGCCATTCGGCCTGGGTCGTGAAGCCTGGCGATTGCCAGCGCCGCCAGTGCGTGCCGCCCGCGGGGTCCGAGCGCAATGTCCACGCCACGACGAAGACCAGCGGCGTCGCGCTGTCGGTGCTGCGCCGCGTGAGGCGCAGCACGCGGCCGTCCCAGTCGATGGCGGAGGTCTGCGACAGCGCCACCATCGCATCGAGATCGGCGCCCCACTGCGCCAGCGTGGTCTGCAGCGTCAGCACGGCGTCGCCGCGTACCCGGTTCTGCGCCTGCGCGCGCCCCATCGCATCGAGGCCGCGCCAGCTCATCAGCGCCAGAAGCGCCATGGCCGCGATCGCGACCATCAGCTCGATCAGCGTGAAGCCGAGCAGCCTGCGCTTCATCAGTAGCGCCCCACGACAGTGGACTGGCGCAGCACAGACGCCTCGTCGGCATCGCGCACCTGGACGTCGACGCGGCGGAAATTCGGATTCAGCGTCGACGTGGTCGACACCGTCACGCCGAAGCTCTGGTTGGCCTGTACGCAGACCGTGCCGGCATCGCCGACGGGCGGCATCTGGCGCGCCAGCCGGGCCTTGATCAACTCGTTCTCGACGCAGATCTGGGCCAGCATCACGTCCGACTGGCGCTGGGCGTTGCGCGTCAGCGCCAGGGTCGCCTGGGTACCGGCCATCAGCGCGATGGCGACGATGCCGAGGGCGACCAGCACCTCGATCAATGTGAAGCCGCGCGCGGCCCGGCGGCGCATTGGGCAACCTTCGCGCAGAAGCGCTGCGGTGCTCGCCTTGGGAGCGGCCCGGCGGCTCATCGGAGTCCCTTCGCGCAGTAGCGCTGCGGTACTCGCCTTGGGAGCGGCCCGGCGGCTCATGGCGCGACGACCGTGAAGGGACGCAGGCCGTCGGTGCCGATGCGCAGGCTGCGGTCGGGCGCTGCTTGCGAACTCAGCAGCACCTGCTGCGCCGCGATGATCGGATCCGGTCCCAGCTGCAAGGCGCCCGCGGCCCGGCCGTCGACGCCGATCGGCTGCGCGGTGATGCCCTCGGCCAGCCAGGCTGTCGGCAAGGCGCCGGCCGGCAGGCCGTCGAAGCTGAAGTTGCCGGGCCCTTCGGGCGTGACGCGCCATCGCACCGCGACGCCGCTGGCGCGCGATTGGGCGCGCGCCGATTCGAGCAGGGCGGCCAGCCGTTCGGCTTCGCGGTCGAGCGCGGCCTGGCCGGAATCGCGCAGCGAGAGGCCGACGCCTGCGGTGGCCAGCGCGATGATCGCGATCACCACCAGCAATTCGAGCAGCGTGAAGCCGGCCGCACCGGGACGGGCGCCAACGCGCCCTCGGCAGCGCGCGCTATTGCCAGCTGCCGATGTCGGCATTCTTGCCTTCGCCGCCGGGCTCGCCATCGGCGCCGAGCGAAAGCACATCGACTTCGCCCTTGATGCCCGGATTCATGTACTGGTACGGCCGGCCCCAGGGGTCGTTCGGCAGCTTCTCGACATAGGGTTTCCAGTTCGGCGCCGCGGGGCCGCTGGTGGGACGCGTGAGCAGGGCCTGGAGTCCTTGCTCGGCAGTCGGGTAGCGCTGGTTGTCGAGCCGGTAGAGCTTCAGCGCCTGCATCAGGTTGTTGACATCGGTCTTGGCCGCGGTGACGCGGGCGTCGTCGGCCCGTTCGATCACGTTCGGCACGATCAGCGCCGCCAGCACGCCGATGATGACCAGCACCACCATGAGCTCGATCAAGGTGAAGCCGCGTTGCAGTGCGCGGGCGGAAGAGCGGATGATGATGGGCATTGACGGCGTATGGAAGCGTGAGAGGGCGGCCTTGGCCGCGTTCGCTGAATGATAATCCGGCCTCATGTCAGTCCCCTACGCACCCGCCCGCTGGCCCTCGGCCGTTGCCACGACCGCCGTATGGGCATTGGCCGCCGGGAGCATCGTGTTCTGGGGCCTCCGGCTGGCGGCGCCTTCCGATGYGCCGGCACCTCCGGCGGTGGCCGGCACGCCGCAGGTCGCGCTCGACCCGGCCGCGATGGCCCGGGTGCTTGGCGCCGTGCCCGCGCAGGCCGCGGTGGCCGCGGCCCCCGAAGCGGCCAGCCGCTTCGTGCTGCTGGGGGTGGTCGCCGATGCGGAGCAGCAGGGGGTGGCGCTGATCGCGGTCGACGGCAAGCCGCCGCGGCCCTTCCGCGTCGGCGCCGCGGTCGCCGACGGTTTCGTGCTGCAGTCGCTGGGTGCCCGGACCGCCGCCCTCGGTGCCAGCGCCGATTCGGCCACTGCATTCACGCTGCAACTGCCCACGCGGCCGCTGGCGACCATGACGCCGCCCGCGCCGTTGCCGCCACAAAACTGAGGCATGCCCCGGGCTGCACGCGGCGAGCCCGATCTGGGGCGAGTCAGTTCAGGAACAGCCGGTAGACGGGGTTGGCGGTCTCTTCGACGAAGGGGTAGCCCAGGGTCCGCAGGAACTCGTCGAAAGCCTCGTTGTCGGCCGGCGGCACCTGCAGTCCGACCAGGATGCGCCCGTAGTCGGCCCCCTGGTTGCGATAGTGGAACAAGCTGATGTTCCAGTTCGGCCGCAGCAAACTCAGGAACTTCAACAGCGCGCCGGGCCGCTCGGGGAACACGAAGCGCAGCAGCCGTTCCTCCTGCGCCAGCGAACTGCGGCCGCCCACCATGTGGCGGATGTGCTCCTTGGCGAGCTCGTCGTGCGTGAGGTCGATGGCGCCGAAGCCGTGCGCCACGAAGGTGCTTGCGATCGTCGTCGATTCGCCGCGCGCCGTGGTCGTCAGGCCGACGAACACGTGAGCCTCCTTCGCGTCGCTGATGCGGTAGTTGAATTCCGTCACGTTGCGCGAGGTGCCCGGCAACTGCCCGACCAGTTCGCAAAAGCGGCGGAAGCTGCCGCGCTCCTCGGGAATGGTCACGGCGAACAGCGCCTCGCGCTCCTCGCCGACCTCGGCCCGTTCGGCCACGAAGCGCAGCCGGTCGAAGTTCATGTTGGCGCCGCACAGGATCGCTGCGTAGGTCTCGCCGCGCGTGCCGCGGGCCTCGACGTACTGCTTGATCGCCGCCACCGCGAGCGCGCCGGCCGGCTCGACGATGCTGCGGGTGTCGATGAAGACGTCCTTGATGCCGGCACAGACCGCGTCGGTGTCGACCGTGATGAACTCGTCCACCAGTTCGCTCGAGATGCGGAAGGTCTCCTCGCCGACCAGCTTGACCGCGGTGCCGTCGGAGAACAGGCCGACGTCGGGCAGGGTCACGCGCCGATGCGCGGCGACCGATTGCATCATCGCGTCCGAGTCGTTCATCTGGACCCCGATCACCCGGATCTCGGGGCGGACCGCCTTGATGTAGTTGGCGACGCCGGAGATCAGGCCGCCGCCGCCGATGGCGACGAAGACGGCATGCAGCGGGCCCTGGTGCTGGCGCAGGATCTCCATCGCGATCGTGCCCTGGCCGGCGATCACGTCCGGATCGTCGAAGGGATGCACGAAGGTCAGCCCGTGCAGCTTCTGCTGCTCGAGCGCGTAGCCGTAGGCGTCCGAGTAGCTGTCGCCGTGCAGGTGTACCTCGCCGCCGAGCGCGCGCACCGCGTCGATCTTCAGTTGCGGCGTGGTCACGGGCATCACCACCACGGCCCGCGTCCCGAGCTTGTGGGCGCCCAGTGCGACGCCCTGCGCATGGTTGCCCGCCGATGCGCAGATCACGCCGCTGGCAAGCTGCTCGGGGCTCAGGTGCGCCAGTTTGTTGTAGGCTCCGCGCAGCTTGAAGCTGAACACGGGCTGCTGGTCCTCGCGCTTGAGCAGCACCGTGTTGCCCAGTCTGGCGCTCAGCGCCCGCGCGGGTTCGAGGGCCGATTCGACCGCCACGTCGTAGACGCGCGCGGTCAGGATCTTCTTGAGGTAGTCGGCGGGGGTGAGGGGCGGAGTCGGGGAGGACATAGGGCCGCGATCATAGGCCTCGCCGAGGCTTGGCCAGCGCCCAAGAAAAAAGCCCCGGGCCTTGCGGCCCGGGGCTAAATCCACCAATTGGGAGGGTGGAGGAGACAACCGGTGCACATAAATGTCGATGTGCGATGAAATAAAGTATATCGGTTGATTGCTGCAATGCAACACGCCCGTTGCTTTTTTTGAACACTCAATCACGTCGCGCGGGGCTTTCTGGGCCCGCTGGGCGACTTTTCGGAGTCGAAGATGGAATGCACAGTAAGTTGGACCGGCAACGCCGGCACGCGATCGGCCATGGGCTTCGTCGCCGAGACCGGAAGCGGCCATGTCCTGCTGATGGATGGCGCCCAGGATGCCGCCAAGCCTGAAAACGGCGGCCAGAACCTGGCGGCGCGGCCCATGGAGACCGTCCTGGCCGGGACCGGCGGCTGCACCGCCTACGACGTCGTGCTGATCCTGAAGCGCGGGCGGCACCAGGTCGAGCGCTGCAGCGTCAAGTTGACCAGCGAGCGGGCCGAAAAGGATCCGAAGGTATTCACCAAGATCCACATGCATTTCACCGTGGCCGGCAAGGGCATCCCCGCCGCGGCCGTGGAGCGCGCGATCGCCCTGAGCCACGACACCTATTGCTCGGCCACCATCATGCTCGGCAAGACGGCCGAGATCACCACCAGTTTCGACCTCGTCGAGATCTGAAGATCTGATTCAGACCCGGTGGGCGACCGTGGTCATGACCCGGGACGCCAGCCGCATCAGCGCCTTGGCCGGCGCAGGCAGTTCCGTGGCGCCAGCGTTCCAGGCCTGGGCGGCGTGCCGGGCTTCGTCGAGCTTCATCTGCTGGATCACGGCCCGGGACGCGGTGTCGCCCGCCGGGAGCCGATCGAGGTGACCGTCCAAGTGGGCCTCGACCTGGCGTTCGGTCTCGGCGACGAAACCGAGGCTGGTGGCGTCGCCGAGTCGGCCCGCGACCAGCCCGAGCCCGAAAGCCCCCAGATACCAGAGCGGATTCAGCACGGATGCGTGGCTGCCCAGGTCGTCGAGCCGCTGCTGGGTCCAGGCCAGGTGGTCGGTTTCTTCGCGGGCCGCTTCATCGAAATGCCGCCGGAGCGCCGGATCCCGGGTGACTGCGGCCTGTGCCGTATACAAAGCCTGGGCACAGACTTCCCCCACATGATTGACCCGCATGAGGGCGCCGGCCTCGTGCCGCTCGGCCTCGCTCAGCATCCCCGGCGGCGCGTCGGGCCGAGGGGCCGGCCGGGTCGAATGCGGCTTGGCGAACAAGGTGCGCAGCGCCGCGTCTGCCACTGCCAGGACGGAGTCGAGCGATCGGTTCATGAAGCGATTGGAACCGATGTACAAAATGTCACATGCGGGCTCGGATCTCGTTTCACATTGCGATGCAACGAAGGCCCCAAAGCTTTGTTGCACCGCTGCAACGAAACGCCTCGCCCAGCCGCGTTTTCGGGCGATTTGCTTTGCCCTCCCGGAGCGGCTCTGGTGCAATAGCGACAACTTCCCAAAAGGAGGTTGGCCCGGGGTCCGGTGGGAGCACTAAGTGCCAGTCACGGTGAGCCCTTCGCACCGGAGCCCTATGTTTAACCTTGGAGAAACTTGCAATGAAAAAATCTCTAGTTGCCCTGGCTGCTCTGGCTGTTGCCGGCGTCGCCTCGGCTCAATCGTCCGTCACGCTGTTCGGTGTGCTTGACGCTGGCGTCAGCTATGTCGAAAACAAGTCGGAAAACGCCTTCGGCGGAAGCGTGAAGCAGAGCCAATGGCTCCAGAGCACCAACGGCTACAACTCCAGCCGTCTGGGCTTCCGTGGAACGGAAGACCTCGGTGGTGGCCTGGCAGCCAGCTTCTGGCTCGAAGCCGGTGTCGCGAACGATACCGGTGCCGGTAATAGCAGTTCCCCCTCCGTTAGCGGCAATGGCCTGAGCTTCGGCCGTCGCTCGACGGTGAGCCTGTCCGGCGCTTTCGGTGAAATGCGCATCGGTCGCGACTACACCCCGACGTTCTGGAACGACACCGTGTTCGATCCGTTCGGCACCAATGGCGTGGGTACCAACCTGATCTCGACGGCCAACGGCTTCAGCTCCAGCGGCGCCACCACCAACGGTTTCACGACGAACAACCAGTACGTCCGCGCCAGCAACTCGGTCGGCTACTTCCTGCCGCCGAACCTGGGTGGCTTCTATGGCCAGGTCATGTACGCCTTCAACGAGCAGGTCTCGTACGATCCGGGTACCGTGACGCCTCCTGGCGCTGCCGCGATCATCACGAACCCGGCACTCGCAGCCATCGGCAACAACGCACGTGCCGGCCGCTATGTCGGTGGTCGCGTCGGCTACGCCAACGGCCCGCTCGACGTCGCTCTGGCGTACGGTGAATCCACCGTGGCCAGCAACTACTACCGCGGCATCACGCAGAATCTCGACACGTGGAACATCGGCGCTTCGTACGACTTCGGCGTCGTCAAGGTGTTCGGCGAGTATTCGGATGCCAAGCTCAAGAACGACGTCTCGACGCTCAGCCTTGCTGGCGTCTTCGGCGTGGCTGATCCCCGGGCCAAGGGCTGGCTGCTCGGCGCAACCGTGCCTCTGGGTGCTGGCCTGATCCGCGTTGCCTACTCGGCCGTCGACTACAGCAACACCCTGGGTGCTCTGAACCAGGTCTTCGGCGTGCGCAACGACCCGAAGGCTGACAAGTTCGCGATCGGCTACGTGTACAACCTGTCGAAGCGCACGGCCCTGTACGCAACGGTGGCGCGTGTGAGCGACAAGGACGGTGCTGACCTGACCACGGGTGTGGGCACCGCGAGCTTCACCGGCGGCACCATCAACGGCGGCATCCTGACCCCGAAGAACGCGACGGGTTACGACTTCGGTCTGCGTCACGCTTTCTGATCTGACGCTGGCGCAAGCCAGCTTCAATGGGAAGTCTTAAGAGCCACTCGACGAAAGTCGAGTGGCTTTTTTCTTTGCTGAAATGAATAGGCCGCGCACCCCCGGGGAACCCCCGCATGGGCACGCAGATTGCTCTGCTAGCATCATTGGACACCATTGTTTCTGAATGATTGCTTTCGTCCTGCGCCGCCTGATCCAGGCCGTGATCGTCATGGTCGCGGTCGCCTTCTTCGCCTTTCTCCTCTTCCAGTACGTGGGCGACCCGGTCGTCTTCCTGTTGGGCCAGGACGCCAAGCCCGAGCAGATCCGCGAGCTGCGCTCCGCCTTGGGGCTCGACAAGCCCTTCTTCGTGCAGTTCTGGCACTTCCTGATCAATGCCGCGCAAGGCGAGTTCGGCCTCAGCCTGCGGCAGGGCGCCAAGGTCTCGCGCCTGATCGGCGAGCGCTTCCCGGCCACGCTCGAACTGGCGCTGGTCGCCGCCGTGCTGGCCCTCGTCATCGGCATCCCGATGGGCGTCTACACCGCGCTCAAGCGCGGCACCTTCACGAGCCAGGTCTTCATGACGCTGTCCCTGCTCGGTGTCTCCCTGCCGACCTTCCTGATCGGCATCCTGCTGATCCTGGTGTTCGCGGTGCACCTGGGCTGGTTCCCGAGCTTCGGCCGCGGCGAGACGGTGCAACTGGGCTGGTGGAGCACCGGCTTGCTGAAGTCCGACGGCTGGATGCACATCGTGCTGCCGGCGATCACGCTGGCGATCTTCCAGCTGACCTTGATCATGCGGCTGGTGCGTGCCGAGATGCTCGAGGTGCTGCGCACCGACTACATCAAGTTCGCGCGGGCACGCGGCCTCTCCGACCGCGCGATCCATTTCGGCCATGCGCTGAAGAACACGCTGGTGCCGGTGATGACCATCACCGGCCTGCAACTGGGCGGCCTGATCGCCTTCTCGATCATCACCGAGTCGGTGTTCCAGTGGCCCGGCATGGGCCTGCTGTTCATCCAGGCAGTGACCTTCGCCGACATTCCCGTGATGGCCGCCTACCTGTGTCTGATCGCCCTGATCTTCGTCGTCATCAATCTCGTGGTCGACCTGCTCTATTTCGTGGTCGATCCGAGATTGAGGATCGGCAGCGGAGCCCATTGAAGATGACCGAATCACGACTGCAGGCGGCCGGCAGGCCCTTCGCGCACATCGCGCGCTTCTATCCCGAGTTGACCGCGTTCCGGCGCGATCTGCATGCGCATCCCGAACTCGGCTTCGAGGAGATCTACACCGCGGGCCGCGTCCGCGAGGCTTTGAAGGCCTGCGGCGTGGACGAGATCCACAGCGATATCGGCAGGACCGGGGTGGTCGGCGTGATCCACGGCAGTTCGACGGCCAGCGGCCGCATGATCGGCCTGCGGGCCGACATGGATGCGCTGCCGATGTGCGAGGACAACGACTTCGAATGGCGCTCGGCCAAGCAAGGCCTGATGCATGGCTGCGGCCACGACGGCCACACCGCGATGCTGGTCGGTGCGGCGCGCTATCTGGCGGAGACGCGCAACTTCGACGGCACCGCGGTGCTGATCTTCCAGCCCGGCGAGGAAGGCTTCGCCGGTGCCCGCGTGATGATCGAGGACGGCCTGTTCGACCGCTTCCCGGTCGATTCGGTCTACGCCATGCACAACTGGCCCGGCATGCCGGCCGGCACCGTCGGCATCAACCGCGGCGCCATGATGGCGGCGGCGGACCGCATCACGATCGAGGTGGAGGGCAAGGGCGGCCATGGCGCCCATGCCTACTTGACGGTCGATCCGGTGGTGGTCTCGGCCCACATCATCACCGCGGTGCAGAGCATCGTGTCGCGCAACGTGCGTCCGATCGACGCCGCGGTGGTCAGCATCTGCGCCGTGCAGGCGGGCGACCTGGGCGCGATGAGCGTGGTGCCGGGCAGGGCGACGCTGGTCGGCACCGTGCGGACCTTCAGCTCCCGCGTGCAGGAGCAGGTCGAGCGGCGGCTCGCGGAGCTCTGCGCGGCGGTGGCCGCGGGCTTCGGCGCCACGGCCCAGGTGAAATTCGAGCGCATCTATCCGGCCACCATCAACACCGCGCCCGAAGCCCTGTTCGCCGGCGACGTGGCCGAGTCCCTGGTCGGCGCCCACAACGTCGAGCGCAACATGGAGCCGAGCATGGGCGCCGAGGATTTCTCCTTCATGCTGCAGAAGAAGGCCGGCGCTTACCTGCGCATCGGGCAGGACGCCCGCGGCGGCGCCTTCCTGCACAACAGCAAATACGATTTCAACGACGAGATCCTGCCCCTGGGCGCCGCCTTGCATGCGGGCCTGGCGGAGCAGGGCATGCCGCTGGCCGCCAAGGCCGGCAAATCAGAAACCAGGGCCGTCACGACGGCAACCTGAGTCTTTCCAACCCGAGGAGTGCTTCCCATGAGTCTGAAGAAAAGTGGGGTCGCGGCCGCGATCCTGTCCGTGCTGGCGACCGCGAGCCTGATGGCCGGTGCGCAGACGATTCGCATCGCCAACCAGGGCGACGCCTTGTCGCTCGACCCGCACTCGCTCAATGAATCGCTGCAACTCAGCGTCACCTCCAACGTCTATGAGACCCTGGTCGGCCGCAACAAGGACCTGAGCCTGGCGCCGCTGCTGGCGACCAGCTGGAAGCAGACCTCGCCCAATGTCTGGCGCTTCGAACTGCGCAAGGGTGTCCAGTTCCACGACGGCACGCCGTTCACGGCCGACGACGTGGTGTTCAGCTTTGCCCGCGCCAAGGGCGACGGCTCCGACCTGAAGGCCACGCTGAGCGACGTCAAGGAAGTGCGCAAGGTCGGCGACCTGGCGGTCGAGATCGAGACCGCCGGTCCGTTCCCGATCCTGCCCGACGTGATCTCGCTGACCATGATGATGAGCAAGAAGTGGTGCGAGGAGAACGGCGCCGCCAAGCCGGTCGACAAGCGCAAGGGCGTCGAGAACACGGCCTCCTTCAAGGCCAACGGCACCGGGCCCTTCCGCGTGCGCGAGCGCCAGCCCGACGTCCGCACCGTGTTCACCCGCAACCCCACCTACTGGGGCAAGATCGAAGGCAATGCGCAAGAGGTGATCTTCACGCCGATCGCCAATCCCTCGACGCGCGTCGCCGCGCTGGTGTCGGGCCAGGTCGACGTCATGGAGCCGGTGCCGGTGCAGGACATCGCGCGCATCACGGCCAGCCCCGATGCCCGCGTGATCGCCGGCCCCGAGCTGCGCACCATCTTCCTGGGCATGGACCAGAAGCGCGACGAGCTGCTGTACTCGAGCGTGAAGGGCAAGAACCCGTTCAAGGACAAGCGCGTGCGCCAGGCCTTCTACCAGGCCATCGACGTCGTCGGCATCCAGAAGACCGTGATGCGCGGCGCCTCGCGTCCGACGGCGCTGCTGGTCGGTCCGGGCATCAACGGCTGGACCGCCGAGCAGGACAAGCGCCTTCCCTACGACGTCGACGCCGCCAAGAAGCTGCTGACCGAGGCCGGCTATCCGAACGGCTTCGAGGTGACGATGAACTGCCCGAACGACCGCTACGTGAACGACGGCCAGATCTGCCAGAGCGTGGCCTCGAACCTGGCGAAGATCGGCGTCAAGATCAATCTCGCGACCGAGACCAAGGGCACCTACTTCCCGAAGATTCTGCGCCGCGACACCAGCTTCTACCTGCTGGGCTGGACCCCGACCACCTACGACTCGCACAACGCGCTGTCGTCGCTGACTGCCTGTCCGGACGACAAGGGCACGGGCCAGTTCAACCTCGGCGCCTACTGCAATCCCAAGCTCGACGAACTGACCAAGAAGATCCAGTCCGAGACCGACAAGGCCAAGCGCAACGAGCTGATCAAGCAAGCCTTCACGATCCATGCGGACGACGTCGGCCACCTGCCGCTGCACCAGCAGTCGCTGGCCTGGGGCGTGAGCAAGAAGGTCGAACTGACCCAGCTCGCCGACAACTTCATGTTCTTCAAGTGGATGAGCATCAAGCCCTGAGCCCGTTGTCTGCCTGACCAGGGGGCCTGCGCCAGCGGGCTCCTTCATTCCGCCTCTCGATGAAAAAAACTCTAGCGCGCTGGCTCGACAGCGATGTCGGCCACAGCTTCCGCAGCTCGCCGGTCGCCATGATGGCGGCCGCGATCGCGTTCCTGTGCCTCTTCTGTGCGGTGTTCGCCGGCTGGGTGACGCCGCACAATCCCTTCGATCTCGCGGCGCTCGAACTCGGCGACGCGCGCCTGCCGCCGGCCTGGAGCCCGGAGGGGTCCACCAAGTACCTGCTGGGCACCGACGACCAGGGCCGCGACATTCTCTCGGCCGTGATCTACGGCGCCCGGATCTCGCTCATCGTCGGCGTGGTGTCGGTGGTGCTGTCGGTTCTGGTCGGCGTGCTGCTCGGACTGCTGGCCGGCTTCTGGGGCGGTTGGCTCGACGCCTTCCTGATGCGCGTCTGCGACGTCATGCTCTCGTTCCCGCCGATCCTGATCGCCCTGCTGATGGCCGGCGTCGGCCGGGCCCTGTTTCCCGATGCGCCGACCTCGGTCGCCTTCGGCGTGCTGATCGTCGCGATCTCGCTGACCGGCTGGGTGCAGTACGCACGCACCGTGCGCGGCTCGACCCTGGTCGAGCGCAGCAAAGAGTATGTGCAGGCGGCGCGCGTCACCGGCGTATCGCCCTGGCGAATCATGCTGCGCCACGTGCTGCCGAACGTGATGGGGCCGGTGATGGTGCTGGCGACCATCCAGGTCGGGACCGCGATCATCACCGAAGCCACGCTGTCCTTCCTGGGCGTCGGCGTGCCGCCGACCTCGCCCTCGCTGGGCACCCTGATCCGCGTCGGCAACGACTACCTGTTTTCGGGCGAATGGTGGATCACGGTGTTTCCGGGCGCCATGCTGGTGCTGATCGCGCTCAGCGTGAACCTGCTCGGCGACTGGCTGCGCGATGCGCTCAACCCGAGGCTGAGATGAGTCTTCTGCAAGTTCGGAACCTGGTGGTCGAATTTCCGCACCGCCGCGGCACGCTGCGCGCGCTCGACGACATCTCCTTCGAGATCGCGCCCGGCGAGATCCTCGGCGTGGTGGGTGAATCGGGCGCGGGCAAGTCGCTCACCGGCGCCGCCATCATCGGCCTCCTCGAACCGCCCGGCCGCGTCGCGGCGGGCGAGATCCTGCTCGAAGGCCAGCGGATCGACAACCTCGGCCACGAGGCGATGCGCCATATCCGCGGGCGCAAGATCGGCGCAATCTTCCAGGATCCGCTGACCTCGCTGAACCCGCTGTACACCATCGGCCGGCAGCTGATCGAGACCATTCGCACCCACCTGCCGGTGAGCTTGGACGAGGCGCGCCAGCGTGCCATCGGCCTGCTGCAGGACACCGGCATCCCGGCGGCAGCCCAGCGCATCGACCACTTTCCGCACCAGTTCTCGGGCGGCATGCGCCAGCGCGTGGTGATCGCGCTGGCCCTGGCGGCCGAGCCCAAGCTGATCGTCGCCGACGAGCCGACCACCGCGCTCGACGTCTCGATCCAGGCGCAGATCATCCAGCTGCTCAAGGGCATCTGCAAGGAGCGGGGCGCCGCCGTGATGCTGATCACGCACGACATGGGCGTGATCGCCGAGACCTGCGACCGCGTGGCCGTGATGTATGCGGGCCGGGTGGCCGAGATCGGCCCGGTGCACGAGGTGATCAATCAGCCCGCCCATCCCTACACCTCGGGCCTGATGGCCGCCATCCCCGACATGACGATGGACCGCGAACGCCTGAACCAGATCGACGGCGCGATGCCGCGGCTCAACGCGATTCCGCGCGGCTGCGCCTACAACCCGCGCTGCCCGCGCGTGTTCGACCACTGCCTGGTCGAACGGCCGGACCTGTTCAACGCCGGGGCGACCCGCGCCGCCTGCTGGCTGCACGAGACGCACAGCGCCTCGCCGGCCTACGGAGGTGTCGCATGAGCGCCGCCCGGCCGCCCGAAGGCGCTCGCACCGCAGTGCGCAGCACGGAGGTTTCCTTATGAGCGCCGCCCGGCCGCCCGAAGGCGCTCGCACCGCAGTGCGCAGCACGGAGGTTTCCTGATGACCGCATTGGTGCAGGCGCACGACCTGGCGAAGAGCTTCGATGTCTCGCCGCCCTGGCTCAACCGGGTGCTCGAGCGCAAGCCGCGCGTGCAGCTGAAGGCGGTCGACGGCGTGAGCTTCTCGATCGAGCGCGGCAAGACGCTGGCGCTGGTCGGCGAATCCGGCTGCGGCAAGAGCACGGTGGCCCGGCTGCTGGTCGGCCTCTACGAGCCGACCCGCGGCGGCATGCAGTTCGACGGCCAGGACGCGCACGCGGCCTTCAAGACCCCCGCGGGGCGGGTGCTGCGGCGGCGCATTCAGATGATCTTCCAGGATCCCTACGCGAGCCTCAACCCGCGCTGGATCGTCGAGGACATCATCGGCGAGCCGCTGCGCGAGCATGGCATCCTGAAGGCGGGGCCGGCGCTCAAGGAGCGGGTCGGCGAACTGCTGAAGTCGGTCGGCCTGAGCCCGCTCGACATGGTGAAGTACCCGCACCAGTTCTCCGGCGGCCAGCGGCAGCGGATCTCGATCGCGCGGGCACTGGCGACCCAGCCCGAGTTCCTGGTCTGCGACGAGCCGACCTCGGCGCTCGACGTCAGCGTGCAGGCGCAGGTGCTCAACATCATGAAGGACCTGCAGCGCGAGCAGGGCCTGACCTATCTGTTCATTTCGCACAATCTCGCCGTGGTGCGGCACGTGGCCGACCAGGTCGGCGTGATGTACCTGGGGCGGCTGGTCGAGGTGGCCGACAAGCAGCAGCTTTTCGCGGCGCCGCAGCATCCCTACACCCGGATGCTGCTCGACGCGATCCCGCAGATGAAGCACACCGGCCGCCGCCGCACGCCGGTGCAGGGCGAGGTGCCGAACCCGCTGAATCCGCCGAGCGGCTGCACCTTCCATCCGCGCTGCCCGCTGGCCAACGAGCGCTGCAAGAGCGAGCGGCCGCCGCTGCAGATGCTGCGCGGCGTGCAGGTGGCCTGCCACGCCGTGGAAGAAAACAGAGACTAGGCTCGCCCCCAGGTTGGGCTCACTTCGTGTAGCCCGCCCACCCCCTACCGGGGGCAACACCAGCGGCCCGGCAAAGCCGGTTCCGCGGTGTTTCACCAACGGGCCCGGCTGCGCCGGCCGCGGCTACTGCTCTTCGCCCCAGGCGTACCCGTCTCTTGCAATCATGGCGCTCGATGCGCTCGGGCCCCAGGTGCCGGCCGCGTACGGCCGCGGCGTGCCGTCGGAGGCCCAGCTGTCGATCAGCGGCTCGACCCAGCGCCAGGCCTCTTCCTGCTCGTCGCTGCGCACGAACAGGTTCAGCCGGCCGTCGACGACGTCGAGCAGCAGGCGCTCGTAGGCGCCGACGCGCTCGGTGCCGAAGCGTTTGTCGAAGTCGAGGTCGAGCTGGACCGGTGCGAGCTGCGGGCCGGCGTGGCGGTTGCCGTTGCGCTGGCGCTTGTCCTGCGCCTGGGCCAGCAGGTGCAGCTCGAGCCCGTCCTTGGGTTGCAGGTTGATCACCAGCTTGTTGAACGCATTGGTCGGTGCGCGGTAGATCGCGTGCGGCGTCTGCCGGAAGTTGACCTCGATGCGCGCATCGCGCGAGGCCAGCCGCTTGCCGGTGCGGATGTACAGCGGCACGCCGGCCCAGCGCCAGTTGGCGATCTCGGTGCGCAGCGCGACGAAGGTCTCGGTGCGGCTTTCGGGGTCGACGCCCGGTTCGTCGCGGTAGCCCTGCACCCGCTCGCCGTAGGCCGTGCCGGCCGCATACTGGCCGCGGATCGCATGCATGCCGATCGACTCGGCGGTCCACGGCTTCAAGGCCCGCAGCACCTTGAGCTTCTCGTCGCGGATGGCGTCGGCGTGGGCGTTGATCGGCGGCTCCATGCCGAGCGCGCAGACCAATTGCAGCGCGTGGTTCTGCACCATGTCGCGCAGGGCGCCGGTCTGGTCGTAGAAGGCGCCGCGCTTCTCGACCCCGAGGTCCTCGGCGATCGTGATCTGGATGTTGGCGACGTATTCGCGCCGCCAGATCGGCTCGAACAGCGCGTTGCCGAAGCGCATCGCGAACAGGTTCTGCACCGAGGGCTTGCCCAGGTAGTGGTCGATGCGGAATATCTGCTGCTCGGACAGGACCTCGCGCACCGCATGGTTGATGGCCCGGTTCGAGGCCAGGTCATGGCCCAGCGGCTTCTCGAGCACCAGCCGGGTCTGCGGGCCGTTGAGCCCGGCCGCCGCGATCTGCCCGACCGCCTGGGTGAAGAGGCCGGGCGCGGTGGCCAGGTACATCACGACGTTGTCCGCATTGCGCGTCTTGAGCAGGTCGGCGAGCTTCGCATAGTCCTCCGGCTTCGAGAGGTCCATGCGCAGGAAGTACAGCATCGCGGCGAACTTCTTGAACTCCTCGGGCGTCGGCCGCTTGGCACCCTCGACCGCGGCGAAGCGCGACTGGATCAGTTCGCGGTAACTGTCGTCGTCGAGGTCGTCGCGGGCGACGCCGATGATGCGCCCGCCCTCGGGCAGGCTGCCGTGGCGGAAAGCCTGGAACAGGGCCGGCATCAGCTTTCGCCAAGCGAGGTCGCCGGTGCCGCCGAAGAGGACGAGGTCGAAACTCATGGATACACCCGTGTAGTTGGAAATGCCGAGCATGAAGCTTGCCAGCGAATGGTACTTGTACCGATCCTGCAAGAATCGGTACGCGCTAAGCTGAAACGCGGCCCACGGGGCCTTTTTTGTTCTCGAGAGGTCCTGATGAAGAAGATTTTCGCGATGACCGCGCTGGCAGCGCTGCTGGGCGCCTCGGGCGCCGCTTCGGCCCAGACCGTCAACGTCATCTGTTCGGTGCAGGCCGAATGGTGCAACATGATCGCCACCGTGTATGCCCGCACCACCGGCGTCAAGCTCAACATGTCGTTGAAGGGTTCGGGCGAAGCGCTGGCGCAACTGATCGCCGAGCGAGACAACCCCAAGACCGACGTCTGGTTCGGCGGCACCGGCGACCCGCACCTGCAGGCGGCCGAATCGGGCCTGACGCTCGAATACAAGTCGCCCAGCCTGTCGCAGCTCTATCCCTGGGCGCAGCAGCAGGCCCAGCAGTCGGGCTACCGCACGGTCGGCATCTATTCCGGCCCGCTGGGCTTCGGCTACAACACCGAACTGCTCGCGAAGAAGAAGCTGGCCGTGCCGCGCAGCTGGGCCGACCTGCTCAAGCCCGAGTACAAGGGCGACATCCAGGTCGCGAACCCGGCCTCGAGCGGCACCGCCTACACGATGATCGCGACCCTGGTGCAACTGATGGGCGAGGACAAGGCCTTCGACTACCTCAAGGGCCTGCACAAGAACGTCGGCCAGTACACGCGCTCGGGCACCGGCCCGATCAAGGCGGTGGCGCGCGGCGAGACCGCGGTCTCGATCAGCTTCGTCCACGATGCGCCGCAGGAGCGCATGCAGGGCTTCCCGGTCGAGACCGTGACGCCGTCCGAAGGCACCGGTGCCGAGATCGGCTCGATGAGCATCGTCAAGGGCGCGCGCAACCTGGCCGAGGCCAAGAAGTTCTACGAGTGGGCGCTGACGCCGCAGGCCCAGACCTTCGGCGCCGCGGCCAAGCAGTTCCAGCTGCCGTCGAACAAGGCGACGCCGGTCGATGCCAACGTGCCGGACTTCAAGAAGATCAAGATGATCGACTACGACTACGCCAGGTACGGCGCCAGCGCCGAACGCAAGCGCCTGATCGCGCGCTGGGAGAAGGACGTCAACTCGCTGCCGCGCTGAGAGCATGCGACGGCGCCCCAACGCTCCGGTCTGGACCTCCATCGCGGCCGGTTCGCTGGCCTACCTGCTGCTGCCCTGGTATGCGATCCAGGACACCAGCTGGTGGGAGGCGATGCCGCAGGTCTTCGGCGCCGCCGAGGGCGCCAACGGTGTCATGCAGGCGCTGCTGCAGGGCCGCAGCTGGCTCTGGATCGGCGTCATTGGCCTGGCGATCTGCGCGCTCGGCGGCCTGCTGCCGGCCGGCCGCGCCCAGGGCCGGCTGCTGCTGGTGGGCGGCGCCGTCGGCGCCATCGGCCTGGCGCTCAGCGGCTTCCTGATCGGCGCCCGCGGCTGGAGCCTCCCGATTCTCAACGCGCAGCTCGGGGAGCTGCCGGTCAACCAGTTCGGCATCGGCGCCGGCGGCTTCGTCGCGCTGTCGGCGTTGATCCTGCTCGCGGCCTACGGGCTGGCGCGGCTCGGCTTCTTCAAGGGCGACCTCTTCGTTTCCGGTGCGGTCATCGGTTGCGGCGTGCTGATGGCGCTGTTCATCGCCTATCCGGTGAGCAAGGCGCTGGCCGGGGCCTTCCTCGACGAGAACGGACGCGCTTCCTTCTCGGCCTTCGCGGCGCGCATCGGCACCGAACGGGTCTGGGGCCTGGGCTGCCTGGCCGGCGGCGTGCGCTGCGGCGTGGCCTGGAACACGCTGGTGCTGGCGCTGTTGACGGCGGCCGGTACCACCTTCCTCGGCACGCTGATGGCGCTGATGGCCGAGCGCGGCGGCCGGCGCTGGCAGGCGCCGCTGCGCGTGCTGGCGCTGCTGCCGATCATCACGCCGCCTTTCGTGGTCGGGCTTGGCCTGATCCTGCTGTTCGGCCGTGCCGGCGTGGTCAACCAACTGCTCGAGAGCGCCTTCGGCATCGAGCCGACGCGCTGGTTCTACGGCATGCCCGGCGTGCTGGTGGCGCAGCTCTTCGCCTTCACGCCGATCGCCTTCATGATCATGCGCGGCGTGGTGCAGGGCGTCTCGCCCAGCCTCGAGGAAGCGGCGCAGATGCTGCGCGCCGATCGCCGCCGCACCTTCTTCACGGTGACCTTGCCGCTGATCAAGCCCGGGCTCGCGAATGCCTTCCTGGTCGGCTTCATCGAAAGCATCGCGGACTTCGGCAACCCGGTGGTGGTGGGCGGCCAGTTCTCGGTGCTGTCGACCGACATCTTCTTCGCCATCGTCGGCGCCCAGTACGACCAGGGCCGCGCCGCCTCGCTGGCCTGGGTGCTGACGATCTTCGCGCTCGGCGTGTTCGCGCTGCAGCGCGCGGTGCTCGGCAGGCAGAACTACACCACCGTCAGCGGCAAGGGCGATGCCGGCATCGCGATGGCGCTGCCCGACGGCGTGCGCCGCACCATCTACTGCATCGCGCTGCCATGGATCGCCTTCACCGTGGTCGTGTACCTGTTCGCCTTCGCGGGCGGCTTCGTCCAGACCTGGGGCCGCGACTACAGCTTCACGCTCAACCATTTCAAGACCGCGTTCGCGCTCGAATGGGGGCAGTTCGGTCTGGTGTGGGCGGGCACGGCCTGGAACTCGCTGATCACCACGCTCAAGCTGGCCGGCCTCTCGGCACCGCTGACGGCCGGCCTCGGCCTGCTGATCGCCTGGCTGCTGGCGCGCAACGAATTCAAGGGGCAGGGCGCCTTCGAGTTCGCGGCGCTGCTGGCCTTCGCGATCCCCGGCACGGTGCTGGGCGTGAGCTACATCCTGGCTTTCAACGTGCCGCCGCTGGAGCTCACCGGCACCGGGCTCATCATCGTGCTGTGCTTCATGTTCAGGAACCTTCCGGTCGGCGTGCGCGCCGGCACGGCCGCCTTCAAGCAGCTCGACCGTTCGCTCGACGAGGCCTCGCTGATGTTGCGGGCCTCGACCTCGCAGACGCTGTTCAAGGTGGTGCTGCCCTTGCTGAAGCCGGCGCTGGTGGCGGCGCTGGTCTACAGTTTCGTGCGGGCGATGACCACGGTCAGCGCGGTGATCTTCCTGGTCACGGCCGAGAACGAACTGGCGACCACCTACATCATCGGCCGGGTCGGCAACGGCGACTACGGCATCGCGCTGGCCTACTGCACCGTGCTGATGATCCTGATGTCGGCCGCGATCGCCGCGGTGCAGTGGCTGGTCGGCGAGCGCAAGCTGGGACGCCGCCAGCAGGGCGTGCCGAGCATCGCGGTCGCCGCACATTGAACACGGAGCACCCATGAGCCAAGGCATCGAACTGCGCAACGTCACCAAGCGCTACGGCAGCGACGCGCGCGCGCCGCTGGCGGTCAAGGGCATCAGCTTCGAGGTGCCGGTCGGCACGCTGACCACCATCCTCGGTCCCTCGGGCTGCGGCAAGACGACGACGTTGCGGATGATCGCCGGGCTCGAATCCCCAACCTCGGGCGCGATCCTCATGGGTGGGCGCGACGTCACCACGCTGGGGCCGGCCGAGCGCAACGTCAGCATGATGTTCCAGAGCTACGCGCTGTTCCCGCACATGAACGTGATCGAGAACGTCGGCTACGGCCTGCGCATGAGCGGGGTGCGCAAGCCCGAGGCCGCGGCGCGCGCCCGCGAGGCGCTCCGGGGCGTCGGACTGGTCGACTTCGACGACCGGCTGCCGAGCGAACTGTCGGGCGGCCAGCAGCAGCGCGTCGCGCTGGCCCGGGCCCTGGTGCTCGAACCCGCCGTGCTGCTGTTCGACGAGCCGCTGTCCAACCTCGACGCCCGCCTGCGCCGCGAGATGCGCGAGGAGATCCGCAGCCTGCAGCAGCGGCTGCAGCTCACCGTCGCCTACGTCACGCACGACCAGAGCGAGGCCCTTGCGGTCAGCGACCAGATCATCGTCATGGACCACGGCGTGATCGCGCAGCAGGGCACGCCCGAGGAGCTTTATGGCCACCCGCGCAGCGAGTTCGTGGCGGGCTTCATGGGCGAGGCGATGGTGTTCCCGGCCCTCGCCCAGCCCGACGGCCGCGTCGAGCTGGGTCCGCTGACGCTGACGCCGCGCTACGACGTGGCGCCCGGCTTCGTCAAGGTTGCAGTACGGCCCGAGGCCTGGCTGATCGGCGCCGCCATAGGCCTGCCGGCGACGCTGCGCAAGGCCGCCTACCTGGGCAGTTTTTACGAATATGCTTTCGACACCGCGCTGGGCCCGGTGTTCGTGGTGTCGAGCGACCTCGCGCGGCCGCTGGCCGCCGGTGCCCAGACCACCCTGTCCCTCGCCAGCCATGGCGTTTCCGTCGTACCCCTTGCCGCATGAATGTCGTTTTCGACCTCGGAGCCGTGCTCCTGACCTGGGAGCCCGTCGCCCTCGTTCAAAACCAGCTGGCGCCGCATGCGCCCACGGCCGAGGCGGCGCACGCGCTGGCGCGCCAGATGTTCCATCACGAGGACTGGCTGGGCTTCGACCGCGGCACCCACAGCCTCGACGACGCCATCGGCCGCATGGCGCTGCGCCTGTCGTTGCCGGCCGACCGGCTCAGCGAGGTGCTGGCACCGATGGGGGAGCGGCTGGAGCCGATCCCGGTCACCGTGGAATTGCTGGCGGGCCTGCGGGCGCGCCGCGACGCGGGGGAAGACTTGCGGCTCTACTACCTGTCGAACATGCCGTCGCCCTACGCGCGGGTGCTCGAGTACCGGCACCCCTTCTTCCAGTGGTTCGACGGCGGCATCTTCTCGGGCGACGTGCAGATCATCAAGCCGCAGCGCGCAATCTATGAACTGCTGGCGACGACCTACCGGCTCGCGGCCTCGGAGACGGTCTTCATCGACGACTCCCTGGCCAATGTGCTGGCCGCGCGCGAACTCGGGTGGCAGGCGATCCACTGCGAGCGGCCGAGCGCGTTGCCGGCGCAGCTCGCGCGCTACCTGCCGGTGAGCTCGACCTTGTCGACATCGAAGCCCAGCGTCCGGGCGTAGTCGAGTTCGCCCTGGAGCAGGTTGGCGTCGAGCCGCGGCGCACGGGAGAGCACCCACAGGGACTGGCGGCTCGGCGTGCCGACCAGCGCCACCTGGTAGTCGCGGTCGAGCTTGAGGATCCAGTAATCGCCCCAGACCAGCGGCAGCCAGCCCAGCCATTCGGGCGCGAAGCGTACTTCCAGCCGACCCGCACCGGGCTGCCCGGCCACCGGCACCACGCGCGCCAATCCCACGGATTCGTCGAAACTGCCGTCCGCCAGGACGCAGCGGTTGCGCACTTCCACGGTGCCGTCGGCCAGCGGCGTGTACTCGGCGCTCACCGGTCCCGTGCATGGCTTGCGCAAGCGATTGGGCAGCCGCGCCTGCTCGTGCCAGAGGCCTGCATAGCGCTTGAGGTCGACCGGCGCCACCACCTGCAGCGGCGCGCGCATGAGCGGCGCGCCATCCGCCGGGCCGGCGACGGTCTCGGCGCGTGACGTGCGACGGCCCGAGAGGGCCAGCAGGGTGACGACGCCGCCGATGCAGAAGGCGGCTGCCAGGGCCCCGATCGAGGCGCTGTGGGCGCGGTCGTCGAAGGCGGCGGGCGGTGGTGCACGGTGGCTGCGAAAAGACATGGGAATTCTCCGGAAGGCGACCCATCGAAATCAGAAGACTAGTGCTTCCGGGCCCTGGGCCGCGTCAGCCACGGACCACACGCCATGTAGTGCAGCGGCGGGATAATGCCCGCATGAACCAACTCGATGCCCTCCGCCAACGGACCACCGTGGTCGCCGACACCGGTGATTTCCGCCAGCTCGCCCAGTTCAAGCCACAGGATGCGACCACCAATCCGTCGCTGATCCTCAAGGCGGTCCAGAAGGCCGACTACCGTCCGCTGCTGGACGAGGTGGTGAAGAAGCACCAGGGCGCGCCGATCGACGAGGTCATCGACCGCCTGCTGGTGCGCTTCGGCACCGAGATCCTGTCGATCATCCCGGGCCGGGTGTCGACCGAGGTCGACGCGCGCCTGAGCTTCGATACGCACGCCACCATCGCGCGCGCCGAGCGCATCGTCGCGCTCTATCGGGCGCAGGACATCGATGTGGGAAAACGCCTGCTGATCAAGATCGCCTCGACCTGGGAAGGGATCGAGGCCGCCCGCCAGCTCGAGCAGAAGGGCATCCATTGCAACCTGACGCTGCTGTTCTCCTTCGCCCAGGCGGTGGCTTGCGGGGCGGCCAAGGTGCAGCTGATCTCGCCTTTCGTCGGCCGCATCTACGACTGGCACAAGAAGTCGCAGGGCCCGCAATGGGACGAGGCCGCCAATGCCGGTGCCGACGATCCGGGTGTGAGGTCGGTGCACCAGATCTTCAACTACTACAAGAAGAACGGCATCGCGACCGAGGTGATGGGCGCCAGCTTCCGCAACGTCGGCCAGATCGCCGCACTGGCCGGCTGCGACTTGCTGACCATCAGCCCCGAGCTGTTGGCCGAACTGAGCGCCAGCGAGGCGCCGCTGGCGCATGCACTCGACGCCGAGGCGGCAAAGCGCCTGGAGATCCCGAAGGTTTCGCTCGACGAGGCGGCTTTCCGCTTGGCGCTGAACGAGGACGCGATGGCGACCGAGAAGCTGGCTGAAGGCATCCGCGCCTTCGCGGCCGATGCGGTCAAGCTCGAACGTTTGATGGAGACCTGACGATGAACGCCCGTTGCGATCGCACGGCCGCCTGGGGCGCGCTCCAGCTGCATTACGACACGGCCGGACTCGGCTTCGACGTGCGCGAGGCTTTTGCGAGCGACCCGGGACGCTTCGCGGCCCTGAGCCAGTCGGCGCCCTGCGTCTTTGCCGACCTGTCGAAGAACCTCGTCGAGGCGCGCACCGAGCAGCTGCTGCTGGCCGTGGCGCGTGAAGCCGGACTGGAGGCGCATCGGGACGCGATGTTCGCGGGCGTGCACATCAACGCCACCGAGGGTCGTGCGGTGCTGCATACCCTGCTGCGGCGACCGGCTTCCGCGCCGGTGACGGGCGAGCTGGCGGGCGCCTTCCGCGACGTCCATGCGACGCTCGACGCCATGCTGGCCTACGCCGAAAAAGTGCGCGCGGATTCGACCATCACCGATGTCGTCAACATCGGCATCGGCGGTTCCGACCTCGGTCCGCAGATGGCGGTGCTGGCGCTCGACCAGTTCTCGGCCCCGGGCAAGCGCTTCCACTTCGTTTCCAACGTCGACGGCCACGAGCTGGCCGGCATCCTGCGCGGGCTGGCGCCCGAGCACACGCTGTTCCTGATCGCCTCGAAGACCTTCACGACCGCCGAGACCATGGTCAACGCGCAGTCGGCCAGGCGCTGGTTCGAGCAGTCGGGCGGCGTCGATATCGCGCGTCATTTCGCCGCGCTGACCACCAACGTGGCGGCCGCGAAGGCCTTCGGCATCGACACCACCTTCGGCTTCTGGGACTGGGTCGGCGGCCGCTACTCGATGTGGTCGTCCATCGGCCTGCCGATCGCGCTGGCCATCGGCGCCGACGGCTTCCGCGGCCTGCTGGCCGGCGCGCATGCGATGGACGAGCATTTCCGCACCGCGCCGCTCGAGCAGAACCTGCCGGTGCGCCTCGGCCTGCTCGACGTCTGGTATCGCAATTTCCATCGTTTCACGACCCGCAGCATCGCGCCCTATCACAGTGCGCTCAAGCGGCTGCCGGCCTACCTGCAGCAGCTCGAGATGGAAAGCAACGGCAAGCAGGTCGACATGGCCGGCCAGCTGCTCACCTTCGGCACCTCGCCCGTGCTGTGGGGCGAGCCCGGCACCAACGGGCAGCATGCGTATTTCCAGATGCTGCACCAGGGCACCGACGTGACGCCGCTGGAGTTCATCGCGGTGCGCGATGCGGGGCACGATCTCGCGGGCCATCATCCCAAGCTGCTGGCCAATGCGCTGGCGCAGGCGCAGGCCCTCATGGTCGGCCAGCACGATGCGGGCGGGCACAAGAACTTCCCGGGCAACCGGCCGAGCACCTTCTTCGTTCTCGATCGACTGACGCCGGAATCCCTCGGCGCCTTCCTGGCGCTGTACGAGCACCGCGTCTTCACCAGCGGTGCCCTGTGGGGCATCAACAGCTTCGACCAGTGGGGCGTGGAGCTCGGCAAGGTGCTGGCCCGGGACATCGAGCCGCGGCTGGCCTCCGGCGACGTGCAGGGGCTCGACGCCTCGACCGCGGGCCTGCTGCAGCGCCTTCGCCCGGGCGCCTAGCTTTCATCAAAGTCGGCAGCCTGCTCGATATGATGACCACGGGGGTTGTCCCGTGGGAATCAGCAAGAGGAGTTGCTCATGAACTTTCAACAGGCGTTCCAGACCTGCTTTCGCAAGTACGTCGAGTTTTCCGGCCGTGCGACCCGGCCCGAATACTGGTGGTTCATCCTGGCCTATGTCATCGTGGCTTTCGTGGCGGGCTTCATCCACGAGTACCTCTACTACCTCGTGGTGCTGGCCTTCCTGCTGCCCTTGCTCTCGGTCGGCGTGCGCCGCCTGCATGACGTCGGCCGCAGCGGCTGGTTCCTGTTGCTCGGGCTGGTCCCGGTGATCGGCACCCTGGTGCTGCTCTATTTCATGGTGCAGCCGAGCCAGCCGGAATCGAATGCCTACGGACCGCCGGCCGGGCCGGTCCCGGCCGGCGTCTGATCCCTCAGCCGCCTGCGCCCACCAGCACCGCCTTGGCGCGGTAGCTGGCCGGAAACACCTTCTTCAGGTTGTCGACCTTCGGCAGGTCGTTGATCGCGATGTAGGGGTGGTCGGGATTGCGGGTCATGAAATCCTGGTGGTACGCCTCGGCCGGATAGAAGGCCTTGAGCGGCTCGATGGTGGTCGCGATCGGCTTGCCGAAGACGCGGGCGCGGTCGAGCTGCGCGATGTAGTTCCTGGCGATGCGTGCCTGCTCGGGGTTGGCCGCAAAAATGGTCGAGCGGTACTGGCTGCCGACGTCCGGTCCCTGGCGGTTCAGCTCGGTCGGGTCGTGGGCGACCGAGAAATAGATCTGGAGCAGCCGCGCGTAGCTGATCTGCTTCGGGTCGTAGCTGATGCGCACCGATTCGGCATGGCCGGTGCGGCCGGAGCTGGTGGCTTCGTAGTTGGCCGTTGCGGCCTCGCCGCCGGCATAGCCCGAGACGGCGCTGGTCACGCCCTTGACGTGCTGGAACACACCCTGAACGCCCCAGAAGCAGCCGCCGGCGATGACTGCGGTCTCGGTCGTGGCGGCGGCCCCTGCGGCCGGGTCGTCGGCCGGCGCCGGGACGACGGTGGCGCGCTCGGCCGCCCAGGCGGACGCGCCGGGGCGCAGCGCGAGTCCTCCGGCGCCGAGCGCGAGTGCGCACAGCAGGGCGCGGCGTGCCGGCACCGGGGGTGCGACGAGGGTCTTGGAGTTCATGCCGGTGGGTCCTTCGCTGCGTTTTCGGGTCGAAGCCCCGGTTGTACGCCGATCCGCCCCGGTGCTCCGACAGGACGAAAAAAAGCCCCGCGGCTCGCACCGCGGGGCTCTTGGCTTGGCTGTGGCAGCCGGGCCGGGGGGAATTACATCCCCATGCCGCCCATGCCACCCATGCCGCCCATGTCGGGCATGCCGCCGCCGGCGCCGGCTTCGTCCTTCGGTGCGTCAGCGACCATGGCTTCGGTCGTCAGCAGCAGCGAGGACACCGAAGCGGCGTTCTGCAGGGCGGTGCGGGTCACCTTGGTCGGGTCCAGGATACCCAGCTCGAGCATGTCGCCGTAGCTGTCGTTCTGGGCATTGAAGCCGTAGTTGCCCTTGCCGGCCAACACGGCGTTCACCACCACCGAGGCTTCGCCGCCGGCGTTGTTGACGATCTCGCGCAGGGGCGCTTCGATGGCCTTGAGCACCAGCTTGATGCCGGCATCCTGGTCGGCGTTGTCACCCTTGAGGGTGTCGCCCACGGCTTGCTTGGCGCGCAGCAGGGCCACGCCACCACCGGCAACCACGCCTTCTTCCACTGCAGCGCGGGTGGCGTGCAGGGCGTCTTCGACGCGCGCCTTCTTTTCCTTCATTTCGACTTCGGTGGCAGCGCCGACCTTGATCACTGCAACGCCGCCGGCCAGCTTGGCCACGCGCTCTTGCAGCTTTTCGCGGTCGTAGTCGGAAGTGGCTTCCTCGATCTGCACGCGGACTTGCTTGACGCGGGCTTCGATGTCGCCAGGGGCGCCCGAACCGTCGATGATGATGGTGTTTTCCTTGCCCACTTCGATGCGCTTGGCTTGGCCGAGGTCGGCCAAGGTCACCTTCTCGAGGGTCAGGCCCACTTCTTCGGCGATGACCTTGCCGCCCGTCAGGATGGCGATGTCTTCGAGCATGGCCTTGCGGCGGTCGCCGAAGCCAGGTGCCTTGACGGCCACGACCTTCAGAATGCCGCGGATCGTGTTCACGACCAGCGTTGCCAGGGCTTCGCCTTCGACTTCTTCGGCAACGATCAGCAGCGGACGGCCGGCCTTGGCCACTTGCTCCAGCGTCGGCAGCAGGTCGCGGATGTTGCTGATCTTCTTGTCGAACAGCAGCACGAACGGGTTCTCCAGGATCGCGCTTTGCTTTTCGGGGTTGTTGATGAAGTAGGGCGACAGGTAGCCGCGGTCGAACTGCATGCCTTCGACGACGTCGAGTTCGCTGTCGAGCGACTTGCCGTCTTCGACGGTGATCACGCCTTCCTTGCCGACCTTGTCCATCGCGTCAGCGATGAGCTTGCCGATGGTTTCGTCGCTGTTGGCCGAGATCGAGCCGACTTGCGCGATTTCCTTCGAGGTGGTCGTGGCCTTCGAAGCCTTCTTGAGCTCGGCGACCAGGGCGGTGACCGCCTTGTCGATGCCGCGCTTCAGGTCCATCGGGTTCATGCCGGCAGCCACCAGCTTGAAACCTTCGCGAACGATGGCTTGTGCCAGCACGGTCGCGGTGGTGGTGCCGTCGCCGGCGTTGTCCGAGGTCTTGGAAGCCACTTCCTTCACGAGCTGGGCGCCCATGTTCTGCAGCTTGTCCTTGAGTTCGATTTCCTTGGCCACGGACACACCGTCCTTGGTCACGGTCGGGGCGCCGAACGAGCGCTCGAGCACCACGTTGCGGCCCTTGGGGCCGAGGGTCACTTTGACTGCGTTGGCGAGGATGTTGACACCCTCGACCATGCGCGCGCGGGCTTCACCGCCGAAGACTACGTCTTTTGCTGCCATGAGATTTCTCCGAGATTCAGTTGGATAGGGGGATGAAGGGGCGAGAAATTACTTCTCGACCACTGCGAAGAGGTCGTCTTCCTTCATGACCAGGAGTTCGTCGCCATCGACCTTGACGGTCTGGCCGCTGTACTTGCCGAACAGGACGCGGTCGCCGACCTTGATGTTCATCGAGATCAGGTCGCCCTTGTCGTTCTTCTTGCCAGGACCGACGGCCAGGACTTCGCCCTGATCGGGCTTTTCGGCGGCGTTGTCGGGGATCACGATGCCCGAGGCGGTCTTGGTTTCGCTTTCAATGCGCTTGACGATCACGCGATCGTGCAAAGGACGAAGTTTCATTGCATCTCCTGATAAGAAACGGGGTTTGGTTCGGGTGCCGGCAAGGTTGCCGGCGCCCCATCATCGGAAGCCAGTGTTGTTAGCACTCAGCTTTGACGAGTGCTAATCATAAGGGTGTTTTGGGCAGTTTCAAGGCCGAAGGGGCCGGCGCCAGATGTGGATGAAGGCGAACCGCCTGTCGGGTCAAACGGGCCTTCTGTCACTTTTCCCACGAAACGGCCGCGTCGGCAAAGCCTGACTTCAGGTGAATGTGATAATTTCACATCCACTTGTACTTTGTGACATCTTGAAATGATTTCCTGCGGCGTGCCTCTGATCGGATCCAAGGGTCGAGGGGCGCGCCATGGAGGATACAGCCCGATGGTTCAGTCTCTGGAAAAGATGCCGATGACGACGACGGCAAGCTCGAAGGTCCCCTGGGGCGGGCGGGCGCGCGGCTTCACGCTGATGGAACTGATGATCACCGTTGCGATCGTGGCGATTCTGGCGGCGATCGCCTACCCGTCCTATGCGTCGTACATCCGCAAGGGGAAGCGGGCGACCGCGCAGGCGGCCTTGATGGATCTGGCCAGCAAGGAACAAAGCTACCTCCTCGACCGGCGTGTGTACACCACCGTGCTGGCGGACACCGGTTTCGCGACGCCGGCCGAAATCCAGGCGGCCTACACGATCTCGGTCGCTTGCACTCCGGCCGACTGCTCGGGCTTCACGGCAACGGCCGCGCCGGCAGGGAGCCAGGCAGTGTCGGGCGAGCAGACGATGACGCTCGACAACACCGGCGTCAAGGCGCCGGACGCCTCGGGCTACTGGGGCAAGTGACGCGATGGCAACCCCGGCGGCATTGACCCAGGTTCGGCGCGCAACGCGGCGCGCTCGCCAGGGCGGCTTCACGGCCATCGAGTTGATGGTCACCTTGGCCGTCGTCGCCGTCCTGGCGGCGCTGGCCGCGCCCTCGTTCCAGCAGCTGATCGCCACGCAGCGCATCAAGTCCGTCGCCTCGGCGCTGAATGAATCGCTTTGGGTCGCTCGCAGCGAGGCACTCAAGCGCAATGACAAGGTGGCGTTCAACTTCACGAATTCGGGGGACGACACCGTTGTCGGGGACTGGAAGATCACCCAAAGCAGCGACGGAACGGGTACCGCGCTCCTTCAACAGACGGGCTCCCCCTCCGTGGTATCCACCACCTCGACGTGCCCATCCCCCTCGACGAGCGGCAACTTGCTGTTCGTTTTCAACTCCTCCGGCCGGCTGACCTCCGGCGGTTCGTCCTCGATCAAGCTCAGCGTCCCGTCTGCCAAGGTCAATCGTTGGGTCTGCATTTCTGCCAGTGGCCGGGCCGTCACCCAATCGACATCATGTTGCTAGCTGACCTTCATCGATTCCGTACCCGAGCGACCGGCATGCGCGGCTTCACGCTGATCGAAGTGCTGGTGACCATCGCCGTGATGCTGCTGGGCATTCTGGGCGTGATCGGCATGCAAGCCAGGTCGACCGTCATGGAATTCGAGTCCTACCAGCGTGGCGAGGCGCTTTCGCTGGTCCGTGAAATGCAGGGCCGTCTGACCGATTCGCGAGCCATCGTCGACGGCTATCTCAATGATGCCGTCAGTTCCACCCACGGCGGCGTTTACGTGGGTTCGGGCGCGAATGCCAAGGACTTCAGCACCGGTTCCGTCTGCGTCGCGGGAGCGGGCGTTCCGCTGGCGGAGGCAGAGTTCGAAATGTGTCAGTGGGGGCTGGCGCTGCAGGGCGCCGCGGCCCTGGAGGGCAGCTCGAAGGTCGGCGCCATGATCGGCGCCCGCGGCTGCCTGATCCGGGTCGTGCCGGCGGAGGGCAACGCACTGGCCGACATCTACGTCACGGTCGTGTGGCAAGGCAAATCGCCGAGTGCCGAACCCGACCCCGATTCTCCGGCGGGTCAGAACTTCTGCGCCAACGATGTGAATTTCGGCGACCGGCTGCGGCGTGGCGTCACGGTCCGCGTGCTGGTGCCGAACCTGACCAAGTCATCTTGAGGACCGACATGTACCGCCGAGCCCTTGCGTCGACCTCAGAAGCCCGTTGCCGTCACCAGCGAGGGCTCACGCTCATCGAGTTGATGATTGCGCTCGTCATCGGTCTGCTGATCGTCGCCGCGGTGAGTGTCCTTTTCGCTGGCAGCAGCCGGTCCCGAAGCGAGGTCGAACGGAGTGCGGAGGTGATTGAGAACGGGCGCTATGCCCTCGACGTTCTGAGCCGCGAGTTGTCGCAGACGGGGTTCTACGGATCGCTGGTCAAGCCGACGGCGGCCGTCACTCCGATCATCACGCCTGCCGAGGCAGCGACAGCGATGTGCCTGACCGGGGTCGCGAACCTTGGCAAATGGCAAGACTCGTTGACTTACTACGTCCTGGGGCTTGGCAGCGCGGCAGGGGCGAATACAGACGCCGATCCGTCTTGCATTGCACGCAAAGCCGGTACCGATGCGTTGTTCATTCAGCGAGCGAGCACCTGCGCCGTCGGCGACCCGGGTTGCCCGCTCGAGTCGAACGCAGATGCCTATTTGCAGGTGTCCGAGTGCGGCAGCGAATACAGCGCGACGCCGATCAAGCTCTTGCAGGGCGGTTCGTCAGACTTCACGCTTCAAACCAAGACCTGTGTTGCCGGCACGCCGGCACCGAAGCGCAAACTCGTTCGCCGTATCTACTACGTCAGCGCGGCGAACGAGTTGAGCTATCGAGATATTCCGCTCATCCTCCCGCCCAGCGGCAATCTCCCTGATCCTGTGGTGTTGGTCGAGAACATCGAGCAGATGCAAATCGAGTACGCGTTCGACACCAGCACCCCTGCAGATGGAACACCCGACGTGTTCGCGGCTGCGCCCAACCCCAACGTGCCGCCTGCTCTGCCGCCTTATACGGACTGGACACAAGTCATCGGCGTACGAATTTGGCTGCTGGCCCGCTCCAGCGATTCGAGCCAGAACACCCAGAATGCCGCGAGTTTCGTGCTCGGCGCGGACACCAGCGTCAGCGTTGCCGCAAACGCCGCGGGCAACCCGAAGCGGCGCGTCTACAGCACCTATATCTCGTTCGTCACCCCCAAGGCGCGCCGCGAATCATGAAGATGAAAAATGTCTGCCGAGCCCACCGCGCCCAGTCCGGCGCCGTGCTGATGATCGGCATGGTGATGCTGCTGATGATCAGCCTCGTCGCGGTCAGCGTGATTCGGCTGTCCACGCGCCATACCCAGATTGTCAGCAATGAGCAGGTGCGAACCGAGGCGGTTGCAGCAGCCAATTACGCGCTCGACACGGTGTTGAATCAGCCCTACACCACCTGGGATCCGTACAAGGCCGCAGGCACGACCACCACCGTCAATCTCGGCACGAGCAAGGCAGACGACACCACCGCCGACAGCACCGCGGCTTCGACGAAGGTCACGATCAAGAACCTCGAGTGCAAACGTGCCCGCGTGATCAAGAATTCGGAACTGCTCCAGAAAAATTCGGCCGGTATCTACTACGTGACCGCGACGGACACCTCCTGCTTCGGAGGCCCCCCCTCCACCGGCCTGACGATCGTCGATCCGTCGAAGGTCGGTTCACCCTCCGACGATTCGCTTTGCGCGACCGTGTTGTACGACATGCAGGCGCAAGCCAACGATCCGAAGCTGCTGAACGCCGCGCCGGTGGTCCAGCAGGGCGTCGAGGTTCGCACGGACATCACGGCGCTCTCCGGCAGCTGCTCCTGATCGCGATATAGCCAGAAAAAAGGTCACCGATGAACACCCTTGCCTTCCGACTTGTGCTGGCGATCCTCGCCGCCCTCGTGCTGCATTCGCGGGCTGCAGCCGAAGACATCGACCTGTATGCGGGCGGCGGGAGCGCGTCGGCGCCCAATGTTCTCTTCTATCTCGACAACAGCTCGAACTGGTCGAACAACGCCCAGGCATGGGCGTATTCCGATGTCCTCGCGAAATGCGGCAACTACAGCGGCTCGGCGAAGACGACCTGCCAGAGCTATGTTTACCAGGTCTTCTGCAGCTCGACGTCGGCCTGCAGCGGGAATCCGAAACTGGTGCAAGGGCAGGTGGAAGTTCGCGCGCTGAAACTCGTGCTCAACCAACTCGTGTGCAGCCCGCCAACCGGAACCGCTGCACTGGACATCAATGCCGGCTTGATGATGTTCAACACGAGCGTCAACTCGGTCGACAGCAACAGTGTCCTGCCGGGCTATATCCGGCACGAGGTCAAGTCGTTGAGTTCGCAGTGCTCGGTCACCGACGTGAACGCCTCGATCATTGCCGATCTGACCAACATCGACAGCAAGATCACGACACCGGAATTCAAAGGCGCCTCCTCGGCCGAATACGGCGCCGGCCTCTACGAAGCCTTCAAGTACTTCGGCGGCTGGTCGCGACCGAACCTTGTCGTTTCCGGCTCCGGCGGTACGGCCGGCTCGCCGATGGGCGCAACGGGGTTCGGCCCCACGCGTTACAGCACCAAGAACGCCTTGGAGGACGTGAATGCGTTCACGGACCCTGTGGCCAGGGAGACCTACAAGAGCCCGATCACCAACGAGAACAGCTGCGGCAAGAACTTCATCATCCTGATCGGCAATACGTGGCCGAATCAGGAATACGGAACCAATGCGAATGCCTCGCCGTATCCGACGAACACCCTGATGTCGCGGCTCAGCCACGACCCGGGCTCGCAGATCTACCCGGTGCCTTTGCCCAACAGCCAGAAGTCCGACGTCCGCTTCGCCGACGAGTGGACCAAATTCCTCTACAGCACCGACGTGAGCCCGATCGACGGCCAGCAGAACGTCCAGACCTTCACGATCGACGTCTATAACGCCTCGCAGGACGCCAAGCAGGCGAAGCTGCTTCAGACCATGGCGGCGGTCGGCCGAGGCCACGCGCCCGAAGACTACGCCGGTGGCTACTATTCCGTGGGTGGCGACCTGCTGGCGCTGATCAACGCGCTGAAGGAAACCTTGACGCAGATCGCGTCGGTCAACAGCGTGTTTGCGTCCGCTTCGCTGCCGGTGAGCGTGAATGCCCAGGGCACCTTCCTGAACCAGGTGTTCATGGGCGTCTTCCGGCCGCAGGAAAACGCCTATCAGCGCTGGGTCGGCAACATGAAGCAGTACCAGTTCGCGCTCAGCGGCAACGCGCTCTCCCTCGTCGATGCCACGGGCGCGCCCGCTGTCGATACGTCGAGCGGCTTCATCCGGAATTGCGCGAAGAGCTACTGGACGGCCGACAGCGGCACGTATTGGCAGAGCGTGACCGGGACAGCGTCGAGTTGCGGAGACGTCACGACTTACGCTGCTTTGAGCAAGTACTCCGATTCGCCCGACGGTCCGCTCGTCGAACGGGGAGGCAGCGGCCAGCAGCTGCGCAATCTCGGCTATGCCGCCCGCAACATCCGGACCTGCACAGACACCACCTGCAGTTCCGTGGTCGACTTCAACACGACGAACGTGACGATCCCGAGCGCGGGCCTGAGCCAAGGCACCACCAGCGCGACCTTGGTCAACTGGGCACGGGGCCAGAATGTCGGCGACGGCAACAGCACCTTCGACCCGACCACCGGCAATCTGGTCACCACGACCTACCCGGCGAAGGACCCGATCACGGGCACGGTGACAGCGGGGCCCACCACTCGGCCGACGGTGCACGGCGAAGTGGTTCATTCGCGGCCCCTCGCGGTGAACTACGGCTCGGGCAGCACGAACGACGTCGTGGTGTTTTATGGTGCCGGCGACGGCATGTTGCACGCGGTCAGCGGCAATCAGACCGGCTCCGGCGCCGGCGACGAGCTCTGGGCCTTCATTGCGCCGGAACACTGGAAAGGCACCGACAGCGCGGGCTCCTGGAATCTGCTGGATCGGGTGCATTCGAACACTCCGGTGATCAGCTATCCCGGCGTGACGGTCACCGGCGCCGCGCCGAAGACCTACTTCTTCGACGGTTCCATCGGCGGCTACCAGGAAGTGAGCAGCGGCACACTGAGCAAGCTGTGGATCTACCCGACCATGCGCCGCGGCGGGCGCGCGGTCTATGCGTTCAATGCAACGAACAAGCCCGGCACCGGCGGCAACCAACCGACGCTGATGTGGAAGTTCAGCGACACCGACCACAGCAGCCTGGGCCAGACCTGGTCCACGCCGGTCGCCATGCGCGTGAAGATCGGAACGGCAACCACCACGCTGGTCGCCTTCGGTGCCGGCTACGACAAATGTGAGGACGGCGCCGCCAACGCCTGCGACAGCGTCACGCAAGGGCGCGGTATTTTCGTGATGGACGCAGCAACCGGCAGCGCGGCCAACTTGCGATTCTTCGATCCGGGTTCGACGGCAGGCCGCTTCGTCGCCGACATGACGGCGGTCGACGCCAACAATGACGGCATCATCGACCTGCTGTACGCGGTGGACACGCGCGGCAATATCTGGCGCATCAACACCACCGACCCAAACAGCAGCTTCGCGAGCTACAGCAGCGTCGCGAACTGGCCGATCAACAAGATCGCGACGGTGAGCGACTGGACCACGGCCTCGGAACAGCGCAAGTTCATGTACGCACCGAGTGTCGTCACGCTCGGCACGCAGGCCACCGTTCTGGTCGGCACGGGCGACCGGGAAAAGCCCCTGGGCTCGGGCAGCGCCGCATCGGTCAACAACCGCTTCTACGGCATTCGGGACGACATCACCAAGGTTGGCGCGCCTGACTCGACTGGCTCGACGGTGGCCAACACCCCCACGGTCGTGATCGGCTACGGGACCGATGCCTCGCTCGTCACCAGCAATCAACTGACGAACGTCACCGGCGTCGGCACGGCCATGGACCCGACGACCTTGAAGGCGAATGGTTGGTACATGAATCTGTTCACCACGACCACGCCGTACGAGCAGGTCGTCACCACACCGCTGACCATCGGCGGCCAGACCTACTTCAGCACGTTCCAGGCCAAATCGAGCACCAGCACGAACAAGTGTTCGCTGGGAACCGGGCGGGCCTACAAGGTGGATTTCCAGACGGGCGTGATCTCGCCGAACTCGGACGGGGTTTACCAGCCGGACACGTTCAAGTCCGAGGGCATTCCACCTTCGCCCGTCGGCGGATTGGTCTCCATCGATGGGAAGACCGTGCCATTCTGCATTGGATGCTCAGGTCCCACCGTCCTGTCTCCGAACAAGATCGTTCCCAAAGTCAAACCTGATCGCAAGCCGGTCTATCGCAGCCAGAAGATCGACAGCTGACCGACTCGACGCCGATCACTGCCGGTGCCAGGGCGCCTCGTTTTCACGGGCCGTCCGGACGCACCGGCGCGATCGCCGCGTCGACGATGGTCTGGGCCTCCGCGAGGATCCGCTCCAGGTGCTCGGCGCCGCGGAAGCTCTCGCCGTAGATCTTGTAGATCTCCTCGGTGCCCGAAGGCCGGGCGGCGAACCAGCCGTTCGGGGCGATCACCTTGATGCCGCCGATCGCGCCGCCGTTGCCGGGGGCGTGGCTCAGCACGCTCACGATCGGTTCGCCGGCCAGCTCGGTGGCGCGCAGCTGCTGCGGGCTCAGCGCCGACAACTGCTTCTTCTGCTGCAGGCTGGCGGGTGCGTCGATGCGGCTGGCCACCGGGTTGCCGAATTCGTTCGCCAGTTCGGCGTAGAGCGCGCCCGGGTCGCGGCCGGTGCGGGCCGTGATCTCGCCCGCCAGCAGCGCCGCGGTGATGCCGTCCTTGTCGGTGGTCCAGACCGTGCCGTTGCGGCGCAGGAAGGTGGCGCCCGCGCTTTCCTCGCCGACGAAGCCGAGCGAGGCATCGAGCAGCCCGTCGGCGAACCACTTGAAGCCGACCGGCACTTCGTAAAGCCGGCGGCCGAGCCGCTGCGCGAGGGCGTCGATCAGCCGCGTCGAGACCACCGTCTTGCCCACGGCCGCACCGGCGCCCCATTGCGGGCGGTGCCGGAACAGGTAGTCGATCGCCACCGACAGGTAATGATTGGGCTGCAGCAGCCCGGCGCTGCGGGTGACGATGCCGTGGCGGTCGTGGTCGGTGTCGCAGGCGAAGCCGACGTCGAAGCGGTCCCTGATGTCGATCAGCCGCTGCATCGCATAGGTCGACGAGGGGTCCATGCGGATCTGGCCGTCCCAGTCGAGCGTCATGAAGCCGAAGCGCGGATCGACCGCTTCGCTGACCACGCTGAGGTCGATCCGGTAGCGTTCGGCAATGGCGCCCCAGTAGTGCACGCCGGCGCCGCCGAGCGGATCGACCCCCATGCGCACGCCGGCTTCGCGGATCAGGTCCATGTCGATCGCGTTGCCCAGGTCGCCGACGTAGGCCGCCAGAAAGTCGTGGCGGTGCGTGGTGGCTGCCTGCAGGGCCTGCGCGTGCGGCATCCGGCGAACGCCCTCGAGCCCTTTTTCGATGTAGCGGTTGGCCGCTTCCTGCACCGGACCGGTGATGTCCTGGCCGGCCGGCCCGCCGTTGGGCGGGTTGTACTTGAAGCCGCCATCGCGCGGCGGATTGTGCGAGGGCGTCACCACGATGCCGTCGGCCAGCCCGCGCGTGCGGCCGCGGTTGTAGCCGAGGATGGCGTGCGACAGGGCCGGGGTCGGCGTGTATTCGTCGCCGGTGGCCAGCATCACGTCGACGCCGTTGGCCGCCAGCACCTCGAGCGCGCTGGCCGCCGCGGGCGCCGACAGCGCATGCGTGTCGATGCCGAGGTAGAGCGGGCCGTCGATGCCCTGCGCCCGGCGGTGGTCGCAGATCGCCTGCGTGATCGCCAGCACGTGCCATTCGTTGAAGGATCGCTCGAAGGCGCAGCCGCGATGGCCCGAGGTGCCGAAGGCGACGCGTTCGCCTGGCAGCGTCGGATCGGGACGCTCGGCGCCGTAGGCGGCGAGCAGCGCGTCGACGTCGACCAGGGCGTCCAGGGGGGCCGGCTGGCCGGCGAGGGGGCTGAGTCGTGAGGCCATGGAAGCTCCCGGGTGGCGTTCAAGGGGCGGGCGTTGCCGGACGCTGCAGGGCAGCGAGGGGACAATCGAGGAGATCGGCGATGCGATCAACGGAGATGTCCGCGGCGGGATGCGCGGCGGTCACCTGCGGGTCGAGGGCGTAGCGGCCCTGGCGCGGAAAGACCGTCGTCAGCCGTTCGCCCCACTCGGCCTTCATCGCCGAGAGGATGCGCAGCTTGTCGTCGACCATCACGTAGTGGCGCGCCGGATAGCGCTTCTGCACCGCGTCGAGCATGCGCTCCTTGTGGACGTAGATCAGCACCCGGCCGTCGACGGCCTGCCAGAGTCCCGAGCGCTGCACCTTGCGCGGCTGGAACACGACGTCGCCGTCGGTCAGGATCACCGGGGTGCCGAAGCGCTTCAGGTGCCCGACGACTTCCAGTGCGCCCGGATACAGCCGGTCGGCGAACGGATAGTCCACGAGAAAGGTCGACATCTGCAGCAGCCGCGGGTCGTTCATGTCGTCGCCGAACTCGCGCAGGCGATAGCGCTGCAGCGCCCCCAGGTAGTCGGTGTAGCCGAGTTCGCCAAGCAGTTCCTCGAAGAAGGTCCAGTAGCGCTCGGCCCGGGTGCTGCCGAAGTTGTCGATCAGCTGGCGGCGCAGGTCGTCGACCACGCCGTCGTTGTCGAGCAGCGTGTTGTCGACGTCGAGCAAAAAGACGATGTCCTGCATCCGCAGTCTCCTAGAGCAAGTCGCTCGGCACGAACCACGAGAACAGCAGCAGCTTGATCTTCACCAGCATGTTGGCATCGGGCTCGTCGTCGTGCACCACGTTTTCGCCGTCGGTGCTGATCCACTGGATCTGGTCGGTGCCCGGCTTCAGCTGCAGCTTGTAGGCGCTTTCGACATTGTCGACCTGGAAGGCCTCCAGCAGGCGGTGGGCGACTTCGAAGCTGTGCAGGCGCACGCCCATTTCGGTGTTGATGTGGGCCGAGCGGGGATCGAAGTTGAGCGAGCCGATCAGCGCCCATTCGCGGTCGATCAAGGTCAGCTTGGCGTGCAGCCGGCCGCGCGACTGGCGAAACACCTTGCGCAGGTTCAGGCTGCGCCTGATCTGCTCCGAGCTGACCTCGTAGAGCTGCACGCCCAGGCGGAGCATCTCGACGCGGTAGTTGTTGTAGTTGATGTTGACCAGCGGCTCGTCGGTATCGGCCAGCGAGTTGGTCGCCACGCTCACCTGGACGTCGCGCGCGCGCAGCCGCGCGATCTGCGCCATGCCTTCCTCGCCCGGCAGGAAATAGGGCGAGACGATGTCGACGCTGAAGCGGGCCAGGTCCAGTGCCACGCGCATGCGCTCGGCCACCGCGGGCGGCCGGCGCTCCCGGGCGGCGTCGTCGCCTTCGGCGCGCAGCACCTTGTTGGGCGAGTCCGCCACCGCGTTGGCCTGGGCCGGGATCATCTCGAGCCGGCCCTGGGCGATCAGGGTGCCCAGCGGCGGGTCGCCGAACATGTCGGTCTCGGGCAGCGCCGGCGGCAGCGGCGCTTCCGTGCGCGAGGTCCGGCGGTCGAATTCCGCCTGCAGTGCCGACGTCGGCTCGACGGCCGGCACGATGGCGTGCAGCGGCCAGACCACCTCGCTGTTCCAGTAGTTGTCGAAGATGGTCTGGAGTCCGGTCACCACCGGGCCGGCCAGCAGCATGTCGAGGTCGATGAAGTTGGCGCCGTCGCTGCGCAGGAAGTACTCGTCCGCCAGGTTGCGTCCGCCGGCGATCGCGAACGCGCCGTCGGCGATGAAGAGCTTGTTGTGCATCCGGTGGTTGAGCCGACGGAAATCGGCCGCGAAGCCCATCCAGCGGGTGGCCGAGTGGTCGCGGCCGGCCACGAAGGGGTTGAACAGCCGGATCTCCACGTTGGGCCAGGAGGCCAGGCCGAGCAGCAGCGGGTCCAGCCTGGCCGTATAGAAATCGTCCAGCAGCAGGCGCACCCGCACGCCGCGCCGGGCGGCGTCGCGCAGTTCGCGCAGGATCAGCTTGCCGGTCTTGTCGTTGCCCAGCAGGTAGTACTGCAGGTCGAGCGAGGACTGGGCCCGGCGAATCAGCTCCAGCCGGGCGTCCAGTGCGAACGCGGCCTGCGCCAGCACGCGTGCGCCCGACAGGCTGTCGGACGGGGCGTTGAAAGGCGCGGCAAGCCGGCCCAGCTCGGTGGCCGGCGAGGCCGGAATGGCCGGGGCGTACGGCACTGCCGGAACGGTGGGCAGTCCGGCACAGGCCGAGAGCAGGCAGGCGAGGGCGAGGACCAGGCAGCGGAGCATTTGCAGCGGGAAAGCGCGGGCGACCGGAAGGAGAGGCCGTCCAGGCTCGAACGGCCAGCGGATCGTAGCCGGCCGGCCGACAGGGTGCGTCGCAGGGTCACTCGGGTCTGTTCATCTTCCGTTCATGAAACCGAGACCGGCCCGCGCGACGCGCCTAGGCCGATCCCGCATCGGCGCGCCATAGGGTCTTGCCCTTCGCCGATGGTGCTGCGGCGCACCGCAGAATCTCGGCGATGAAATTTTCCGCCGTTGCTTTCGCCTGCCTGCTGCTCGCAGCCTCGTCCGCGGCCCGGGCCCAGGCCCAGGAAGCCGGCGGCGCACCCATGCTGGGCGAGATCACGGTCTCGACGCCGGCCGGTCCGACCCCGCTGTTCGACGTCGCCGGTTCGGTCGACCGGGTGGAAGGCGTGGACATGCGCGACAGCCGGCTCGGCGTGAACCTGTCGGAGAGCCTGAGCGGGGTGCCCGGGCTGCAGATCCAGAACCGCAACAACTACGCGCAGGACCTGCAGATCTCGATCCGCGGCTTCGGCGCGCGCTCCACCTTCGGCGTGCGCGGCGTGCGCCTGTACGTCGATGGAATTCCCGCCACGCTGCCCGACGGCCAGGGGCAGACCTCCAACATCGACATCGGCTCGGTCGACCACGTCGAGGTGCTGCGCGGGCCCTTTTCGGCGCTCTACGGCAACTCCTCGGGTGGCGTGGTGCAGTCCTTCACCGAGACCGGCGAGGGGCCGCCGAAGCTGGGCTTCTCGCTGGCCGCGGCCAGCTTCGGCACCACGCGCACCGGCGTCAAGGCCAGCGGCTCCTCCGGGGCGGTCGACTACCTGCTGAGCGCCGGCCGTTTCGAGACCGATGGCTATCGCGACCACAGCGCGGCCGATCGCGGCATCGTCAACGGCAAGCTGGGCTTCACGCTCGACGATGGCAGCCGGCTGACGCTGGTCGCCAACAGCGTGCATCTGAATGCCCAGGATCCGCTCGGCCTGACGGCCGAGCAGTACGCGCTGAACCGGCGCAGCGCGGCCGTCGCGACGCAGTTCGACACCCGCAAGAGCGTCGACCAGACGCAGGCCGGACTGACCTACGAACGCCGCCTCGATGCCGACAACACGCTGCGCATGCTGGTCTACGGCGGCGAGCGAAAGACCTCGCAGTACCAGGCGATTCCGCCCTCGGCGCAGCTGAGCCCGACCAGCGCCGGCGGCGTGATCGGGCTGGCGCGCGACTTCGGCGGTGCCGACCTGCGCTGGATCTCGCAGCTGCGGCTGGCCGACCGGCCCTTCGAGCTGGTCGCGGGACTGGAATACAACAAGCTGCGTGAGCAGCGCACCGGCTACGAGAACTACCTCGGCACGGTCGCACGGCCGGTGCTGGGCGTGCAGGGGCGGCTGCGTCGCAACGAGACCAACGAGGTCTACGACCTCGACCCCTACCTGCAGGGCACCTGGCGCCTGGACGAGCGCTGGACGCTCGAGGCCGGCGTGCGCCGCAGCACCGTGGACTTCGATTCGCAGGACCACTACATCGTGGGCGCGAACCGCGACGACAGCGGCAGCGCGCGCTACGCCGAGACGCTGCCGGTGGCGTCGCTGCGCTACCAGGCCACGCGCGACCTGGCGCTCTACACCTCGGTGGGCCGCGGCTTCGAGACGCCGACGCTGAACGAGCTCTCGTACCGCCCCGACGGGTTGGGCGGCCTCAACTTCGCGCTGCAGCCGGCCGTCAACGACAGTGTCGAAGTGGGCGCCAAGGCGCGGCTCGCGGGTGGCTTTCTCACGGCGGCGCTGTTCAAGACCCGCACCAGCGACGAGATCGTGACCGCCACCAACGTCGGCGGCCGGGCCACCTTCCAGAACGCCGGACGGACCACGCGCGACGGCTTCGAACTCTCCTGGCTGCACGAGAGCGAGGGCCACTGGCGCACCCAGCTGGCCTACACCTGGCTCGACGCACGCTACAGCGACGCCTTCTGCACGACCTTGCCCTGCACCGCGGCCGGCATCGTGCCGGCCGGCAACCGCATCCCGGGCATCGCCCCCCAGGCGTTCTTCGCCTCCTTCGGCTGGGTGCCGCCCCAGGGCTGGCGCGCCGGCACCGAGCTGCGCGCACTGGCGAGCATCGAGGCCAACGACCGCAACACCGTGAGCGCGCCGGGCTACGCGGTGGTCGCCTTGTTCGCGGGCTATGTCATGCAGTGGCAGCGCTGGGACCTGAATGCCTTCGCGCGCATCGACAACCTGTTCGACCGGCAGTACGTCGGCTCGGTGATCGTCAACGAGGGCAATGCCCGCTACTACGAGCCGGCACCGGGGCGAAACTGGACGCTCGGCATGAGCGCGGCGTATCGTTTCTGAATCCCGACTGCAGGAGCTGCAGATGAAATTCAAGGATCGATGCGATGCCGGCCGTTTGCTCGCCAAGGCCCTCGAAGCCTGGCGCGGGCGGCCCGGCCTGCTGGTGCTCGGGCTGCCGCGCGGGGGCGTGCCGGTGGCCTGGGAAGTCGCCCATGCACTCGGCGCGCCGCTCGACGTGCTGGTGGTGCGCAAGCTCGGCTATCCCGGTCAGGAGGAGTTCGCGATGGGCGCCATCGCCTCCGGCGGCGTGCGCTACCTGGACGAGTCGACGCTCGCCTGGCCGGTGGCCGCGGCGGAGATCGAGGCCGTGGTGGCGCGCGAACAGGCCGAGCTGGTGCGCCGCGAGCGGCTCTATCGTGGCGAGCGCCCGCCGCTGAGGCTCGAGGGACGCGTGCTGCTGCTGATCGACGACGGCCTGGCGACCGGCGCCACCATGCATGCCGCCGCGATGGCGGTGCGCGCCGGCCGGCCGCAGCGCATCGTGGTTGCGGTGCCTGTGGCGTCGCGCGAAGCGCTGCAAAGCGTCGGCACGGTCGCCGACGAGGTGGTCTGCCTCCGCACGCCCGAGCACTTCCACGCCGTCGGGCTCTGGTACCAGGACTTCGGCCAGACCTCCGACGAGGAGGTCTGCCGGCTGCTCGAAAAAGCCTGAGGACCTTACAGCCCGGCGGCAGCGCGCAGCGCCGCCGCGTTGGCGGTGCTCTCCCAGGTGAACTCGGGCTCTTCGCGGCCGAAGTGGCCGTAGGCGGCGGTCTTGCCGTAGATCGGGCGCAGCAGGTCGAGCATCTGGACGATGCCCTTCGGGCGCAGGTCGAAATGCGCTTGCACCAGTTCGGCGATCTGCTCGTCGGGGATCACGCCCGTGCCCTCGGTGTAGACCGTGACGTTCATCGGCCGGGCGACGCCGATCGCGTAGGCGACCTGGATCTGGCACTGGCGCGCCAGGCCGGCGGCGACGATGTTCTTGGCCACGTAGCGGGCGGCGTAGGCGGCCGAGCGGTCGACCTTGCTCGGATCCTTGCCGGAGAACGCGCCGCCGCCGTGCGGGCAGGCGCCGCCGTAGGTGTCGACGATGATCTTGCGGCCCGTGAGGCCGCAGTCGCCCTGCGGGCCGCCGATGACGAAGCGGCCGGTCGGGTTGATCAGGTAGCGCGTGTCCTTGAGCCACTCCTTGGGCAGCACCGGCTTGATGATCTCCTCGATCACCGCCTCGACGAAGGAGGCCTTCATCTTGGTCGGCGTCTCGCTCTGGTCGGGATGGTGCTGGGTCGAGAGCACCACGGTGTCGATGCTGTGCGGCTTGCCGTCCACGTAGCGCATCGTGACCTGGCTCTTGGCGTCGGGGCGCAGGAAAGGCAGGCGGCCGTCCTTGCGCAGCTGGGCCTGGCGCTCGACCAGGCGGTGGGCATAGTAGATCGGCGCCGGCATCAGCTCGGGCGTCTCGTCGCAGGCATAGCCGAACATCAGGCCCTGGTCGCCGGCGCCGGTGTTCAAGTGGTCGTCGCTCGCGTGGTCCACGCCTTGCGCGATGTCGTTGGACTGCTTGTCGTAGCAGACCATCACGGCGCAGCCCTTGTAGTCGATGCCGTAATCGGTGTTGTCGTAGCCGATGCGCTTGATGGTGTCGCGTGCGACCTGGATGTAGTCGACGTGCGCATTGGTCGTGATCTCGCCGGCGAGCACCACCAGGCCGGTGTTGGTCAGCGTCTCGGCGGCGACGCGCGAGCGCGGGTCCTGTTCGAAGATCGCGTCGAGGATCGCGTCCGAGATCTGGTCGGCCACCTTGTCGGGATGGCCTTCGGAGACGGATTCGGAAGTGAAGAGAAAATCGTTCGCCATGTGTTTCAAACTCCGTAGCAGATCAATTGGCGCGTTGCCAACCCGATGGGGAGTCTTGGCGAACGCTTTAGCAGAGTTGTTTAACGTCGCCCTGCAAGTAGTTCCATAACTCAGCGACAATTTGCATTCTATTCGAGCCGCGCTGTAGCTTGCGCGCGCGTCCTGTTACATCCCCATGCTTCGATGATTGCCTTGTTCCGATTGCTCGCCCGTGTTCCGCTGCCCGTGATGCACGCGTTCGGCGGCTGCCTGGGCTGGCTGGTCTGGTGGCTCGCCCCCGACTACCGCCGGCGCTTCAAGGCGAACGCCGAGGCGGCGGGCTTCACGCCGGCGCAGTACCGCCCGGCGATCGCCGCCGCCGGCGCCATGGTCGGTGAACTGCCCTGGGTCTGGGCCCGGCCGCGCAGCGAAAGCCTGCTGCCGCACATCGTGCGCTGGGAGGGTGTCGAGGCCTTCGAGGCCGCGCTGGCCGCCCGCAAGGGCGTGATCCTGGTATCGCCRCACCTCGGCAGCTGGGAAACCTTCGGTCAGGCCGTCGGCGAGCGCTTCTTCAAGGACTACGGCCCGATCACCGCGCTGTTCCGGCCGGCGCGCAAGAAATTCATGGCCGCGCTGATCGCCGGCTCGCGCGACCGCCCCGGCCTGCAGACGCTGCCGACCACGGTGTCCGGCGTGCGCGGCCTGATCCGCACCCTGCGCAGTGGCGGCTACACCGGCCTGCTGCCGGACCAGGTGCCGCCGTTGGGGCAGGGCGTCTGGGCGCCCTTTCTGGGCCGGCCGGCCTACACCATGACCCTGCTGCCGCGCCTGGCGCAACAGACCGGCGCCCGCGTGTTCCTCGGCGTCTGCGAGCGGCTGCCGCGCGGCGCCGGCTACGCGATCCGCTTCGTGCCATTCGACGGCACGGCCATGAGCGACCCCAAGGCCACGCCCGAGGCCGCCGCCACCGCCATGAACGAAGGCATCGAGAAACTGATCCGCAGCCTGCCGGGCCAGTACGTCTGGGACTACGCCCGCTACAAGCAGCCGCGTGCCGAGGCGGCGGCGGAGGCTGCCCGATGAGTCGCCTGACCTCGAAGCTGGGCATCGGCTTCATGCGCACGCTGGCGCACGTCCCCTTCCCGCTGGTGCGCGGCTTCGGCGCGCTGCTCGGGCGGCTGCTGCATGGGGTCGCGGTACCGCGGCGGCGGGTGGTCGACACCAACCTCGCGCTGTGCTTTCCCGACAAGACGCCGGCCGAGCGGCATCGCATGGCGCGCGAGACCTTCGTCTACGTGGCGCAGTCCTGGTTCGACCGCAGCTGGCTCTGGCACGCGCCGGAGGCGGTGGTGGCGCGCCGCCTCAAAGTGGTGGGTGCCGCCGACGTGATCGAGGAGATCGCGCACGGCCACGAGCCGATGATCCTGTTCGCGCCGCATTTCTACGGGCTCGACGCGGCCGCCACGGCGCTCACGATGCACACCGACCGGCCCTCGACCACGATCTACACGACGCAGCGCGACCCGATGGTCGACCAGTGGGTCAGCGAGGGCCGCAAGCGCTTCGGCAACGTGATCACGCTGAACCGTGTCGACGGCATCAAGCCGATCGTCGCGGGGCTGCGCAAGGGCGGCCTGCTGTACCTGCTGCCGGACATGGACTTCGGCCGCGACCAGACCGTGTTCGTGCCGTTCTATGGCGTGCAGGCGGCCACCGTGCCGTCGCTGTCGCGCTTCGCACGGCTGGGCCGGGCCAAGGTGGTGCCGGTGGTCTCGAAGCTCACCCGCGAGGGCTACGAGATCGAGGTGCTGCCGCCGTGGCAGAACTTCCCGACCGAGGACGCGGTGGCCGACACCGCCCTCATGAACCGGCGCCTGCAGGGCTACATCGACACCATGCCTTCCCAGTACTACTGGGTGCACCGGCGCTTCAAGACCCGGCCCGAGGGCGAAGACCCGGTGTACTAGGTCCTCCCCCAGGTTGGCTCACTTCGTGTAGCCGCCCACCCCCTCGCCGGGGGCAACACCAGCGGCCCGGCAAAGCCGGTTCCGCGGTGTTCCACCAAGGGGCCTGGCTGCGCCGGCCGGGGGAGGTAGCCGCCAGCGGGCCTGGCTGCGCCGGCCGGGGGAGGTCGCCGCCAGCGGGCCTGGCTGCGCCGGCCGTGCGAGCTCAGCGGGTGCGTTCTAGGAATGATTCGATTTCCGATGCGACGAACGCCGGCTGCTCATGCACCACCCAGTGCGTGGCGCCCGGCACCCGGGTGATGTCGAGCTTCGGCACATAGTCCTCCAGGCCTTCCAGCAGCCCGGGCAGCAGCGCCTTGTCGTCCAGCGCCCACAGGACCAGGGTGGGCGCGGCGACCGTGAGCTTGTCGTGGGGAATGTCCGGCATTCCGGGCGCTGGCTGGCCGGGCATGGCCGGCTTCAGCGGCGTGACGCGATAGAGGTTGCAGGCGCCCGTGAGGCCCGCATCCCAGACCTTGCGGTACTGATCCTTGACCGGGTCTGTGAGCCAGCCGAAGCCATCGGCACCGGCCTTCATGCCGAGGAACATGGGCCACATGCGACGGTAGTCGTCGGCCGCCAGGAGCGCCTCGGCATCCGGCCGGGCCAGGAAGTTCATGTAGGCGCTGGCGGCCTGCTGATGCGGATTGTTTTGCAATTCGCGTGCGAAGGTGCCGGGATGCGGCGAGTTGATGATCACCAGCCGTCCCAGCCTGTCGCTGTGCCGGTTGCCGAAGCCCCAGCCGAAGGCGCCGCCCCAGTCGTGCGCCACCAGCGTGTCGATGCGGCCGGCCGGGTTCTCGCTGGCCGCCAGTTCGGCGATGTCCTGCACCAGCAGGTGGGCGCGGTAGGCCGAGACTTCGGCCGGCGCGCTGGATTTCTCGAAGCCGCGCAGGTTCGGCGCCACGCAGCGAAAGCCGCCGTGCTCGGGGGCCGCGAAATGCGCGAGCAGTTCGTCCCAGATGAACGCGGCTTCGGGAAAGCCATGCAGGAACACCATCAGCGGCCGGCCGGGGGCACCGGCCGCGCGGCAGCTCAGGGTGGTGCCGTTCGGCAGCGCACGGGCGAAAGTCTCGATCACAGGTTGTCTCCTTCGGGGTCCAAGCGGCGAGGAGGCGCCAGCGCTGTGTTCAGGGCTGCTCGTCGATGGGGGCTTGCTCGGGGTTTGCCGCGGGCTCACCGTCTTCCGGGTGCGCCCAGCGCCAGAGCAGCTCGGCCGCCTCGTCCACGCCTTGCTGCTTCAGTGCCGAGAACAGTTTGACCTCGCCGCCGCCGGCCTGCAGTCGCGCAATCGACAGTGCCTTGGCGCCGTCCGAGCGCGTGAGCTTGTCGGCCTTGGTCAGCAGCACCAGGAACTTGAGCCCTTCCTCGACCCGCGGCCGGATCACTTCGAGCAGGATGTCGTCGAGCTCGGTGAGCCCGTGGCGCGGGTCGCACATCAGGACCACGCCGCGCAGGTTCTGGCGGGTCATCAGGTAGTTGCCCATGACCCGCTGCCAGCGCAGCTTGGCCTCCTTCGGCACGGCCGCATAGCCGTAGCCGGGCAGGTCGGCCAGCACCGCATCGTCGACCTTCTGCTTGCCGACGCCGAACAGGTTGATGTGCTGCGTGCGGCCCGGCGTCTTCGAGGCGAAGGCCAGCCGGGTCTGCTGCGTGAGCGTGTTGATGGCGGTCGACTTGCCCGCGTTCGAGCGGCCGACGAAGGCGATCTCGGGCAGCTCGAAAGGCGGCAGATGCTCGAGCTGGGGAGCGCTCGTGAGGAAGTGGGCGGTGTGCAGCCAGCCGCGCGCCACGCGGGCGCGTTCGGCGGCTTGAGGGTCGACGGCGGTCGCCTTGCGGGAGTAGCTGACGGCGGGCTTCCGCGTCGGGGTGGTCATCGATGGGCTTTCGGGTTGGGGCGCCATTGTAGAATCGCCGGGTTTTGCGCCATAAATCCAAGCCCCCGATATGAAGTTGTTTGCCAAAATTCTGCTTGCAGCCCTGTTGGGCGCCGCCGCCAGTGCCAGCTTCGCGGCTGACGAGCCCGCTGCAAAGCCGGCTGCCGAGGCGCCCGCCAAGGCGCCGAAGCCCGACCTCGCCAAGGGCGACGCGGTCTTCAATGCCACGCCGGCAAACAGCCAGAGCTGCGCCTCCTGCCACAACGCGGACGGCAATTCGGCGATCGCGGCGAACCCCAAGCTGGCGCAGCAGCACCCCGAGTACATCCTCAAGCAGCTGCAGGACTTCAAGTCCGGCAAGCGCAAGAGCGCGATCATGAAGCCGATGGCTTCGGCGCTATCGGACGAGGACATGCGCAACATCGCCTGGTTCGCCGCCTCGAAGAACATCAAGACCGGCTACGCGAAGGAGAAGGACCTGGTCGGCCTGGGCGAGCGCATCTTCCGCGGCGGCGTCGCCGATCGCCAGATTCCGGCCTGCGCCGGCTGCCACAGCCCGAACGGTGCCGGCATCCCGGCGCAGTACCCGCGCCTGGGCGGCCAGCACGCCGACTACACCGCGCAGCAGCTGACCCTGTTCCGCGAAGGCACCCGACTGAATTCTCCGGTCATGACCGGGGTGGCCGCCAAGCTCAGCAACAAGGAAATCGCCGCAGTGTCAGACTACATCGCCGGCCTGCGCTGAACTCCGGCTCTCGAAGCCTGAACCAACCGCCGACAACAAACTCCTAACAAGGCGGGCCGATCCAGCAGGATGGCCCGCCTTGTTTGCTTTTCACGCCTCGCACCCATGTCAGTCTCCACCCACGGCCTTCGTGTCCGTCGCGGCCCCCCAGCGGTCCGCGCGGCGGTGGAGCTGTTCTCGTCGATGCGCTTTGCGATCGCGCTGCTGACCATCATCTGCATCGCCTCGATCATCGGCACCGTGCTCAAGCAGCACGAACCCTTCGGCAACTACGTCAACCAGTTCGGGCCCTTCTGGGCCGAGCTGTTCCATGCCGCCCGGCTCGACTCGATCTACAGCGCCTGGTGGTTCCTGCTGATCCTGCTGTTCCTGGTGATCAGCACCTCGCTGTGCATCGCGCGCAACACGCCGCACATCCTGAGGGACCTGAGGACCGTCAAGGAAGGAATCCGGGCCCAGAGCCTGAAGGCCTTCGGCCAGCGCGCCGAGACCGTGCTCGACGAAACCCCGGACGGCGCGGCCAGGCGCATCGGCCAGCTGCTCGCCGGCGGCGGCTGGAAGGTCAAGCTGCAGCACCGCCAGGGCGACGGCTGGATGGTCGCCGCGCGTGCCGGCGGGGCCCACAAGCTCGGCTACATCGCCGCCCACAGCGCGATCGTGCTGGTCTGCATCGGCGGCCTGTTCGACGGCGACCTCGTGGTGCGGGCCCAGACCTGGTTCAACGGCAAGAGAGTCTATACGGGTGGCGGCCTGATCGCGGACGTGGCGCCAGAGCATCGCCTGTCGCCGCGCAACCCGACCTTCCGCGGCAACATCCTGGTGCCCGAGGGCGGGCAGGCGAGCGTCGCGATCCTGAACCAGTCCGACGGCGTGCTGCTGCAAGACCTGCCGTTCTCGATCGAGCTCAAGAAGTTCATCGTCGAGTACTACTCGACCGGCATGCCCAAGCTGTTCGCCAGCGAGGTGGTGCTGCACGACCGCGAGACCGGCGAGCAGCTGCCCAAGCGCATCGAGGTCAACCACCCGGCCAGCTACAAGGGCGTCGAGATCTACCAGTCGAGCTTCGACGACGGCGGCTCCGGCGTGAAGCTGAAGGCGGTACCGATGGGCGCGGCGGCCAAGCCCTTCGAGATCGACGGCACCATCGGCGGCAGCAGCGAGATCACCAACGGCAGCGAGCGGCTCACGCTCGAGCTGGTGGCGCTGCGCGTGATCAACGTCGAGAATTTCGGCGACAGCGCCGGCGGCGCGATGTCCAGCGGCGCCGACGTGCGCAAGGTCGACCTGCGCCACGACCTCGAGTCGCGCCTGGGCGCCGCCAACAAGACCAACAAGCCCAAGGTGCTGCGCAACATCGGCCCCAGCATCGGCTACAAGCTGCGCGACGCCTCGGGCCAGGCGCGCGAGTTCCAGAACTACATGGTGCCGGTCGACACCGGCGACGGCCAGCCGGTGTTCCTGCTGGGCGTGCGCGAGCGGCCCGAGGAGCCCTTCCGCTACCTGCGCGTGCCGGCCGACGAACAGGGCTCGATGGAAGGCTTCGTGCGCATGCGCGCCGCGCTGGCCGATGCCCAGCTCCGCGACCGCGCCCTCGACCGCTACATCGCGCGCGCCACCGATCCCAAGCGCCCCGAGCTGGCGGCCCAGCTGCGCGGTTCGGCCGCCCGGGCCCTGGCGCTGTTCGCAGGCACCGAGCGCGCCAAGCCGGACGCGGTCAGCAGCGGCGGCTGGCAGGCGGTGGCCGAGTTCATGGAGGCCAACGTGCCCGAGGCGGAGCGCGAACGCGCGGCCGCGGTGCTGGTGCGCATCCTCAACGAGGTGCTGTTCGAGGTGCTCAACCTGAGCCGCGAGCAGGTCGGCCTGGCGGCCATGCCGGCCGACGAGAAGTCGCAGGCCTACCTCACGCAGGCGGTGCTGGCGATCAGCGACGCGCATTTCTATCCGGCCCCGGTCGTGATGATGATGAGCGACTTCAAGCAGGTGCAGGCCAGCGTCTTCCAGGTCGCGCGCGCGCCGGGCAAGAACATCGTCTACCTCGGCTGCCTGTTGCTGATCGTGGGCATTTTTGCGATGCTGTACGTGCGCGAGCGCCGGCTGTGGGTGTGGCTCGCGAAAGACGGCGACAACGCCCAGGGCACCGCGGCGACCCTGGCCTTCTCGGTCAACCGCAAGACCATCGACAGCGACCGCGAATTCGAGCACTTGAAGCACAAGCTGCTCGCCATCAGGAAAGACACCGCGTCATGACGACCACCACGCTCACGCTCAACGACAGCTGGCTCTCGCGCCGCAATGCCCTCGACTGGGTGTTTGCGCTGCTGGTGCTGGCCGGGGCCTTCTTCGCGTTCTCGCGCTATCACGGCGCGATGGACTACTACGAGCAGACCATTCTGGTGGCGGCCGCGCCGGCTGCCATCTGGCTCGGCTGGTTCTGGCGCCCGCTGCGGGTGCTGGCGATCGTGGTCGCGGCCGCCGCGCTGCTGGCCATCGTGTCCTACCAGGGCGACCTGGCGCGCGCCGACAGCGTCTTCTGGCTCAAGTACTTCCTGTCGAGCCAGTCGGCCATCCTCTGGATGAGCGTGCTGTTCTTCATGAGCACGCTGTTCTACTGGATCGGCTTCTTCGGCGGCAGGCAGGGCGACGCCATGGACCTGATCGGCTCGCGGCTGGCCTGGGCCGCGGTCACGATGGCGCTGATCGGCAGCATGGTGCGCTGGTACGAGAGCCACCAGCTCGGCCCGGATATCGGCCATATCCCGGTCAGCAACCTGTACGAGGTGTTCGTCCTCTTCTGCTGGCTCACCGCCACCTTCTATCTCTACTTCGAATCGCGCTACCGCACGCGCGCCCTGGGCGCCTTCGTGATGCTGGTGGTCAGCGCCGCGGTCGGCTTCCTGCTCTGGTACACGCTGGTGCGCGAGGCCCACGAGATCCAGCCGCTGGTGCCGGCGCTGCAGAGCTGGTGGATGAAGCTGCACGTGCCGGCCAATTTCATCGGCTACGGCACCTTTTCGCTGGCCGCCATGGTCGCCTTCGCCTACCTGATCAAGGAGCAGGCCGACGAGACCCGCTGGTACAAGCTGACGCCGATCTGGCTGCTGGGCGTGGCCCTGTGCTTCGTGCCGGTGGCCTTCCGCCAGCGGGTGCAGGAGGCGGGCGGCAGCTACTGGGTGGGCTATGCCGCCATCTCGGCGCTGATCGCGGCCGGCATCCTGATGGGCCGCAAGCGCATCGCCGCGCGGCTGCCGGGCAACGAGGTGCTGGACGACGTGATGTACAAGTCGATCACCGTGGGTTTCGCCTTCTTCACCATCGCCACGGTCCTCGGCGCCCTCTGGGCGGCCGACGCCTGGGGCGGCTACTGGAGCTGGGACCCGAAGGAAACCTGGGCCCTGATCGTCTGGCTCAACTACGCGGCCTGGCTCCACATGCGGCTCGTGAAGGGGTTGCGCGGCACCGTGGCGGCCTGGTGGGCGCTCGGCGGCCTGGCCGTGACCACCTTCGCCTTCCTGGGCGTGAACATGTTCCTGAGCGGGCTGCACAGCTACGGCACCCTGTAGGCGCACGCCGGTCTTTCGCTTGCGAAATGATCGGTGGGCACCCTGGGCGCGTAACCGGATCGGCGTCGGCAACGAACTCACCCTGACACACGATTCAGGCGAAAGGCATTCCATCATGTTGATTCACTCCCGCGACGACGGCTTCATCCATCCGCGTTCGAGCGAGATCACCCCCCGGGCCGTCTACGAAGGCCGGCGCGACATGCTGCGCTGGCTGGCCGGCGGTGCCGCCGGCGCCGCCATGGCCTCCTGGGCCGCGCGCGACGCCCTGGCGCAGGCGACCGCACCGGGCAAGCTGGCAGCCTTGCCGGGCGCCAAGTCGGCGGTGCCCGGCGCCCAGACGATGGAAAAGCTGACCGACTACAAGGACGCCACCAGCTACAACAACTATTACGAGTTCGGCACCGACAAGGGCGACCCGGTGAAGAACGCCGGCGGCCTCAAGACCCGGCCCTGGACGGTCGAGGTCGAGGGCCTGGTCAAGAAGCCCGGCAAGTACGGCATCGAGGACCTGATCAAACTCAGCGCCCAGGAAGAGCGCATCTACCGCCTGCGCTGCGTCGAGGGCTGGTCGATGGTGATTCCCTGGGTCGGCTACTCGCTGTCCGAGCTGATCAAGAAGGTCGAGCCTCAGGGCAACGCCAGGTACGTCGAGTTCCTGACGCTGGCCGACCCCAAGACCATGCCCTTCGTCGGCTCGCGCGTGCTCGACTGGCCCTATGCCGAGGGCTTGCGCATGGACGAGGCGATGCATCCTCTCGCGCTGCTGACCTTCGGCATGTACGGCGAGGTGCTGCCGAACCAGAACGGCGCCCCGGTGCGCATCGTGGTGCCCTGGAAGTACGGCTTCAAGAGCGCCAAGTCGATCGTCAAGATCCGCTTCGTCGAGAAGGAACCCGGCACGGCCTGGAACAAGGCCGCGGCGCAGGAGTACGGCTTCTATTCCAACGTCAACCCGAATGTCGACCACCCGCGCTGGAGCCAGGCGACCGAGCGCCGCATCGGCGACGGCAGCGGTCTCTTCGCCAAGCGCACCAAGACCCAGATGTTCAACGGCTACGAGGCGCAGGTCGGTCAGCTCTACGCCGGCATGGACCTGAAGAAGAATTATTGAGACCTTGCGGGACAGACCAAGAAACTGCACAGCAGTTTTTGCTCTGTCCTCAACCGATCAGAAACTATGAACAAGCTGCTGCTGCATCCGGCCGCCAAGCCGCTGGTGTTCGTGCTGTGCCTGCTGCCCTTCGCGTGGCTGTTCTACGGCGCACTGACCGATGGGCTCGGCGCCAATCCGGCCGAGTACCTGATCCGATCGGCCGGTGACTGGACCTTGCGCTTCGTCTGCATCGTGCTGGCCGTGACACCGCTGCGCGTCATGACCAGGGCCAACGCGCTGGCGCGCTTTCGCCGCATGCTGGGGCTGTTCGCCTACTTCTACGTGGTCGTGCACCTGCTGAGCTACGCCTGGTTCGACATGGGCTTCGAGTTCGCCGACATCGCCAAGGACATCGCCAAGCGGCCGTTCATTCTGGTCGGCTTCTCGGCCTTCGTGCTGCTCACGCCCCTGGCCGCCACGTCGTTCAACCGCGCCATCAAGGCGCTGGGCGCGAAGCGCTGGCAGGCGCTGCACAAGCTGGTCTATGGGATCGCCGGCCTCGGCCTGCTGCACTTCTTCTGGATGCGCGCGGGCAAGAACAACTTCGCCGAGGTGTTCGTCTACGCGGCGATCATCGGTGCGCTGCTGGGCTGGCGCGTCTGGAACTTCGCGCGCAACAAGAAGGTGCCGCGGCCGATTGCCGCCGCAGTACCCAGGGTGCCGGTCAGTCGCTGAAGCGCTCGCTCGCCAGCTGATCGTCGATCGATTCGCGGCGGCGGATCAGCGTCGCCTGCGTGCCGCCGACCAGCACCTCGGCTGCGCGGCCGCGCGTGTTGTAGTTGCTGGCCATGGCCATGCAGTAGGCGCCCGCGGACAGCACCGCCAGCAGGTCGCCCGACGCGACCCGCAGCGAACGGTCGCGGCCGATCCAGTCGCCGCTTTCGCAGACCGGCCCGACCACGTCGTAGGTAGCCGCTTCGCCGGCGCGTTCGGCGAGCGGCACGATCTGGTGGAAGGCCTGGTACATGGCGGGCCGCGGCAGATCGTTCATGGCCGCATCGACGATGCAGAAGTTCTTTTCCTCGCCGGGCTTGAGGTAGAGCACCTCGGTCACGCAGACGCCGGCATTGCCGACCAGCGAGCGCCCGGGTTCGACGATCAGGCGCCGCCGGCCGAAGCCGCGCGCGTCGAGGCGTGCCAGCAGCTGCTGCCAGAGCGCATCGGCGGCGGGTGGCGTGTCGCCGTTGTAGTCGATGCCCAGGCCGCCGCCGAAGTCGAGGTGGTGCAGCGGCACGCCGGCCGCCTCGATCGCCTCGACCAGGTCGAGCACCCGTTCCAGCGCTTCCAGGTACGGCGAGGCATCGGTGATCTGCGAGCCGATGTGGCAGTCGATGCCCACCACCTGCAGCCCCTTGAGGGAGGCCGCGTGCCGGTAGATCGCGACGGCGCGGTCGTGCGCCACGCCGAACTTGTTGCCCTTGAGTCCGGTCGAGATGTACGGATGCGTCTTCGGGTCGACATTGGGATTGATGCGAATGCTGACCGCCGCGCGGCGGCCCTCTTCGAGTGCGACCGCGTTGAGCACGTCGAGCTCGGCCTCGCTCTCGACGTTGAAGCAGCCGATGCCGGCCGCCAGCGCCTGCCGCATCTCGGTGCGCGTCTTGCCGACGCCCGAGAAGATCACCTTGGCCGGATCGGCGCCGGCGGCCAGTACGCGTGCCAGTTCGCCGCCGGAGACGATGTCGAAGCCGCAGCCGGCCTCGGCGAAGACGCGCAGCACGCCGAGCGAGGAATTGGCCTTGATGGCGTAGCAGACCATGGCGTCTCGGCCTTCGAAGCCGCGCTGGTAGGCGGCCAGGGCGTCCAGCATCCATTGCTTCGAGTAGACGAACAGAGGGGTGCCGTACTGCTGCGCGAGCGCGGAGAGCGGCAGGCCTTCGACCTGCAGCGTGCCGTCCTTGCGAGCGATGTGTGGATGGCCCGGAAGCATCGCCGCCGCGCTCACTTCGAGGCTCCCGCGGGGGCGCTGCTGGCGGCTGCCGGTGCCGGCGCGGCCGCGTCTTGCGAGGCGGAGGCGGGCGGTGTGGGCAGCAGCAGCCCCGGCAGGGTGGTGCGGTCCTTGGCGGCCGGATCGGTGGGCAGGACCAGAGGGCCCCTCTGGCCGCAGGCCGTCAGGCCGACCCCAACGAGCGCGAGGCCTAAGGCGCTCACTAGAATTTGGCGAACATTCAACATGGCGAAATTGTACTTTTCGACCATTGGGCGCTGGGCGGACCTCCGGGCCTTCAGGGTTCCAACCAGTACATCGGGTCAAGTGGCGGTTGAGTATATTTGTTGCAGTAACAAATAATTCTTGTGTCTGGCTTTATTTGTTACTACAATAAATTCAATGTTCACGGTGATCGAAACGCCTACGTTCCAGCGCCTTGCTGCCGAGGTTTGGTCTGAGGAAGAGCGGCTGGATTTCGTCGGTTGGATCGCTGAGAACGCAGAGTCCGGCGACGTCATCAAGGGCACTGGCGGTCTGCGCAAGGTCCGTTGGACCCGTCCCGGCATGGGGAAACGCGGCGGCGCCCGCGTGATCTATTTCAACCGCAACGACCAGGGTGATCTGGTGTTGTTGCTGGTCTACACGAAGGCCAAGCTCGACAACATCGCGCCGGCCTTTCTGGTGAAGCTGAAGGAGGCGATCAATGCCTAAGACCAAAGACCCCGACGTGATGCAGTTCGAGCGAGATCTGCTCAAGTCCATCGACGAAATGAAGGGCGGCGAGCATGCCGCTGTGCATACGCCGGCGCAGATCGCTGCGCGCAAGCGTGGCCGACCGGCAGGCAGCGTGAAGGCGGATGCCAAGGTGTCCACCACCATCCGCTTCGACGCGGACGTGCTGGAAGCGCTCAAGGCCTCCGGCCCGGGCTGGCAGACGCGAGCGAATGACGCCCTGCGAGCAGACATCCAGGCGGGCCGGCTGTAATGCTCCCATCAGGCCGATGACACGGCTTTGTTATCAACAAGTACGAGAACTGTACTTTTCGACCATTGGGCGGGTTCGGGCTGGTGCATCCGTAGCAAAGTTGGCACCCGCCGCTTGAGGCGACGGTCGTCGTGCAGAGTCAACGTTGCTGCGCGACCATCCGGTCTAGGGAGGGCTCGTACGGCCGGTTCGGGCCCTAAGCCGACCCTCAGGTGGGCCCGATAGCGGAAGTTCAGGAGTCGTTGGCGGCGATGCGCAGGTCTGCATCGGGCACCGAGAAAGCCACGACGGCTATGGCCCCTGTGTGTTGTGCGTAGGTGATGTGCAAACGCCTGCCGTCTACCGACCACCTGTGGCCAACAGGCTTCCCGCTGTCATCAAGACGCTCAAACTCTGGAGCACCAAACTTTCTTCTCGCCGCGTCGGCATCGTCGGAAAGTAGCAACCCCCAAGGAAGAGCGTGGGCGTACCGGGAGTAGCCGTCGATACCTCCGGCGTAGTAGAAGACACCCCCGAAATGCAATGGGCCCATGCCGCTGGGCTGGTCACCTATTCCCAAAAACATGGCTTCGTCAGAGAAGACGAACGCCAAACCTGCGGTCGGAAGCTCGACATAGGCGTGAAACTCCCCTTCCGGTAGCACGAGTTCACTGGACAGGTCGATTCCAAACATCTTGAACGCGGAGCGGACGGCAACGGACGCGACTGAATGGCCAAGATGGGGAATTAGTGCGCTGGCATCCATGGGGGTCTCTATCGGGTGAACTGTGGGTTAGCTGCGAGCGGCAGCTTCTGGCCGAATCTTGCCCGTTGCGCCAAGCTGCTGCTCAGGGCCATTGTCCCCAAACGATGTTGTGCTCGAAACCGGTGGCGACCCCAAGAAGTCTCTCCGTCGCTTCCTTCGCGGCCATATAGAACGCCGCGTATGACGAATCGACTGGATGAACTTGAAGGTCTGTCAGGTCAATCCGGCATGCAAGTACCGGGGTGAAGCTCTGCGACATCAGTACGGTCAAAACGCCGTTCTTGGCGCCGGCGGCGTACTCATCCTCCACGCCCGCTACAACCACCGAGAGCGAAAACGTTGGCGAGGGTGCGACGGATGCCGTCAGGCCCGCAGCCATGGTCCGACCTCCGGTCTGGCGCCTCCACTCGTGCGTGACCTTGCGCGGCTCGCGCACGGTCGACCAAGGCGTTCCTTCCACCTTGTTGGTGAGCCAATCGAGGACTTCGGCGGGTGTCTTCATCGTATTCACGGAGTTGGGTGCGCCAACTGGCTCAGAGGTCCGAGGGTCGGCCATTGGCCGCATCCTGCCCGACGTCGAGTGGGTGTGCACGCGCTTCGTGCCATGGCGTCCGGGAGGGGCCCAGAGCCGCCTTTCAGCGCACGGAAAGGAAAGCCAGGAAGCAGTCGCAACGCCTGAGTTAAGGCCCGGTAAAAGCGGTACGCTTTTGCCAGTCCCTTTCAGCGAAATGTTAGCCTTTTAACTTTGAGGGTAAGCGTAAGTTTTTTCTGATGCCAGCATCGTAGCCCTTTGCTTCGTCTCCTGAGGATGAGTTTGACAATCCAATCAACTCACGTGATGCTTCCAGCGGATCTTCGCCACGCCGATATAACCAACGCTGATACCAGTAAGGTAAGTCCGTATAGATCGCAGTCAGCTTTGCAGCGTTTAGCCGGTTACATTCTTTGCGTTTTAATGTGTCCGCACGTAATTCACCATTTTGCTTTTCAAGCTCGATGGCATTGGCAAAGAAGACTAAGCCGGCGGCAACATCATACTTGATGTCGCGATACCGAATAATTGGTTGATACCAGAATGTGACGACTAAATATCCAATAGCTCCCGCCAGAATTCCAAGCAAGGTTGTCCAGAACGATTCCATGTGCCTCCACGGAAGCTAACGTTTGAGGTAAGCCGCCCGCGGAGGGCGCAGCCCGGAGCGGATCGGCTTGACCGTAATGGGTACACAGTGTCATTTACTCTTGCAAGAGGCGACGACCTCAACATTCTCTCTATTGCTCCCCCTTAGCATGCCGCTGAGGAATTCGGTGCAATAGGCAAGCGATTCAGTTTCAAGGTCATAGAGGAAGCCGGCCGCTTTGTTTCGAAGGGTGGCACGGAATGGAAGTGTGTGAGACGCCGTGCTTTCGGTGCAGGCCGGCGAAAACTTGTGGAGGTCTTCATCGCTCTTAATCCCGGCCTTCAGGACGATGGCACATCCATCTGCAGTTGGAAGCACAAACTGTGCGTATACAACCCCATTCATGGGATTTCGTACTTGCAAATAGCGTCCGGATGTGCCCGATAGGGAAGGCGGCGATGAGGTGCAGGCCGCGGCAAGGAACGATAGCGCGATGGCTGTGGGAGAAGCAAGTCGCTTCATCTGGTCCCTTCGGTGTGGTTACTGGGCGCAAACTTGGTTATAGAGCGACAGCCTTGCGCCGTAATTCGGGGAACTGTCGCCCTAACGCAGCTCCACGCACGAACTCGAAACTCGCGTGGGCATTAAGTTTTTCTGTGCCTGACGCTGGGTTCACATCGCGTATCTTTCAGACAAAAGCAGCAGCCGATTGATCATGACAGACCTGTCGGAAACTGACACTGCCGAGTGGCGGCTCATGGCCGCATCGTGATGTTGCTAGGCACAAGACGACGGCATGTCAAAAAGAGCCGAGACTGCTCGCGCCATGTCCTCGAGCTGGCCCGCTTCATATTGAACGATGACCTTCAGCAGGCTGCCTTCGGAGGACCTGCGCATTTCTACGGTGAGCTCGATATGGCCGGTAGCGTCGGCGGTTGCGCTGAGACTAACCTCACCCTCAACGTCTTGCCATTGCTTTTGCCCAGCCCATCCTCGCCATTCGGAGGCCATCGCTGCAAACATCTTCGCCGGAGACCCGCTGTGATAGGTAGACGTCCCCGCGCATCCAGTAAACCAAGGCGTGCGCACTGCGACCTCAAACTCTGTCTCTGCTTCAGTCCGTCGAGCAATGCTAAGTGTAAGAACGGCGCCATCGTGTGGCGACTTGAGGTCGAGGGTGTTCATTGAGAGCTCAGGCTGAATGTCTGCTGCTGGCCGATTGTTGCCGCAGCATAGCCATCACCGCCGCGACCCGCGCCATGCATTTTCTTGTCTCCGAGTGTGGCGTTTCATGCTCCGCTCCCTGGCCAGGTCCGCGGCAGAGGGTCGGGTGAAATATCGCCATACCGCGCCCACGACGGCCAAGGCGATCATGCCCAGGAAGATGTAGATCATGAGCTCTGTGAGCCAGGGAAATGGGTCCTCGCCACCACCGCCGCCTCCGCCTCGTCTGCGCGCGTGCGCCGATGCTGCCGCCAAGCTCGCCATCGCAACCGAACTCGCGGTGAGGAATCGAGGACTGGTCATGCCTATTACGTTGAATTGGAGGGATGCGTTGGCCGAATCCTGCCACATGCGCGACTTTGGCGACGTTTCCACCTCCGACCAACTCGCGCTCGGCAGGCTCACCTTGGGTTCACGGCGTAGCACGATCTACCCTTGAGGCGAGCCTGTTGATAGGCTACTACCTAAGGTACTTGGCAGACAGAAGCCCCGCCCGGCAGAGCGGGCCACGCACCGCACCTCGCTTGACCCCGAGCATTTCGGCAATTTGGTCGACGGTGAAAAACCCGGAGCGATACATGTCGACCACCTCGGCTTCCTCTGCAGGGGCCAAGGTGCGAGGTCGCCCCCAAATTTGCCCTCTCGCTCGCGCGGCGACCTGGCCTGCCAAGCAACGATCTCTGATGAGGGCGCGCTCAAACTCGGCGAAAGAGCCGAGCATCTGCATGAACAAGCGTCCTGCCGGCGTCTCCGTTTCGATGGGCTCTGTCAATGACCGAAACCCAGCCGATCGTTCCTGGAGGATTGCCAGGACGCTGAGCAGATGAACCAGCGATCGAGCAAGCCGATCCATCTTGTAGACCACCAAGGTATCGCCCGGTCCGATTCGGGAAAGAACATGCTCCAAAACTGGCCGTTTCTTCACGGCCGATCGCTTTTCCTCGTAGACGTTTGAGATGCCCGCCTTGAGAAAGGCATCAAACTGTACAGCTGTGTTTTGCTCCGCTGTCGAGACCCTCGCATAGCCGTAAAGCACTGTATTTAACGAGATCCGTCCCTGATTTTTTTGACCACTTTATAGGACCCCTGATGCATCGCCTTGCAATTGCCACACTTCTCGCCGCGGCTGGGCAGGCAGACGCCGCGACGATCTACCTTTGCAAGGCCTACAACGGGTCGACGTTCTGGGCGAAGCAGCATTGCCGCGAGCACAGCGCACTGATCGAGCGCATCGAATCCGTAGCTGATGTGCCCTGGGACCAGCAGGTCGAGCAGGCGAAGGGGAGCCGCGATCGAGCGGTCGCCGGCGCCCAAGATTCAGCGCCATCATTCAACCGCTTGCAGTACTGCGCGCAGCTCACCAATGAGCGGCGGCAGATCGAATCGCGCTACTCCAACTGGCAGTGGCAACCGCCCGAAGTGATCAACCCCGACCAGCAGCGGACGGTCGCCATCAATTCCGCCTTGCGCGCGAATCAGTGTCCTGTGCAGTAACTGGTCCCTAAAACTCATCGCACTGGTACCTAGGCACCCTCGCCCTGGCCGCACGCCGATTCATCACGTAACCGGAAACGAAATGCGAGCCTGAGGCGGAGATACCAGCACCGCACCAGCAGCGCCAAACGCCTCAAATCCACGGATCACCTCACGACCGTTTTGCGGGCGCCGCCTGCTTGGGCGCTCCGTCCTGAATCAGCGTCAACGTAGGCCCCGCATCGGCCTCTGACGCGCTTTTCTCGATAGGCGAGGGTGTTGCCGCCTGTTTGGCTTCCGGCGCAGCGTAGGGATCGAAAGGCGGATTGGCCAGCCAGGCGCGGCACTCGGCTTCCGTGACGCCGGCATCAGTGCCCTGCTGTGTGACGCAGCGAACACGCTTGCCCATGACCATCGCGCCGACGATACGAGGCATGGCAACGACCTTGCGCAGCTCGTCATAGGCCGGCGCAGTCTCGGGGCGCGAGCTGATTCGCGGAATCCAATCGACCCGATCATCGATCAGCTTTGGACCTGCGGCGACATGGCCGCCGTGCGACGTTGGCGAACTGCCCAGCGTGGTCGCGGATTCCTCTGGCTTCGGCGGATTGATCTTGGCCGAAATCATCGTATAGCTGCGCCAGCCCATCACGGCGACGACGACCAGGGCGAGGACCATGACCGCGAGCATCCAAGGCACCGAGCGAACAGGCTTGACGTGGATCGAAGCCGATTTGTACTTTGCCTGCGCAGCCTTATCGAGGCGATACCGCTTCTTGATCGGCGCGTTTTTCCAAGCCGTGCGGCAGTTGTCCGCGCACTCGGGCCACTCATACCACCAGCGGCCCAAGACGCCGAGATCGCGAAGATGCACATGCCTGCCGACAAGGGCGCGGACGTTGGAATCAACAAGGTTGGGTCCCTGGGTGATGATGTAGAAATCGAGGCCGCGGTGCCGGTGCGTTTCGAGCTTGGCGACATGCTCGGGCACCTTCTGGCCGGGCCCGCGCGGACGCCAGACGTTTTGCACTTCGTCGAGGACGATGCAAGAGCCATCCGGCACAGTGTCCGGCCAGGTAGTCGGATCATCGAGCGGCTCATGCGAAATCTTCAGCTCGGGGATGCCGAACACATAGAGCGCCCGATCCTTGCCAATGGACTCCAACAACGACACGAGCGCATTGCTCTTGCCGGTGCCAGGTGCGCCAGTGATAAGCGTGATCACGTTGCGCCCCCTGTCTGCAGCGCCATGCGCTTCAACACCATCCAGGCCAGGCCAGAAACGATGCCACCGGACATGATCGCCATGGCGTCGAAGAAGCCGGCCATCGCAAGCAGTTGGGCAATCTCACCGGCGATGCCCGTGAACGCATCCTTGACGTGCTGGAGCGCCGCAGTCAACGCGCTATCCGCGCCGACATAGGTAATGGTGCCCATGCCCAAGGCGGACAGCACGCGGGTGACCAGAGGCCACGTGATGCGTGCAAGCCATTCGGCAATGCCTTCCATGTTCAATCCTTCCGGGACAAGCCCATAAACGTCAACGCAGCGGACAGCCAGGCGAAGCCAATCAAGAGCGGGCGGATCATCAAAGCGAAATCGCAGAAGACAGTCCACGGGAACGTGTAGACCTTGCCCATGATCGTTGCCGTCTTGGGCGCCGGACAACTGGCCGAGCTCGGCCCATAGCCCGTGTCGGGCGCTATGCCCATCTGCCGATTGGTATTCGGCACGTTGAGCGGATCGAGGTTGCCGAGCTTTTGACACGCCACGATGTCGGGATTCGTCTCGCAAAGGTCAGGCGGGTCCTCCTTTGGCGTCCCGGAGGGAGCGCCGCTGGTAATGGTCTGCGGGCCGGTCTGACCAGTCGGCGAATCTGAATCAATGTCCTTTGGTTGCACGTCCATGCGCCATGGATCGTCCAATGTCGGCGAATGCGTGATATCGGTGACCGGCTGACGGTACCTCTGCGGGTTAGTGTTTGGGACCGGACGAGGGTTGCCCTGAGGCACGCGCAACGGTTGCGTAACGGGCGGATCACCGATGGTCGGATTCCAGATCGAGGGCGCAGCCGGATCGAGCGGGTAAGGAATGCCGGGTGGCAGCTTCTGCGGCAATGGCTTCTCAGCCATCTCATCCTCGACCACCTGAGGCGGGACCGGAACAACAGGCAGGGTTTGGATACACCCCGCCGTCGTGTAATACCAGCCGGTAGGGCACTGCTTCGCCCTGACTGAAATGCCCTGATCCCAATAGCCGCTGTTACCGTTCGAATGCCGCCAAAACGTGCGACAAGTAGCAGGCGCGAAAAAGGTGACGCTAGTAACAGCCACCATCCCCGAATAAGCCTTCATGAATGCCGCAGGATAGCCAGGGTCTTTACATGCAAGCTCCTGCGTCGGCCAGTAGGCCATGACCGCGCCTGAAACGGCGTATTCAGCCGTCTGCCCTGAGGTGGACTGCGGCGGAGGCGTGCCAGCGGGACCACAGGTGCGAACCCATTGGTCGTTTTGCTTTTCAAAGCAGTTCTGAGCGAGCCATAGGCCACCGAGAAGCAGGGCACCGGCGACACCGCCACCGATCACACCCTTCGCCAAGGCACGAGCAGCACCAGGACCAAGGCGATACGCCGCGCTGATCGGACCTGACCCCGCCACGCTCGGACCAGGGCCACGCATGATCTTGCCCAACTGGTCAGCAGGGGACGAGGGCGCAAACGTCCAGTTGCCTGGACTGCCGCCGAAGCCAGGAGGCGGGGAGGGCGATACATAGGCTTGCGCCGCACCAGCGCACAGCAGCAGCGCCGCTGCTACCAGTTTTGAACGACGATCCATGCGAGTCCAATCGTGCCGATGAAGGCCGCCCAAAAGTCAGGTGTTGCCATAGTCGTTCCCGGTCTCACCGCGAAGGGCTTTCGCGATGAACAGCAGCGCAAACGCGCCGATCCAGGCACCCGCTACAAGCCAGCCCATCTGCACGCCGTCCGCGAGCTGGAGCATGTTGCAGGGCTGCGCTGCGAAGGGCGCAACGTGTGTGATTGCCGCGCCACCACCGATGGGCGACAGGACAAAGGTGATCGCGTCAGCAGTGACAGAGGACACGCTGACGGAATAGGGCGCCCCGCCGACGAGGCTCCCGATCTGGCTCGAAGCCGCCACCTGGGCAGCTTCGAGCGCAGTGCCATAGCAAGCTGATCCGACCTGGAAGGCCATCACAAACCGCGCCTGATGAATGCGTGAGCGAACACGGCAATCCGCGCGGCCAGCACCAGACCGGCGATGAACGTCGCGCTGACGCCCATCTCAGCCAGGAGCGGCAGGAGAACTGCCGGCATCCGTGACGCCTTACAGGCCCTTGCGGATGAACTTGAAGGCGTACACGGCCACGATGGCCGCGAGCACGATGCCGGCGACGGTCAGCGCGTCGGCCTGCAGAGCAGTCAGCGCGGTGCTGACCTCGGCGGGCACGGCGGCGAACGACGATGCGCCGATGGTTGCGAGAGCAGCGCCGACTGCGGCCTTGGGCGGACGGATGACGCGAGCGAACTTGTTCATAGAAACTCCTGTTGATGAACAGGTGTTCCCCAACATGGGGATTGCACCTGGAGGGGCACGGCGTCTCGCGACGTTGATGCCCTACCAGCTGAAATCACAAACTCAGAATGCGCAGTCCTCCACTGCGCGAAACGCTGCACGCCGACGAGCTGCCCTGATGCGAAGCCGCATCTCGATGTGAGCGTTGAGCCGCTCACCGCCCATTACCACGAGGCCGCAGAGCAGGAAGCCGGACCAGAAGACGAGTGCGTCGTCCATCAATGCTCTCCCTCGCCGTTGCCGGCAACGAAATTCGGCTGGTTCTCGTCGGTGTCATCGGTCGTGCCGAGCACATCGAGGTCCACGATCACCGGCTGGTCATCGAGGTCGGCCCAGTCATGCACCAGTTGCACCGCGCGCTCTGCGTCATCGACGACGCCACCGCCTGCCTGTGCAAGCGAGCGAACCCATTCGGGCTGGCCGTCCGAGAGGGACGGCGCCAGAAAGCGTCCGGTTGCTAGGCTTTGGACGATGAGGCGCATGGCTGTCAGGCCGCAGCCTTGGTTGCGCGCTCGATGGGCTTGATCTCGACCAGCGTGAGTTTCACGCCGTCTTCGCGGGCCGCATCCATGTCGAACACGGCATTGGCCTTGATGGGCAGCGCGCCGCCCAGGTGCGCCCACTTGTCGAACTCCTTGGCATCGCCGAGCTTGAACGGGCGGGTGACGCGACCGATGGAGCGGCCTGCACCGTTTTCCTTCAGGTCCACTTCGCAATGGAAGGTGGTGCTGCTGAAGGCTCGGCCTTCGAATTCGCCTGCCGATTCCTTGACGGCATGGACGATGACTTCACTGTTGACGCGCATTTGATTGACTCCCTAGGCCCTTGAGAAGGTCACGCCGGAACTGGGCAAGATTCCGAGACCAGTAAACGTTTGGCTGCCGAGGCGAAGCCGGCGAGCAGTTCTGATTGCTTGAAGCTGCGCAGGCGACCAGGCAGATCGACGGATGAGACGAGTGCCAGGAACTCATCGAGGCCGAGGTGCTTGAAGGCGATGGAGATGCTTGCCGCTGCGGTGGTCAGCTGCCAGCGCAGGTTGCGCTCGCACTCGGCCTCGACGGTCATAAGGGCGAGGCGTGGGATGCGCTCGATGAACTCGGGAGATGCGACCTGGCCGGCCTCTTGCAGGACGGAGGCATGCCATTCGCTGGCACCGGCGAAGAAGTCACCAGGGCGGCGCAAGATGTCGCTGGAGATGACGCGGACCTTGTTGCCGTAGCGCAGTTCGAATCTGAGCCACTCGGTGGCGGACTCTTCGCCGTACAGCTGGTGGCCCTTCTCGTAGACGTTGGTCTCTTTGCCGGCGTCCTTGGAGCCGATGTACAGCGAGCGCTCGCGGCCCTTGATGAAGTTGATATCGCGGACCTTGGGCTTGCGTCCTGCGACATTGCAGAGGCCGGCTTTGTAGTCGTCGACGACGCGCTCGATGCCGCCGGTGTAGCCGTCGAAGAAATCGACGGCCAGGTCGCAGCGGGTGATGTCGGCGTTCAGTTCGTCGACCAGGTCGGCGAAGCGGGTTTGCCAGCCTTGGTCCGCGAAGGTGCAGGCAGAGCCGAACAGGTTGACGTGCAGGCTGTCGGCCTGGCCCTGTTGCTTCGGGCTGTCGCTGGAGGCGAGGAAGCCGACCCATCCGACTTCCTGGCCGTTGCGCAGGATGGGCCAGCGGTGCTTGTAGAAGTCGTGGCCTTTGCCGAGCATCGAGGCACGGGCGTAGTCGACACCGAGCAGTGTGCAGACGCGGTCCGCGAGGTCGGCTGCTTGTCCAGCGGGGCTGCGATCGCAGTCGGGCAGGCTGTTGATGATGCGCAGGAGTTCCGGCAATCGCGCGCCTTGATCCCAGATGCTTGTTGTCGTCGGCTGGACGTCCGTGAGGAAGGCCGGAGCGAAGCGCAGGCGGGTCGAGAATCGCAGCCAGTCGACATGGACCATCGACTTGGTTTCGAGCCGCTCGGCTTCGAGCCGGTACTTGATGACGTTGCCGTCGAGAACCAATGAGGACTTGCTTGGGCGGGTCATTTCAAGGCTCCTGGTAGGTGTACCCCGTGATTACCATCGGGGGTGCTCTCGCACTCGCTCACAGCGCCGTCCAGCGCGCGGCCGGCCGCGCTCCGCTTGCCGTCCAGCCGCGCGCCTGTCCGGGCCGTGACTTCGCAGCCCGCGCACATCCGGTCGCATCGGTCGGCGATGTACAGGCACTGGAGCAAGCAATCTGAGGGCGCGTCCTGCGGACCGGGCTCTGGCGCTTCGCGTTGAGTCATCGGAGATGTCTCAATCGGCCCTTGGCCGACTAACGATCCCTCGCGCGGTGCACCACGGTCGGCGTACCAAACAACGCCCGAGGCAATCAAGGGCTTGAGGGCGCGTGCCGGTTTCTTCGAGCTGGAGCGGGCTACGTCTCTGCGAGCCGCAGCGACAGGCAGGCCCTGGCTGCACGCCAGGGGACTTCCGCTCAGCAAGGAAGGGGCGGGCGCGAGCGGCGGCAGAAAGCCAGCGCCGGACTGGATCAACCGCTGCACAGTGCCCCCCGCGACGCATTCGGCGTACGGCTTCACGCGTAACCCTCCACATCGTGCAGGACCGTCATGCGCACCTTGGCGTCATGGCACAGCTGAAACCAGCACTCACCACCGATGCGCCAGCCAACCACGCTAACGCGTCGACCCGGATCGCGAGGCAGCAACGCCGGATAGCGATAGACCTGGTCAAAATCTCCCCAAGCCGGGGATGCTTCCGCCTGGTCAAGACGAGCGGGCCAGATCGCCGCGACATGCACCGGCTCCACGACCTGGTGCACTCCCCGGACTGGGGACGCTTTCACATGGTCGACCAGGTGCGGGCCCCGAGCGGGGGAAGCAGCGACAGCACCAGCTGCTGCACGCGGATGGTCGCGGCAGATGCCGCCCGTGCGAACCTCGAAGCCGTGCTTCCTGCACGACCAGTACACCACTTGGTTCAAGCCGTTTTCCTCGCCCGTCATGAATGTGCAGTTGCGGCAGCAGGGACGGCCCTGAGGCGTCACGTAGCCCACCAGGGCGTGCTTGGTGATGAGCCTCACTGGACACCCCGCTGCACGCCTTCGAGGCGCAGGACGGCCATGGAGATGCGTTCCAGGCTCTGCGCCGAGCCGCGACGCACGAAGGCCGAGAGGACGGCGGCATCGTCGCGGTAGCGGGCGCTGAGGTTCGCCGAGCCGCTGCGGACGCATGCAGGGACTGGCGCGGAGAGGACGCGCCGTGCGCGTTGGCGCCAGTCGAGCTTCTCGGCAGCAGTCATGCAGAATCTCCGACTCTCAAACGGGAGAGAAGATGAAAAGCAACGTCCACCGCACGGGTAGAAAAACCGAGACTGAAAACTTCGTCGCGCAAGGATTCGAACCGACGATCAACACCGCAGCCGCGGTCAGCATTTGCATGCTCGTCGGAAGGAGCCTTAGAAGCATCGACGAACGCGCCACGCCGAAAATCATCCGAGAACTTCGCGAGGGCGCGAAAAGCCTCAGCGACGGACAAATCAGCAGAACGGAGAGCCTCATCATTGAAGCCATGCTGGCCGCGCTGGAAGACACCACCGCCACCGGCGAAGGGGAGGGTCGCAATCTCGCGATTGCCATGCTTCGGCTCACCAACAGGATTGGTCATTGAACGTTTTCCGCCTGAGGTCACTGCAAACCCTTCGAGCCGTACAGACCGACTTGCTTCCAGTTGCGATTGGTCAACGCGAAACGCACCAGGCTGTTCATGACCTCATTGCGCGAGCAGTCCAGGGCCGCAGCAATCTCGCCGATGGTGTCGGCGATCTCGGGCTTGATGGAGACGTCCAGGCGGGCCAGCTTGGCACGATGGGCACGGACGCGGGCATTGCCATCGGCGTGCACCGCGCGACGACCGAGGGGGATGCTCGCCCCCGCACTCGCATCGACCGGAGCCGCCAAGCCACCAGACGACACGAGCTTGAGCGAGGGCGAGCAAACAGGACGCTCCGAGGGCTCGGCTTCGAGCTGGAGGGCGAATTGAAGTGCGGGCTTGGACATGGCGGCTCCTAGTGGCAGAATTGCTATAAGTGCTAACGCTTATCAACATTGATATGTATTGGCGAATGTTATCAGGAGTGATAAGCATGACTCAGTTGAATTCTTTAATCGCCAAAGCCGCTTCAATAGCGGGGAGCGAGTACAAGCTGGCTCAGCAACTCGGCATGCCGCAGCCGACCATCAGCCAATGGAAATCAGGCGCGCGACGTTGCAGTCCAACCGATAGGGCAGCGCTGGCCGACGTTGCAGGCACCAACGTGGCAGCAGAGACGATCGAAGCCGTCATCGAAGGCATCGACCTCGAAACACCAAAGGGCCAACGCGCCAAGGCCGCCTTGATGAAGGCACTCAGCGAGATCCAAAAACTGTAATGACCGACCCCGAGTACATGGACCGCGCAGAAGCAGCGCTCGCAGCGATCGAGCGCAGTTGCGACCGAATCAACGACGAAAGCGACGTCGACATCGACAATCAGCGCGTCGGGGGGATGATCACGATCACGTTCCGCAACGGCAGCCAGTTGATCGTCAACCTGCAGAAGCCGCTGCAGGAGATCTGGCTCGCGGCCCGTTCCGGCGGCTACCACTACCGGCACGACGGCCAGGCCTGGGTCGACACCAAGACCCGCGAGGAGTTCTTCGCCAACCTGTCGCGCGAAGCCACGCGCCAAGCCGGCCAGCCGCTCGAATTCCTGGCAGCTTGAGTCGCGGCCGGCGCAGCCAGGCCCCTTCGTGAAACACCGCGGAACCGGCTTTGCCGGGCCGCTGGTGTTGCAGGCGAGCCTAATTCCGGAATAGATCGAGGATGCGGCTGCGTTCCTCGACCGGCGCGGGCGCGCTGATCGGCGGCGCGGCAATCGCTTCCGCCGGCTGCGTCGGCCCGCTCTCGACGCCCAGGGCGGCGACGCCGCGGCCCGGTGCGTAGTCGTCGTAGTACCACTCGCCGCCGACATTCACCACGCCCGGCGGCGTCGGCACCTCGGCCACCGGCACGCCCTTGATCGCGGTCTCCATGAAATTGATCCAGATCGGCAGGCTCAGCCCGCCGCCGGTCTCGCGGTCACCGAGCTTGCGCGGGGTGTCGTAGCCCATCCAGGCCACCGCCGCCATGGTCGGCTGGAAGCCCGCGAACCAGGCGTCGAGCGAATCGTTGGTGGTGCCGGTCTTGCCGTAGATATCGGTGCGCTTGAGCGTCGCCTGCGCCTTGGCCGCGGTGCCGCCGCTGGCCACCGATTGCAGCAGGCTGGCCATCAGGAAGGCGTTGCGCTGGGGCACCGCGCGCACGGTCTCGTTGAGCAGCGGCGGCTGCTTGTCGACCAGCACCTTGTCCTTGTGGTCGGTCACCCGCGTCACGAGGTACGGATTGACGCGATAGCCGCCATTGGCAAACACCGAGTAGGCGGTCGCCATCTGCATCGGCGTCACCGAGCCGGCGCCCAGCGCCATCGGCAGGTAGGCCGGGTGCTTCTCGCGCTCGAAGCCGAAGTTGGTGATCCAGTCCTGCGCGTAGCGCGTGCCGATCGATTGCAGGATGCGGATCGACACCATGTTCTTCGACTTCATCAGCGCCCGGCGCATCGGCATCGGGCCTTCGAAGGTGCCGTCGTAGTTCTTCGGCTCCCAGGGCTGGCCGCCGGTGGTGCCGGCATCGAAGAACAGCGGCGCGTCGTTGATCACGGTGCTGGGCGTGAAACCCTTCTCGAGCGCGGCCGAATAGATGAAGGGCTTGAAGCTCGAGCCCGGCTGGCGCCAGGCCTGCGTCACGTGGTTGAACTTGTTCTTGTCGAAGTCGAAGCCGCCGACCATGGCCTTGACCGCGCCGTCGCGCGGGTCCATGGCCACGAAGGCGCCTTCCACTTCGGGCAATTGAGTGATTTCCCAGCTGCCCTTGGGCGTCTTCACGACCCGGATCACCGCGCCGCGGCGGATCCTGATGTTGGGCGGCGCCTTGTCGGAGAGTCCGGACTGCGCCGGCTTCAGGCCTTCGCCGGTGATCTGCACCGCGTCGCCGTTGCCGCGCACCGCCTGGATCTCCTTCGCGTTCGCCTTCAGCACCACCGCCGACATCACGTCGCCGTTGTCGGGATGCTCGGCCAGCGCGTCGTCCACGGCCTCGTCCAGTTCCTTGGAATTGTTCGGCAGGTCGACGAACTTCTCGGGGCCGCGATAGATCTGGCGCCGCTCGTAGTCCATGATGCCGCGGCGCAGCGCGCGATAGGCCGCGGCCTGGTCGGCGGCGACCAGCGTGGTGTAGACCTTGAGCCCGCGCGTGTAGGTGCTGTCGCCGTACTGGGCGTACATCAACTGGCGCACCGTCTCGGCCACGTACTCGGCATGCAGGCGGGTCGGATCGGCGGCATCGCGCAGGTGCAGGTCTTCCTTGCGTGCGGCTTCGGCCTGCTCGGCCGTGATGAAGCCGGCCTCCTGCATGCGCTCGATCACGTAGAGCTGACGTCCGCGCGCGCGCGTCGGATTGTTGACCGGGTTGTTGGCGCCCGGCGCCTTCGGCAGGCCGGCCAGCATCGCCGCCTGGGCGATCGTGATGTCCTGCAGCGGCTTGCCGAAATAGGCCTCGGAGGCGGCGGCGAACCCGTAGGCGCGGTTGCCGAGGTAGATCTGGTTCAGGTAGATCTCGAAGATCTGGTCCTTGCTCAGCAGGTGCTCGAGCTTGAAGGTCAGCAGCACCTCGTAGATCTTTCGGGTCAGCGTCTTCTCGGAGCTCAGGTAGACGTTGCGCGCCACCTGCATCGTGATGGTCGAAGCGCCCTGGCTCTTGGCGCGGTTCATGTTGGCGATGCCGGCCCGCAGCATGCCCTTGTAGTCGACGCCGCCATGATCGTAGAAGCGGGCGTCCTCGGCCGCCAGCACGGCGTCCTTCATCACCTTCGGGATGGTCGCGATCGGGGTCAGGTTGCGGCGTTCCTCGCCGAATTCGCCGATCAGGATTCCCTCGGCCGAAAAGACCCGCAGCGGCAGCTTGGGCCGGTAGTCCGCGAGCTCGGAAATGTCAGGCAGGTTGGGGTAGGCCACCGCGAGCGCGACCGCGATGACGCAGAGCAGCGCGACCGCCCCTGCCACGACCGTCCCGAGGCCCCAGAGGATGAAGCGAAGCAACCATGTCAGCCAGGCCGGGCGTTTGGGAACGGGCGCCTTGGCAGGCCCTTTGGGTCGAGTGGTTTCGGGCATTGAGGCGGTTGGAGTCTGAGCGCATTATAAAAACGCGCCGGGGCAGGACGGCGTCACGGTAGCAGTTAGGACCCAAGTACTCTTATTTGTGACGCAAGTTGCAGTTCTCAGCATTCACGTCGACTTTTGACAACGATTGCTCGCGCCCTGGGGATGGGACGCTTGGTTGGGCTTGCACCTTGCTGCTAGCATGCAACCACTCGCAATTATTTCCAATCGTTACAAACGGATGGGATCGAACTTGACTGCTCTCGGATCGTTGTTTCGCCGCCAGCCCGCGCCTTTGCTCGGGCTGGACGTCAGTTCGTCCAGCGTCAAGCTGGTCGAGCTGGGCCGTGACGCGAGCGGCAGGCTGGTGCTCGAGCGCTGTGCGATCGAGCCCCTCGAACGCGGCTGGATCACCGACGGCAATGTCGAGAAGTTCGACGAGGTCGCGGAAGCCGTGCGGCGCGTCGTTCGCAAGAGCGGCACCCGCACCAAGAACGTCGCCCTGGCCTTGCCGCCTTCGGCCGTGATCACCAAGAAGATCGTGCTGCCGGGTGGCATGAGCGAGCAGGAACTCGAGATCCAGGTCGAGTCCGAGGCCAACCAGTACATCCCGTTCTCGCTGGACGAAGTCAGTCTCGATTTCTGCGTCATCGGCCAGAGCGCCACTTCGGCCGGCGACGTCGAAGTGCTGATCGCCGCTTCGCGCAAGGAAAAGGTGCAGGACCGCCAGGGCCTGGCCGAGGCCTCGGGCCTCAAGGCGGTGATCCTGGACGTCGAATCGTATGCGTCGCGACTCGCCACGGCGCGCCTGATCGAACAGCTTCCGGGCCAGGGCCGGGATGCGGTGGTTGCGCTGTTCGAGGTCGGCGCCTTCACCACCAGCATGCAGGTGCTGCGCAACCAGGAAGTGCTGTACGACCGCGACCAGGCCTTCGGTGGGGCCCAGCTGACGCAGCTGATCGTTCGCCAGTATGGTTTCTCGGCCGAAGAGGCCGAAGCCAAGAAGCGCAGCGGGGACCTGCCCGACGACTACGGCGCCGGCGTGCTCAAGCCCTTCGTGGCCAGCATCGCGCAGGAGATTGCCCGGGCGCTGCAGTTCTTCTTTACCAGCACGCCGCACAACCGCGTCGACTACGTGCTGCTGGCCGGCGGGTCGGCGGCGCTGCCCGGCCTCACCAGTGCGGTCACTCGCCAGACCTCCTTTGCCTGCTCGCTGGTGAACCCCTTCGACGGCATGGAGATCGGCAGCGGCATCCGCGAGAAGAAGGTGCGGCGCGAGGCGCCTTCCTACCTGACTTCCTGCGGCCTGGCGATGCGGAGGTTCCTGCAGTGATCCTGATCAATCTGCTCCCGCACCGGGAAGCCGCGCGCAAGCGCCGGCGCGAGACCTTCTATGCCACGCTGGGCTTCTCGGCCGTGCTGGGCCTCCTCGTCGCGGGTGCCGCCTTCCTCTGGTTCCAGGCCCAGATCTCGAGCCAGCAGTCGAAGAACTCCCTGCTGAAGACCGAGATCACCAAGCTCGAGGCCGAGATCAAGGAAATCTCCACCCTCCAGGCCGAGATCGCCGCCTTGCGGGCGCGCCAGACGGCGGTCGAAGACCTGCAGGGCGACCGCAATCTGCCGGTCCACCTGTTGAACGAGCTGGTGCGGCAACTGCCCGACGGCGTCTACATCACGAGCATGAAGCAGGAAAACCAGACGGTCACGCTGCAAGGCATGGCGCAGTCCAACGAGCGGGTCTCCGAGCTGCTGCGCAACCTCGGCAACAGCAGCCCGTGGCTGGTCAAGCCGGAACTGATCGAGATCACCTCGGCGACGGTGAACCTGAGCCCGCGCGACCAGCGGCGCGTCGCGAACTTCAGGATGCGCATCGGCCTCAAGCGGCCGACCGACGCCCAGAAACCCGCCGCCGGCGTGCCGGCGGCCGTCAAGGCGAAGGGGTAAGCGCGCATGGCAACGAAACGCCCTTCCGAGAGGTTCGACCTGGCGCTGTCCCTGCGGCGCTTCGGCCAGCAGTTCCAGGGCCTGAATCCCAATGACCCGTCGGTCTGGCCGCCGGTGCCGCGCTACGCCCTGTGCGTCGCGGTGGCCGCGGCGGTGCTGGCGGCGCTGTGGTTCGTCTGGCTCACCAACTCGAACGACGAGCTCGAAACCGAGCGCGCCAAGGAAGTCACGCTCAGGGCGGACTACCAGAAGAAGGTGGCCCAGGCCGCCAATCTCGAGCTGCTCAAGAAACAGCGCGAGCAGGTGCAGCAGTACGTCACGCTGCTCGAGAAGCAGCTGCCCAGCAAGGCCGAGATGGATGCCCTGCTGTCGGACATCAACCAGGCCGGGCTCGGGCGCAGCCTGCAGTTCGAGCTGTTCCGCCCGGGCCAGGTGTCCGTCAAGGACTACTACGCCGAGCTCCCGATCGCCGTCCGCGTGACCGGGCGGTACCACGACATGGGCGCCTTCGCCGCCGACATCGCGAACCTGTCGCGGATCGTGACCCTCAACAACATCGGGATCGCGCCGCAGAAGGACGGGGTGCTGGTCATGGATGCCACGGCGCGGACCTACCGCTACCTGGACGAGGAAGAGCAGGCCGCGCAGAAGCGCGCGGCGGCCGCGGCGGGGGCGAAGAAGAAATGAGAACGCTCAGCTTTCTATGGATTGCCGTTGCGGCGGTCGGCCTGACCGGGTGCTTCGGCTCCGAGCAGGAAGACCTCCAGCGCTGGATGGCGGAGCAGCGTGCGCAGGTGAAGCCGAGCGTGCCTCCGATCACCGAGCCGAAAAAATTCACCCCGCAGGCCTACACCGAGGCTGCGGCTGTCGACCCCTTCAACATGCAGAAGCTGACGCAGGCGCTGCGCCGCGACTCGGCCCAGCCCAGCACCTCGGGCCTGATCGCGCCCGAGCTGGCGCGTCGCAAGGAAGCGCTGGAAGCCTTCCCGCTCGACGCGATGGCGATGGTGGGCAGCCTGAGCCGCAACGGCCAGCCGGTGGCGCTGATCAGCGTCGACAAGCTGCTCTACCAGGTGCGGGTCGGCAACTATCTGGGACTCAATTACGGGCGCATCACCCGTATCAGCGAAACCGAACTCGGCTTGCGTGAAATCGTGCAGGACGCCGCCGGTGAATGGATCGAACGCGTGGCGACGCTGCAGTTGCAAGAGAGGTCGAAATGAACCAACAAAAATCTATGCTGGCGCACTGGCTGCGCGTGGCCGGTGCGGCGGTCGTGGCGTTCGGCGCGGCGGCCGTCGTGCACGCGCAGAACGCGATCGAATCCGTCACGAGTTCGATGCAGTCGGGTGCCGAAGTGGTACGGGTCGATTTCAGCCAGCCGCTGGCCGCGGCGCCGGCCGGTTTCGCGATCCAGTCGCCGGCCCGCGTCGCACTCGATTTCCCGGGCGTCACGAACGCCATCGGCCGCAACGCGATCGAAGTCAACCAGGGCAACCTGCGCTCGGTCAACGTGGTCCAGGCCGGCGAACGCACCCGCCTCGTGCTGAACCTGAAACAGGCCACCGCCTACAAGACCGAAATCCAGGGCAAGTCGCTGCTGATCTCGCTCGAACCGGTGGCAGGTGCCGCGCTGGTCAGTACGGCACCGTCGGCGGCCTTCGCCGAGAACCGCAACCGCGACACGCTGCCGCTGCGCGACGTCGATTTCCGCCTCGGCAGCGACAACACCGGCCGCGTGATCGTCGACCTGGCCAACAACCAGGTGGGGGTGGACATCCGCCAGCAGGGCAAGAGCCTGGTGGTCGAATTCACCAAGTCGACCTTGCCCGAAGGGCTGCGCCGCCGGCTCGACGTCTCGGATTTCGGCACCCCCGTGCAACTCGTGACCACCCAGCAGGTCGGCGACCGCGTGCGGATGGTGATCGAGCCGCGCGGCGAATGGGAGCACAGCGCCTACCAGAGCGAGAACCAGTTCGTGGTCGAGGTGCGCCCACGCAAGATCGACCCGACCAAGCTGACGCAGGGTGCCGGCTACAACGGCGAGAAGCTGTCGCTGAATTTCCAGAACATCGAGGTCCGCTCGCTGCTGCAGGTCATCGCCGACTTCACGAACTTCAACATCGTCACCTCGGACTCGGTCACCGGTTCGCTGACCCTGCGCCTGAAGGACGTGCCGTGGGACCAGGCGCTGGACATCATCCTGCAGGCCAAGAACCTGGGCATGCGCAAGAACGGCAGCGTGCTGTGGATCGCGCCCAAGGACGAGATCAACGCCAAGGAAAAGATGGAGTTCGAGGCCCAGGCCGCGATCCAGAACCTGGAGCCGCTGCGCACCCAGTCCTTCCAGCTGAACTACACCAAGGCGCTGCAGATCGCCCAGGGCCTGACCGGCACCGGCGCCTCCAGCGGCGGCGGCAGCAGCGGCACCGCGACCCGCATCCTGAGCCCGCGCGGCAGCGTGATCGCCGAGGCCCGCACCAACCAGCTGTTCGTGTCGGACATTCCGTCGCGGCTGGTGCAGGTGGCCGAACTGATCCAGAAGCTGGACATTCCGGTGCGCCAGGTGCTGATCGAGGCCCGCATCGTCGAAGCCGCCGACACCTTCGGCAAGTCGCTCGGCGTGAAACTCGGCGGCGGTATCGCCGGCGGCTCGGTCGGATCCGTCAACGGCAGCAACGTCTTCGGCAATGCCGGCGTGATGCCGATCGTCACCCCCGGCCTGAACGGCAACCCCTCCCAGGCCATCACCACCTTCACGAACTCCAACTTCGTGAACCTGCCTTCGACGGGCGTGTCGGGCAACGGCAACGCGCCGGGCACCTTCGCGATCTCGCTGTTCAATTCGACCTTCTCGCGCATGCTGAACCTCGAGATCTCGGCGCTCGAAGCCGACGGCAAGGGCAAGGTGGTGTCGAGCCCTCGCGTCGTGACCGCCGACCAGACCAAGGCGCTGATCGAGCAGGGCACCGAGCTGCCCTACCAGGTCGCGACCTCCAGCGGCGCCACCTCGATCGCCTTCCGCAAGGCCAACCTGAAGCTCGAGGTCACACCGCAGATCACGCCCGAGGGCAACATCATCCTGACGCTCGACGTCGCCAAGGACACGGTCGGCCAGATCACGACGGCCGGCTACGCGATCAACACGAAGCACGTGCAGACCGAGGTGCTGGTCGAGAACGGCGGCACGGTCGTCATTGGTGGTATCTTCGAACTCACCGAATCCAACGACGAATCGCGCATCCCGGTGCTCGGTGAAGTGCCCTATCTCGGGGCGCTGTTCCGGACGCGCAATCGCGTTGCAAACAAGACTGAAATGCTCGTCTTTATCACCCCGAAGATGATTACCGATCGCAACGCCGCGCGCTGACGCGCGGCGTTCCCCGCACCGCGTGGCGGTCGCACTCGTCGGCTTGCCCGGCGCCGGCAAATCCGCGATTGGCCGGCGCCTCGCGCAGCGCCTGCAGCTTCCTTTCGTCGACAGCGATCACGTGATCGAGGAGCGGATCGGCTGCTCGATCCGCGACTATTTCGAGCGCGAAGGCGAGGCCAGCTTCCGGGATCTCGAACAATCGGTCATCGCCGAACTCGCCGCGGCGCCCCACGGCGTGGTGGCCACCGGTGGCGGCTGCGTGCTGCGGGAGGCCAATCGGCAGGTCCTGCGCGCGCATTTCCACGTCCTCTACCTGCGTTCGCTGCCCGAAGACCTGTTCCGCCGGCTGCGCCACGACGTCAAGCGTCCCTTGCTGCAGGTGGCCGACCCGCTGGGGCGGCTGCGCGAGCTCTACGACGCGCGCGATCCGCTCTATCGCGAGACCGCCCATGAAACGGTCGAGACCGGCCGGCCGTCGATCGCGGCGGTGGTCAACATCATCGTGATGCAGCTCGAGCTTGCCGGGGTCGTGGTGCCCGACGACAACGGGCATCCGCTCGACTGAAAGCCCTCCGGGTTCGCCATGCCGCCGACGGACTGGGCGAGGTCCCTTCGGCATGCACCTAAACTCGGGGGATGCCATTGATCGCCCCCCCCGAACGCGTCGAGATCCAGCTCGGCGAGCGCAGCTACCAGATCCTGATCGGCAGCGGACTGCTCGGCGATGCGCGCCATTTCGCTGCCGTCCCGGCGGCTGCCAGTGCCCTGATCGTCACCAACACCACCGTGGCGCCGCTCTATGCCGCAGCCCTGCGGGAGGCGCTGGCCGGCCGCTACCGCCAGGTGCACGTGCTCGAACTGCCCGACGGCGAGGCGCACAAGGACTGGCAGACTCTGAACCTGATCTTCGACGCCCTGCTCGCCCGCGGCGCCGACCGCAAGACCGTGCTGTTCGCGCTGGGAGGGGGCGTGGTCGGCGACATGACCGGCTTCGCGGCCGCCAGCTACATGCGCGGCGTGCCATTCGTGCAGGTGCCGACCACGCTGCTGGCGCAGGTCGACTCCTCGGTGGGTGGCAAGACCGCGATCAATCACCCGCTGGGCAAGAACATGATCGGCGCCTTCTACCAGCCGCAGCTGGTGCTGTGCGACCTGGCGACGCTGGCGACCCTGCCGCCGCGCGAGCTCAGCGCCGGGCTGGCGGAGGTCATCAAGTACGGCCCGATCTACGACATGGAATTCCTGGCCTGGATCGAAGCCCACATCGATGCGCTCGTCGCCCGCGAACCGGGCGCGCTGGCGCACGCGGTCAGGCGCAGCTGCGAAATCAAGGCCGAAGTGGTGGGCCAGGACGAGCGAGAAGCCGGTTTGCGCGCGATCCTCAATTTCGGCCATACCTTCGGCCACGCGATCGAGTCGGGCCTCGGCTACGGCGAGTGGCTGCACGGCGAGGCGGTCGGCTGCGGCATGGTCATGGCGGCGCACCTGTCCCAGCGACTCGGCGGCATCGATGCCTTCTTCGTCGAACGGCTGACCGCGCTGGTCCGTCGCGCCGGCCTGCCGGTGGCCGCGCCTGCGCTCGGCGTCGAGCGCTATCTCGAACTGATGCGCGTCGACAAGAAGTCGGAGGCCGGCGAGATCCGTTTCGTGGTCATCGACCAGCCCGGTTCGGCGGTCGTGCGCGCCGCGCCCGATGCGATGGTGCGCGAGGTGCTGGCGCAATGCGCCACCGCCTGAACGTCCGGGCGGTGCACCGATGAGCCTCGCGCCCTACGCCAGCGACCCGGCCCGCACGCGCGGCCGGCGCCACGCCGAGGCGCCGGCGCCGACCCGCGACGCCTTCCAGCGCGACCGCGACCGCATCGTGCATTCGACCGCCTTCCGGCGCCTGGTCTACAAGACCCAGGTGTTCCTGAACCACGAAGGCGATCTGTTCCGGACCCGCCTCACGCATTCGCTCGAAGTCGCCCAGCTCGGCCGCTCGATCGCGCGGGCGCTCCGGCTCAACGAGGACCTGGTCGAGGCGATCGCGCTGGCCCATGACCTGGGCCACACGCCGTTTGGCCATGCCGGCCAGGATGCCCTCGATGCCTGCATGCAGGCGCACGGCGGTTTCGAGCACAACCTCCAGAGCCTGCGCGTGGTCGACGCGCTCGAGCACCGCTATCCGCAATACGACGGCCTCAACCTGAGCTTCGAGACTCGCGAAGGGATCCTCAAGCACTGCTCGCGTGCCAATGCCGAGCGGATCGAGGCCGAGGAGCCGGGCGGTGTGGGGCGGCGCTTCATCGATCGCACGCAGCCCGGGCTCGAGGCGCAGCTGTGCAACCTGGCGGACGAAATCGCCTACAACGCGCACGACATCGACGACGGCGTGCGTTCGGGGCTGATCAGCATCGAGCACGTGGGCGAGGTCGGGCTGTTCGATCGCTACCGGCGCGAGGCGCTGGTCGAGCATCCCGGCCTGCAGGGACGGCGCCTGCTCTACGAAACCATCCGCAGGATGCTCAGCGCCCAGGTCTACGACGTCATCGACGCCACCCGCAGCGCACTGGAATCGACCACGCCGGCCGACGCCGACGCGGTGCGCCGAAGCGACCCGCTGGTGCTTTTCAGCGCCACCATGAGAGCGGATTCGACCGAACTCAAGCGCTTCCTGTTCCGCAACCTCTATCGCCATCCGCAGGTGACGCAGACCGCCGACCGGGCGCAGCACGTGGTGCGGGCGCTGTTTGCGGCCTACCTCTCGGATGCCGCCGAATTGCCGGAAGCCTTCGCCTTGCGCGACGACCGCCATCGCGGCGTGGCGGACTACATCGCCGGCATGACCGACCGGTTCGCGATCCGGGAATACGAACGCCTCACGGGGCAGCGGTGGGTCGAATGAGCGGCGCCAGGGTTCCGGTCGCGGTCCTCGCGGTCGTCGCCGGCGGTGTCGCTGCCGCGCTGCACATCGGCAAGCTGCCGCCGGCCGTGCCGGCCCTGCAGCAGACGCTGGGCATCGGCCTGGTGCAGGCGGGATTTCTGCTGTCGCTGGTGCAGGTCGCCGGCATGACGCTCGGTCTCGGCGTCGGTCTTGCGGCCGACACCCTCGGCCTTCGCCGCAGCATGTTGACCGGCCTGGCGCTGCTCAGCCTCGCGAGCGCGCTCGGTGGCGGCGTTGGCGCCTGGGTCGACGATCCGGCCCGGGCCTTCGCCTGGCTGCTCGCGCTTCGAGCGCTTGAAGGCGTCGGCTTCCTGCTGGCCGTGATGCCGGGGCCCGGGCTGATCCGCGCCATTGCGCCGGCCGGTTCGGAAAAAGCCGCGATCGGACTGTGGGGCGCCTACATGCCGCTCGGCGTCGCGCTGGGGCTCCTGTCGGGGCCGGCGCTGATCGCCTGGGTCGGATGGCCGGGCTGGTGGTCGACGCTGGCGACGACATCCGCGGCTGCCGCGGTCTGGGTGGCGCTGGCGGCGCCGGCCGATTCCGCGCGCCGCAACCCTGGAGCCGCCCGCGTGGCCGAAGGCTGGCCGATCCGTCTGCGGGACACCGTGAGCGCCGAAGGCCCGTGGACGCTGGCACTGGCATTCGCGGTCTACTCGTCCCAGTGGATGGCAGTGATCGGTTTTCTGCCCGCGATCTACGCCGATGCCGGCGTGCCGAGCGGCTGGAACGCGGGGTTGACCGCGCTCGCGGCCGGCCTGAACATCATCGGCAACGTGGTGGGCGGCCGGCTGCTCCAGCAAGGCGTGGCGCCGGTCCGGCTGCTGCGCTGGGGATTCGTCGTGATGGCGCTCGGCAGCGTCGCGGCCTTCGTCCGGATCGGTGCGCCCGAAGCGGCGTGGAGTCTGCCGCCGGCGCTGCGCTATCTGGCGATCTGCCTGTTTTCGCTCGGCGGCGGCATGGTGCCGGCGACCCTGTTCATGCTGAGTGTGCGGCTGGCGCCCGGACCTGCGACCGTCTCGACGACCGTCGGCATGATGCAGCAGGCCTCCTCGTTCGGCCAGTTTGCGGCACCCCCGATGGTGGCCTGGCTCGCGCACCGCGTGGGCGGCTGGCAATGGACCTGGATCGTGACCATTTCGTGCTCGCTCGCGGGCCTGGCCCTCGCAGCCCGGCTTGTGCAGCCTGCTTCCAGGAGGGGCGCCGCATGAGGAGCGACGCGACGATTTCGGCCTCGCAGGCCGAGGCCGACACCCGGCGCTGGCTCGAGCGCGCAGTGATCGGGCTCAATCTGTGCCCTTTCGCCAAGGCCGTGCACGTGCGCGGCCAGATCCACTACGCTGCCTATTTGCCGAGCGACGAATCCGGCCTGATCGATGCGATGCTCCTCGAAGCCGAGGCGCTCGCGGCCAGCGCCGCCTCCGAGCGCGACACGACCCTTCTGATGGCACCGAACACCTTGGCCGATTTTCTCGATTTCAACGATTTCATGGCACGCGCCGAGCGGCGCCTGGCGCGCGCAGGCTTCGACGGGCTGCTGCAACTGGCGAGCTTCCATCCGCGCTTCCAGTTCGGCGGCACCGAGGCCGGCGACGTCACGAACTGCACCAATCGCGCACCCTATCCCACGCTGCACCTGCTGCGCGAGGACAGCGTGAGCCGGGCGGTCGATGCCTTTCCGGATGCCGAGGCGATCTTCGGCCGCAACATCCAGACGCTGGAGAATCTGGGCGCGGACGGCTGGGAAAGGCTCGATGTCGGGCCCGGGAGCGCGCGATGAACAAGGCTGCGAAGGCGTCCAGGGCCGAGGCCGAAGTCCGGAGCGAGCTGCGGCCGGGCCAGTCGGTCGAGTTGCTCAAGGAGCTTCACATCCTCACCCGCGAAGGCCGGCTCAACCAGGACTCGCGACGCAAGCTCAAGCAGGTCTACCACCTGTTCCAGTTCATCGAGAAGCTGCTGCGCGAGCTGCCCGGCGAGGGCGCCCAGGCCACGCTGGCCGACCATGGCGCCGGCAAGTCCTACCTCGGCTTCATCATCTACGACCTGTTCTTCAAGCAGGGCGGGGCCGGCCGTGTGTACGGCATCGAGACGCGGGCCGACCTGGTCCAGAAGTCGCGGGCGCTGGCCGAACGCCTGGGCTTCGACCGGATGGCCTTCCTCAATCTCACGGTGGCCGAATCCGCGACGGCGGCGGAACTGCCGCCGCACATCGATGTCGTGACGGCGCTCCATGCCTGCGACACCGCCACCGACGACGCGATCGCCTTCGGGCTGGCGAAGAAGGCCCGCTTCATGGTGCTGGTGCCTTGCTGCCAGGCCGAGGTCGCCGCCTGCCTGCGCGAAACCAAGGCGCTGGCGCTTTCGCGCACGCCGCTGGCGGAGCTGTGGCGCCATCCGCTGCACACGCGCGAAATCGGCAGCCAGCTCACCAATGTGCTGCGTTGCCTGTACCTCGAAGCCCATGGTTACCAGGTCACCGTGACCGAACTGGTGGGATGGGAGCACAGCATGAAGAACGAGCTCATCATCGCGCGCCACACGGGCCAGCGCAAAGCCAGCGCGGCCGAACGCCTGCGCGAGCTGCTCGACCAGTTCGGCCTGGCGTCGTTGCTGGAGACCCGCTTCCGGCTGCCCTGAGGCGCGCCGGCCCCGCGACCTTCCCGAAGCCGTTTTCGCCATGGCACGATTGCCCCGCCTCACGCTCGCCGGCCAGCCGCACCACGTCATCCAGCGCGGCAACAACCGGCAGCCCATCTTCATGGACCGTGCCGACCGCGAGATGTTCCTGGCCCTGCTGGGCGAGAACGCCGCACGCTTCGGCATCGCTCTGCACGCCTACGTGCTCATGGACAACCACTTCCATCTGCTGGCGACGCCGTCGACCGCGGAGGGACTGCCGCAGTGGATGCAGGCGGTGGGGCGGCGCTACGTGCGCTACTTCAACGACCGGCACGGCCGCAGCGGGACCCTGTGGGAAGGGCGCTACAAGTCGACCTTGATCCAGACCGAGCGCTACCTGCTGGCCTGCATGGCGTACATCGACCTGAATCCGGTGCGCGCGGGGATGGTGGCCGAGGCGCGCGACCATCCCTGGTCCAGCCATGCGCACTACGCCGGGCTGGCGCACGACAAGCTGCTGACGCCGCATCCGCTCTACTGGACCCTCGGCAACACGCCTTTCGCGCGCGAGGCCGCCTATGCCGAAATGGTGCGCGCGGGCGTCCCGGCCGCCGCGCAGGCACTGCTGACCGAGACCACCCTGCACGGCTGGGCTGCCGGCGATCGTGGTTTCGTCGATTCGTTACAAAAAACCACAGGTCGCCGGACATCGAAAGCGCGCGCTGGCAGGCCGCCGCTGCCCCGAGCGCCCTAGTCGAAAGCAGCCAAAGGCGCACCATTGCTCGTGCTGCTGCTATCGTTATTGATGTGGCCCTAATTTTTAGTCGACAGGATTAATCGGGATTTAATTGGAATCTGACCCCAATTAAAGAATTTGGCATTATTTGTGCAAAGCAATATGCTCCTTTTCCCTGCGAAAACTGAAGGAGCACGCCCCCATGACGACGGCTGCCGAGATCCAGCATCTCCAAGAACACGGTCTTTATTCCGCCGCTGACGAGCACGACGCCTGTGGCGTTGGCTTCGTGGCCCACATCAAGGGCGAAAAGAGCCACGCCATCGTGCTGCAGGGCTTGAAGATTCTCGAGAATCTGGACCACCGCGGCGCAGTGGGCGCTGACAAGCTCATGGGCGACGGCGCCGGTATCCTGATCCAGCTGCCCGACCTGCTGTACCGCGAGGAGATGGCCAAGCAGGGTGTGATCCTGCCGCCGCCCGGCGAATACGGCGTCGGCATGATCTTCCTGCCGAAGGAGCACGCCTCGCGCGAAGCCTGCGAGCAGGAGATGGAGCGCGCCATCAAGGTCGAGGGCCAGGTGCTGCTGGGCTGGCGCGACGTGCCGGTCAACCGCGAGATGCCGATGTCGCCCACGGTGCGCGCCAAGGAGCCGCTGCTGCGCCAGGTGTTCATTGGCCGCGGCAACGACGTGATCGTGCAGGACGCGCTGGAACGCAAGCTCTACGTGATCCGCAAGACCGCCAGCGCCAACATCCAGCGCCTGAAGCTCAAGCACAGCAAGGAATACTACGTTCCGAGCATGTCGAGCCGCACGGTGGTCTACAAGGGCCTGCTGCTGGCCGACCAGGTCGGCACCTACTACCTCGACCTGCAGGACAAGCGCTGCGTCTCGGCGCTGGGCCTGGTGCACCAGCGCTTCTCGACCAACACCTTCCCCGAGTGGCCGCTGGCCCACCCGTACCGCTACGTCGCCCACAACGGCGAGATCAACACGGTCAAGGGCAACTACAACTGGATGAAGGCGCGCGAGGGCGTGATGTCCTCGCCGGTGCTGGGCGCCGATCTGCAGAAGCTCTATCCGATCAGCTTCCCAGGCCAGTCCGACACCGCCACTTTCGACAACTGCCTCGAGCTGCTGACGATGGCCGGCTACCCGATCAGCCAGGCCGTGATGATGATGATCCCGGAGCCCTGGGAGCAGCATGCGACCATGGATACGCGCCGCCGCGCGTTCTATGAATACCACGCTGCGATGCTGGAGCCCTGGGACGGCCCCGCTTCGATCGTCTTCACCGACGGCCGCCAGATCGGCGCCACGCTCGACCGCAACGGCCTGCGGCCGTCGCGCTACTGCGTGACCGATGACGACCTGGTCATCATGGGCTCCGAATCCGGCGTGCTGCCGGTGCCGGAGCAGAAGATCGTGCGCAAGTGGCGGCTGCAGCCCGGCAAGATGTTCCTGATCGACCTCGAGCAGGGCCGCATGATCGACGACGAGGAAGTCAAGGCGACGCTGGCCAACAGCAAGCCCTACAAGCAGTGGATCGAGAACCTGCGCATCAAGCTCGACAGCGTCGAAGCCGAGATCGTGCAGGCGCCGACGAGCCCGGTCAGCCTGCTCGATCGCCAACAGGCCTTCGGCTACACCCAGGAAGACATCAAGTTCCTCATGAGCCCGATGGCCGCGGCCGGCGAGGAGGGCATCGGCTCGATGGGCAACGACAGCCCGCTGGCCGTGCTGTCGAACAAGAACAAGCCGCTCTACAACTACTTCAAGCAGCTGTTCGCGCAGGTGACGAACCCGCCGATCGACCCGATCCGCGAGGCGATCGTGATGTCGCTGGTGTCCTTCATCGGCCCGAAGCCGAACCTGCTGGACATCAACCAGGTCAACCCGCCGATGCGGCTCGAAGTGAGCCAGCCGATCCTCGACTTCGCCGACATGGCGAAGCTGCGCGACATCGGCACCTACACGCAGGGCAAGTTCAAGAGCTACACGCTCGACATCACCTACCCGCTGGCCTGGGGCGATGAAGGCGTGGAAGCCAAGTTGGCCTCGTTGTGCGCCGAGGCGGTCGATGCGATCAAGGGCGGCCACAACATCCTGATCGTCAGTGACCGCAACGTCGGCCCGACGCAAGTCGCGATCCCGGCGCTGCTGGCGCTGTCGGCGATCCACCAGTACCTGGTGCGCGAAGGCCTGCGCACCACGGCCGGCCTGGTGGTCGAGACCGGTTCGGCGCGCGAGGTGCATCACTTCGGCGTGCTCGCGGGCTACGGCGCGGAAGCCGTGCACCCGTACCTGGCGATGGAAACGCTGGCCGCGATGCACGAGGACCTGTCAGGCGACCTGAGCGCCGAGAAGGCCATCTACAACTACGTCAAGGCGGTCGGCAAGGGTCTGTCGAAGATCATGTCGAAGATGGGCGTCAGCACCTACATGAGCTACTGCGGCGCCCAGCTGTTCGAGGCCATCGGCCTGAACACCGAGGCGATCGAGAAGTACTTCACCGGCACCGCCAGCCGGGTGCAGGGCATCGGCGTGTTCGAGATCGCCCAGGAAGCGATCCGCATGCACAAGGCGGCCTTCAGCGACGACCCGGTGCTCGCCCACATGCTCGACGCCGGCGGCGAGTACGCCTGGCGCACCCGTGGCGAAGAGCACATGTGGACGCCCGACGCGATCGCCAAGCTGCAGCACAGCACGCGCGCCAACAACTTCAGCACCTACAAGGAATACGCGCAGCTGATCAACGACCAGAACCGCCGCCATCTCACGCTGCGCGGCCTGTTCGAGTTCAAGATCGATCCGGCCAAGGCCATTTCGGTGGACGAGGTCGAACCGGCCGCCGAGATCGTCAAGCGCTTCGCCACCGGCGCGATGTCGCTCGGCTCGATCAGCACCGAGGCGCACTCGACGCTTGCGATCGCGATGAACCGCATCGGCGGCAAGAGCAACACCGGCGAGGGTGGCGAAGACCCCAACCGCTACCGCAACGAGCTCAAGGGCATTCCGATCAAGATGGGCGACACGCTCAAGAGCGTGATCGGCGAGGCCAATGTCGAGGTCGACCTGCCGCTGAAGGATGGCGACTCGCTGCGCTCGAAGATCAAGCAGGTGGCTTCGGGTCGCTTCGGCGTCACCGCCGAGTACCTCTCGTCGGCCGACCAGCTGCAGATCAAGATGGCGCAGGGTGCCAAGCCCGGCGAGGGCGGCCAGTTGCCGGGCGGCAAGGTCTCCAACTACATCGGCCAGCTGCGCTACTCGGTGCCGGGCGTCGGCCTGATCTCGCCGCCGCCGCACCACGACATCTACTCGATCGAGGACCTGGCGCAGCTGATCCACGACCTGAAGAATGTCGCGCCGCATGCCAGCGTCAGCGTCAAGCTGGTCAGCGAAGTCGGCGTCGGCACGATCGCCGCCGGCGTCGCCAAGTGCAAGAGCGACCACGTCGTGATCGCCGGCCATGACGGCGGCACCGGCGCCTCGCCGTGGTCGTCGATCAAGCATGCCGGCAGCCCGTGGGAAATCGGCCTGGCCGAAACGCAGCAGACCCTGGTGCTGAACCGCCTGCGCGGCCGTATCCGGGTGCAGGCCGACGGCCAGATGAAGACCGGCCGCGATGTCGCCATCGGCGCGCTGCTGGGCGCCGACGAGTTCGGCTTCGCGACCGCGCCGCTGGTGGTCGAGGGCTGCATCATGATGCGCAAGTGCCACCTGAACACCTGCCCGGTCGGCGTCGCGACGCAAGACCCGGTATTGCGCAAGAAGTTCTCGGGCAAGCCCGAGCACGTGGTGAACTTCTTCTTCTTCGTGGCCGAGGAAGTGCGCCAGATCATGGCCCAGCTCGGCATCCGCAAGTTCGACGACCTGATCGGCCGCGCCGACCTGCTCGACACCAAGACCGGCATCGAGCACTGGAAGGCCCGCGGCCTCGATTTCAGCCGCCTGTTCGCGCAGCCCAACGTGCCGGCCGACGTGCCGCGCTTCCATGTCGAGAACCAGGACCACGGCCTCGAGAAGAGCCTCGACGTCAAGCTGATCGAGCGCTCGCGCCCGGCCATCGACAAGGGCGAGAAGGTGCAGTTCATCGAGGTGGCGCGCAACGTCAACCGCTCGGTCGGCGCCATGCTTTCGGGCGCGCTGACCAAGGTGCATCCGCAGGGCCTGCCCGACGACTCGATCCGGATCCAGCTCGAAGGCACGGGCGGCCAGTCCTTCGGCGCCTTCCTGGCGCGCGGCATCACGCTGTACCTGATCGGCGACGCCAACGACTACACCGGCAAGGGCCTGTCGGGAGGCCGCGTGGTGGTGCGTCCGAGCCTGGACTTCCGCGGCGAGGCGGCGCGCAACACCATCGTAGGCAACACGGCGCTGTACGGCGCGACAACCGGCGAGGCCTACCTCTGCGGCGTCGCCGGCGAGCGCTTCGCGGTGCGCTTGTCGGGGGCCACCGCGGTGGTCGAAGGCACCGGCGACCATGGCTGCGAGTACATGACCGGCGGCACGGTCGCGGTGCTCGGCAAGACCGGGCGCAACTTTGCGGCCGGCATGAGCGGCGGCGTCGCCTTCGTCTACGACGAGGACGGCCAGTTCGCCTCGCGCTGCAACCTCTCGATGGTGTCGCTCGACAAGGTGCTGACCTCGGCCGAGCAGACCGCCAGCGTGCATCGCAAGGTCTGGCACGAAGGCGAGACCGACGAGGCGCAGCTGCGCAAGCTGCTCGAGGAGCACCACCGCTGGACCGGCAGCAAGCGCGCGCGCGAACTGCTCGACAACTGGGCCGTCTCGCGGACCAAGTTCGTCAAGGTCTTCCCGAACGAATACAAGCGCGCGCTGGCCGAGATCCACGACCGCGAGGTCGAGCTCACCAGCAGCGGCAACAACGCGCATGCGGGCATGGAGCCGCATGCGGCCGCCAAGCCGGTGGCGGCGGTTTGAGCAGCGACAACGAATAGAACAGGAAAGCACGATGGGAAAAATCACCGGCTTCATGGAGCACGAGCGCATCGAGGAGGGCTACAAGCCCGTCGAGGAGCGGGTCAGGCATTACAAGGAATTCGTGGTCGGCCTCGACGAGGCGCAGGCCAAGGTGCAGGGCGCGCGCTGCATGGACTGCGGCACGCCGTTCTGCAACAGCGGCTGCCCGGTCAACAACATCATTCCGGATTTCAACGACCTGGTGTACCGCAGCGACTGGGAAAGCGCCTTTGTGGTGCTCGATTCGACCAACAACTTTCCCGAGTTCACCGGCCGCATCTGTCCTGCACCCTGCGAGGCCGCCTGCGTCCTGAACGTCAATGACGATCCGGTCGGCATCAAGTCGATCGAGCACGCGATCATCGACCGCGCCTGGGACGAAGGCTGGGTCGCGGCCCGGCCGGCCAAGCACAAGACCGGCAAGAAGGTCGCGGTGGTCGGCTCCGGCCCGGCCGGCATGGCGGCTGCGCAGCAGCTGGCGCGCGTCGGCCACGACGTCACGCTGTTCGAGAAGAACGACCGCATCGGCGGCCTGCTGCGCTATGGCATTCCCGATTTCAAGATGGAGAAGGTGCACATCGATCGCCGCGTCGAGCAGATGAAGGCCGAAGGCGTGAGCTTCCGCACCGGCGTGATGGTCGGCGCGGCCAAGGATCCGCTGGGCAAGGGCTCCAAGGTCACCAACTGGGCCAAGGAAACCGTCACGCCCGAACAGCTCGGCCGCGAATTCGATGCGGTGCTGCTGACCGGCGGTGCCGAGCAGTCGCGCGACCTGCCGGTGCCCGGCCGCGACCTCGACGGCATCCATTTCGCGATGGAGTTCCTGCCGCAGCAGAACAAGGTCAACGCCGGCGACAAGGTCAAGGGCCAGTTGCGCGCCGACGGCAAGCACGTGATCGTGATCGGCGGCGGCGACACCGGCTCCGACTGCGTGGGCACCAGCAACCGCCACGGCGCGGCCAGCGTGACCCAGTTCGAGCTGATGCCGCAGCCGCCCGAGGAAGAGAACCGCCCGCTGACCTGGCCCTACTGGCCGTACAAGCTGCGCACCAGCTCCAGCCACGAAGAGGGCTGCGAGCGCGAGTTCGCGATCTCGACCAAGGAATTCATCGGCGAGAAGGGCAAGCTCACCGGCCTGAAGACGGTCCGCGTCGAGTGGAAGGACGGCAAGATGGTCGAGGTGGCCGGCAGCGAGCAGGTGCTCAAGGCCGACCTGGTGCTGCTGGCCATGGGCTTCGTGAGCCCGGTCGCCAGCGTGCTGGAGGCCTTCGGCGTCGAGAAGGACGCCCGCGGCAATGCCAAGGCCAGCGTCGACTTCATCGGCGGCTATGCGACCAATGTGCCGAAGGTGTTCGCCGCCGGCGACATCCGCCGCGGCCAGTCGCTGGTGGTCTGGGCGATCCGCGAAGGCCGCCAGGCAGCGCGCTCGGTCGACGAATTCCTCATGGGTTTCAGCGACCTGCCGCGCTGAACTTGCCCCCACGCTCCCCCACCGCGTGTGGGTCGCTGCCCCCCGAGGGGGCCGCAGGCCGCCTTGGGGCGGCCCGGCGCCGGCCTGTCCCCCACGCCCACCGCTTCGTGTGGTTCGCTGCCTCTCGAGGAGGCGCGTGCCTGCCTTGGGACGGTCGGCGCGGGCAAGCTTCGTGCTTCCCTTATCATTGAGCGTTACCGCGAGCCGGGATGTCCTCAGGGGTGCCCCGGCTTTTTCATTGTCATGAACCCTGCACCTTCCTCTTCCCTCGTTGAATTCCGCGACGTCGCCTTCGGCTACGGCGATCGCGCGATCCTCGACGGCGTCTCGTTCTCGGTGCCGCGCGGCAAGGTGACGGCATTGATGGGCGCTTCGGGCGGCGGCAAGACCACCGTGCTGCGCTTGATCGGCGGCCAGGTGCGTGCGCGCCGCGGCCAGGTGCTGGTCAACGGCGAGGATGTGGGCCAGTTGGCACCCGAAGCGCTCTATGCGGCCCGGCGCCGCATGGGCATGCTGTTCCAGTTCGGCGCGCTCTTCACCGACATGAGCGTGTTCGACAACGTGGCTTTTCCGCTGCGCGAGCACACGCGCCTGTCCGAAGGGCTGGTCCGCGACATCGTGCTGATGAAGCTCGACGCGGTCGGCCTGCGCGGCGCGCGCGAACTGATGCCCAGCGAGGTGTCGGGCGGCATGGCGCGGCGCGTGGCGCTGGCGCGTGCGATCGCGCTCGACCCCGACCTCGTCATGTACGACGAACCTTTCGCCGGCCTCGACCCGATCTCGCTCGGCACCGCGGCGCGGCTGATCCGGCAGCTCAACGACACGCTGGGCCTCACCAGCGTGGTCGTGTCGCACGACCTCGAAGAGACCTTCCGCATCGCCGACCACGTGATCATCCTGGCCAATGGCGGCATTGCCGCGCAGGGCAAGCCGGATGAGGTGCGCGTCAGCACCGATCCGCTGGTCCACCAGTTCGTCAATGCGCTGCCCGAGGGGCCGGTGCACTTCCACTATCCCGCGGTCGGCGTCGAGGCCGATTTCGGCAATGCGCAGGGGGGACGCGAATGAGCTGGTACAAGCCGGCCGACGTGGGCTTCGCCGTGCGAAGCAAACTGGCCGACCTCGGGCTCGGCGCGCGCCTGTTCCTGCAGCTCCTGCTGCGTGGTGCGCACAGCCTGCGCCGTTTCGGGCTGGTGCGCGACCAGGTCCACTTCCTGGGCAACTATTCGCTGGCGATCATCGCCGTCTCGGGACTGTTCGTCGGCTTCGTGCTGGGGCTGCAGGGGTACTACACGCTGCAGCGCTACGGCTCGTCGGAGGCGCTGGGCCTGCTGGTTGCACTGAGCCTGGTGCGCGAGCTCGGCCCGGTGGTGGCGGCGCTGCTGTTCGCGGGCCGCGCCGGCACCTCGCTCACCGCCGAGATCGGCCTCATGAAGGCGGGCGAGCAACTCAGCGCCATGGAGATGATGGCGGTCGATCCGGTGCAGCGCATCCTGGCGCCGCGCTTCTGGGGCGGCGTGATCACCATGCCCTTGCTGGCGGCGGTGTTCAGCGCGGTCGGCGTGATCGGCGGCTACGTGGTGGGCGTGCTGATGCTGGGCGTCGACTCCGGGGCCTTCTGGGGCCAGATGCAGGGTGGCGTCGATGTCTGGCGCGACGTCGGCAACGGCGTCGTCAAGAGCATCGTCTTCGGCGTCGCCGTGACCTTCATCGCGCTGCTGCAGGGCTACCAGTCGCAGCCGACGCCCGAGGGCGTGTCGCGCGCCACCACGCGCACGGTGGTGGTCGCCTCGCTCAGCGTGCTCGGGCTCGATTTCATGCTGACCGCCATGATGTTCAGCATTTAAGTGGCCCTCGGCCAATCGTTCAGAGAGAGTGCAACACATGCAACGTTCCAACAATGACATCTGGGTCGGCCTGTTCGTCCTGATCGGCGGCGCTGCGCTGCTCTTCCTGGCGCTGCAGTCGGCCAACCTTCTGGGCCTGAACTTCCAGAAGACCTACAACGTGACCGCGCGCTTCGACAACATCGGCGGCCTCAAGCCGCAGACCGCAGTCAAGAGCGCCGGGGTGGTGGTCGGACGCGTCGAATCCATCACGTTCGATGACAAGAACTTCCAGGCGGCCGTGACGCTGGCGCTGCAGAACCGCTACAGTTTCCCCAAGGACAGCTCCTTCAAGATCCTGACCAGCGGCCTGCTCGGCGAGCAGTACATCGGGATCGAAGCCGGCGCCGACGAAAAGACCCTTCAAGCCGGCGATGTCGTGACCGATACCCAATCAGCCGTCGTGCTGGAAAATCTGATCAGCCAGTTCCTCTACAGCAAGGCGGCAGAAGGAAGCTCACCGTCCGGCAACGCCAACAACAAGAAATGAAATCACGATCTGCTTTCGCCGGCTCGGCCTCGCGTGCCCGCTTCGCCACCGCTGTGCGCGCGACATTCGCCGCTGGCGTCCTCGTTCTCGCCACGGGTTGTGCGACCGGTCCGAACGCCAACCCCGCGGACCCCCTCGAGCCGCTCAATCGACAGGTCTATCGCTTCAACAACGCGCTCGACGACGCGCTGCTGAAGCCGGCCGCGACGGTCTATGTCAAGGTTCTGCCCTCGCCGATCCGCACCGGCGTGAACAACTTCTTCGGCAATCTGTCGGACGTCTGGAGCTTTGCCAACAGCGTGGCGCAGCTGAAGCTCCAGGACAGTGCCCAGACCTTCATGCGCGTGAACGTCAACACGGTCTTCGGCCTCGGCGGCATCCTGGACGTGGCCACCGATCTCGGCATCGACCGCCACAGCGAGGACTTCGGCCAGACGCTGGGCCGCTGGGGCGTTCCGGCGGGCCCCTACCTGGTTCTGCCGCTCCTGGGCCCGTCGACGCTGCGCGACACGGTCGCGCTGCCGGTGGATGTGCAGGGCGATCTGGTCAACCACATCGCGGACATCCCGGTGCGCAATTCGATGTACGCTTTGCGCCTGATCGACATCCGCGCCAACCTGCTGCGGGTGGGCCAATTGCTCGAGGACGCGGCGCTCGACCGATACACCTTCACGCGTGATGCCTTCCTGCAGCGCCGACGCAGCGAAGTTCACGATGGAAACCTGCCCGACGAGGGCAACTAGCGGCGGTCGCGCCGGACCCGGCTTCGTTGCATTCGGTCGCAGCGTCCGGTGCCCGCCATGGAACCCTGCCGGTGCGGCGGGCTCCAAGCCGACAGGGCGTCTGCCCGACTTTTGAAACAAGGGATTGACTCGATGAACCAGAATCTTCAACGCCGTGCCTTGGGACGCCTGGCGATCGCCGGCCTGCTGCTGGTCGGCGCCGCGGTCGGATTCGTGCCGGCGGCCCAGGCCGCCGACGAGGCGCCCGATGTCCTGATCAAGCGCCTGTCTTCGGATGTGCTGGACACCATCAAGGCCGACAAGTCGATCAAGGCCGGCGACATCGGCAAGATCATGCTGCTGGTCGACAGCAAGATCATGCCGAACGTGAATTTCCTGCGGATGACCTCTTCGGCCGTCGGCCCGGCCKGGCGCCAGGCCACGCCGGAGCAGCAGAAGCGCCTCGAGGAAGAGTTCAAGATCTTGCTGGTGCGCACCTACGCGGGTGCGCTCGACCAGGTCAGCGACCAGACGGTGAACGTGCGCCCCTTCCGTGGCTCGCCCGAGGACAAGGAAGTGCTGGTGCGCACCGAAGTCAAGGGCAGCGGCGATCCGGTGCAACTCGACTATCGGCTCGAGAAGACCCCGGGGGAGGCCGGCGGCTGGAAGATCTACAACATCAACGTGCTGGGCGTGTGGCTGGTGGATACCTACCGCACCCAGTTCGCCCAGCAGATCAACAGCAAGGGCATCGACGGCTTGATCGCCGTCCTGGAAGCGCGCAACAAGACCAACGGCAAGAGCTGAGTCGGCGATGCTGGTGCTGCCCCCCAAGTTGACGCACGACGAAGCGCCTGCCTGCGCCTACATGCTCCAGCAGGGGCTGGCCGGGCAGACCGACACCGGCACCGTGGTCGATGCCAGCGCCCTGGTCGAGTTCGACTCCTCGGCGCTCGCGGTGCTGCTCGAGTGCCGGCGTGAGTCCAGCGCCCTCGGTCGCGGCTTCGCGGTGAAGGGCCTCCCGGCGCGCCTGCGCGAGCTCGCCGCCCTGTACGGAATCGCAGGCCTTTTGCCCGCCGCCCCGTAGCTGTTGCTCGCCCCCAGGTTGCTCGGCACTTCGTGTCCGGGCGCCCACCCCCTACCGGGGGCAACACCAGCGGCCCGGCAAAGCCGGTTCCGCGGTGTTTCACCAACGGGCCTGGCTGCGCCGGCCGGCCGAAGAGGCGCGTTGCGTGTTCCGCGGCGGCGCGGAGCGCACGCCTGTTCGTGGGCAGTCGCGGAACCGGCTTCGCCGGGCCGCTGACTGCGCCCCCGGTAGGGGGTGGGCGGCTACACGAAGTGAGCCAACCTGGGGGCGAGCTTAAAATACTCGGCTGTCATGCCCGCGATCTCCTTCCAGTCGGTCTCCAAGACCTATCCCCCCTCACGCCAACAACGAAACCAGGGCAAGCCCGGGCTTCGTGCCGTCGATGACGTGAGCTTCCAGATCGAGGAAGGCGAGTTCTTCGGCCTGCTGGGCCCGAACGGCGCCGGCAAGACCACCCTGATCAGCATGCTCGCCGGCCTGTCCCGGCCGACCAGCGGCACCATCCGGGTCCATGGATTCGACGTCCAGAAGGACTACGCGCAGGCGCGCCGCCATCTCGGCGTGGTGCCGCAGGAGCTGGTCTTCGACCCCTTCTTCAATGTCCGCGAGGCGCTGCGCATCCAGTCGGGCTATTTCGGCATCCGGAACAACGACGCCTGGATCGACGAACTGCTGCAAAGCCTGGGCCTGGCCGACAAGGCGAACGCCAACATGCGCCAGCTCTCGGGCGGCATGAAGCGGCGCGTCCTGGTTGCGCAGGCGCTGGTCCACAAGCCGCCGGTGATCGTGCTGGACGAGCCCACCGCGGGCGTCGACGTCGAGCTGCGCCAGACACTGTGGCAGTTCGTGGCCAAGCTCAACAAGCAGGGCAGCACGGTGCTGCTGACCACCCACTACCTCGAGGAAGCCGAGGCGCTGTGCCATCGGATCGCGATGCTCAAGCAGGGGCGCGTGATTGCGCTCGATCGCACCAGCGAACTGCTGCGCTCGGCCGCCAGCAACGTGCTGCGCTTCAAGACCGACGGCCTGCTGCCCTGGTCCATCGCCCAGCACGCCCGCATCACCGGCCGCATCGTGCAGCTGCCCGCGCAGAACGCCCACGAGGTCGAGCAGCTGCTGGCCGCGATCCGCGAAGCCGGCCTCGACGTCGAGGACGTCGAGATGCGCAAGGCCGACCTCGAGGACGTCTTCATCGATCTGATGGCGGGCGAGCAGACGCCGCTGGAGGTCGCGAGATGAGCGCCGCGCCGCGCCGGGCATGGAGACTCGCATGATGATCAACGCGCTGGGTTGGCGCGCCTTGCTCTACAAGGAAACGCTGCGCTTCTGGAAGGTCGGCTTCCAGACCGTCGGCGCCCCGGTGCTGACCGCGGTGCTCTACCTGATGGTCTTCGGCCACGTGCTCGAGGACCACGTCAAGGTCTTCGGCACGGTGAGCTACACCGCCTTCCTGGTGCCCGGCCTGGTGATGATGAGCGTGCTGCAGAACGCCTTCGCCAACAGCTCGTCGTCGATCATCCAGAGCAAGATCATGGGCAGCCTCGTGTTCGTGCTGCTGACGCCGCTATCCCACTGGGGCTGGTTCTTGGCCTACGTCGGATCGTCCATCGTGCGCGGACTGGCGGTGGGCCTCGGCGTGTTCGTCGTGACCGCCTTCTTCGCCATGCCGGGCTTCGTGGCGCCGCTCTGGATCCTGGTCTTCGCCTTCCTGGGTGCCGCCATCCTGGGCACGCTGGGCCTGATCGCCGGCCTCTGGGCCGAGAAGTTCGACCAGATGGCGGTGTTCCAGAACTTCCTGATCATGCCGATGACCTTCCTGTCCGGCGTGTTCTATTCGATCGGCTCGCTGCCGCCCTTCTGGCAGGCCGTGAGCCACCTGAACCCCTTCTTCTACATGATCGATGGCTTCCGCTACGGCTTCTTCGGCGTCAGCGATACGTCGCCCTGGCTGAGCCTGGCGATCGTCGGCGGTGCCTGGCTGGTGGTGAGCGCCATCGCGGTCCACCTGCTGCGCATCGGCTACAAAATTCGTGGATGAAATGAAACACCCCCGAAGCGCCTGCGGCGCCCCGAGTCGCCGCCAGAGGCGGCGGCTCTTCGGTCCGTCCAAGCCTGCCCATGCAGGCTTGGAGCCGCGGACCTCAGCCCCTCAAGGGCGATACCAGCGGCCCGGCAAAGCCGGTTCCACGGTATCCCTGGCCTTGCGCCGGGCCGGATTCATGCGTCGCGGGTCACGCGATCGCGCTGGAACACTGACATGACTGCCGAAGAACTTCAATCGATCATCGAGGCCGGCCTGGCCTGCGACCACATCACGCTCGAGGGCGATGGCCGCCACTGGTATGCGACCATCGTCTCGCCCGAGTTCGAGGGCAAGCGCCCCATCCAGCGGCATCAGCGGGTCTATGCCACCCTGGGTGCCAAAATGCACACCGACGAAGTGCATGCGCTCTCGATGAAAACCTTCACGCCTGCCGAGTGGGCAGGCCAGAACCGCTAGATTTTCGCTGGATTCCTCATGGACAAACTCCTGATTCGCGGCGGGCGCAAGCTCCGCGGCGAGGTACTCATTTCCGGCGCCAAGAACGCCGCGCTGCCCGAGTTGTGCGCAGCCCTGCTGACCGACCGTCCGGTGACGCTGCACAACGTGCCGCGCCTGAAGGATGTCGCGACCATGCTCAAGCTGGTCCACAACATGGGCGTCAGCGCCGAGCGCGACGACAACGGCACGGTGCGCATCGATGCGCGCTCGCTCGAGGTGCCCGAGGCACCCTACGAACTGGTCAAGACGATGCGGGCCTCGGTGCTCGCGCTCGGTCCGCTGCTGGCGCGCTTTGGCCGGGCCAAGGTCTCGCTGCCGGGCGGTTGCGCGATCGGTTCGCGTCCGGTCGACCAGCACATCAAGGGCCTGCAGGCCATGGGTGCCGAGATCGTGGTCGAGCACGGCTACATGGTGGCGGGCATCGGCGGCGGCCGCGAGCGCCTGCATGGCGCCCGCATCACGACCGACATGGTGACCGTCACCGGCACCGAGAACTTCCTCATGGCCGCGGCGCTGGCCGAGGGCGAGACCGTTCTCGAGAATGCCGCCCAGGAGCCCGAGATCGCCGACCTGGCCGAGATGCTGATCGCCATGGGCGCGAAGATCGAAGGCCATGGCACCAGCCGCATTCGCATCCAGGGGGTGGCGCGGCTCGACGGCTGCACGCACCAGGTGGTGGCCGACCGGATCGAGGCCGGCACCTTCCTGTGCGCCGTGGCCGCGGCCGGCGGCGACGTGTTCCTCAAGCATGGCCGGGCCGACCATCTCGACGCCGTGATCGAGAAGCTGCGCGAAGCCGGCGCCCAGGTGTCGGCGGTCGACGGCGGCATCCGCGTGCAGAGCCAGGGCCGGCTCAAGGCGCAGAGCTTCCGCACCACCGAATATCCGGGCTTCCCGACCGACATGCAGGCCCAGTTCATGGCGCTCAACGCGATTGCCGAGGGCACCTCGACCGTGACCGAGACGATCTTCGAGAACCGCTTCATGCACGTCGACGAGATGCTGCGCCTGGGCGCCAAGATCCAGACCGACGGCAAGGTGGCGGTGATCGAGGGTGTCGCGCAGCTCTCCGGCGCCACCGTGATGGCGACCGACCTGCGGGCTTCGGCCAGCCTCGTGATCGCCGGCCTGGTGGCCGACGGCGAGACGCTGGTCGACCGCATCTACCACCTCGACCGCGGCTACGACCGCATGGAAAGCAAGCTGCGCGGCCTCGGCGCCGACATCGAGCGGGTCGCCGGACCGGCCGAGGTGCAGCCGTGATCACGCTGGCGCTGTCGAAGGGCCGGATCTTCGAGGAGACCCTGCCGCTGCTGGCCGCGGCCGGCATCGAGGTGACCGAGGACCCCGAGAAGTCGCGCAAGCTGATCCTCGGCACCACCCGGCCCGATGTCCGCGTGGTGCTGGTGCGCGCCTCGGACGTGCCGACCTACGTGCAGTACGGCGGCGCCGATCTCGGCGTGACCGGGCTCGACGTGTTGCTCGAGCACGGCAACCAAGGGCTCTACCAGCCGCTCGACCTGCGCATCGCCGCCTGCCGCCTGAGCGTGGCGGTGCGCGCCGACTACGACTACGCCTCGGCCGTGAAGCAGGGTTCGCGCCTCAAGGTGGCGACCAAGTACGTCGGCCTGGCGCGCGAGTTCTTCGCCAGCAAGGGCGTGCACGTGGACCTGATCAAGCTCTATGGCAGCATGGAGCTGGCGCCGCTCACCGGCCTGGCCGACGCGATCGTCGACCTGGTCTCGACCGGCAACACCCTCAAGGCCAACCAGCTGGTCGAGGTCGAGCGCATCATGGACATCAGCGCCCGGCTGGTGGTCAACCAGGCGGCGCTCAAGCTCAAGCAGGAGGCCATCCGCCGCATCGTCGATGCCTTCGCATCGGCCATTCCGACATCGAAATGAACCTGAAAGCCGCACCCGCCCGCCTGTCCACCGTTTCGGCCGCCTTCGAGGCCGAGTTCAAGGCGCGCCTGCATTGGTCCGCCGAAGCGGATGCGGCCATCGAGCAGGTGGTGGCCGACATCCTGGCCGACGTGCAGCGCCGGGGCGACGAGGCGGTGCTCGACTACACGCGGCGCTTCGACCGCCTCGACGTCGACGGCATGCCGGCGCTGGAACTCACGGCCGTCGAGTTGCGCGCCGCCTTCGAGTCGCTGCCGGCGCAGCAAAAGGATGCGCTCGAGGCCGCGGCGCGCCGCGTCCGCAGTTACCACGAGGCCCAGAAAAAGGCCAGCGGCGAGAGCTGGAGCTACCGCGACGCCGACGGCACGCTGCTGGGCCAGAAGGTGACGCCGCTGGACCGTGTCGGCATCTACGTCCCCGGCGGCAAGGCCGCCTATCCGTCGAGCGTCCTGATGAACGCGATCCCGGCGCACGTGGCGGGCGTCGGCGAAATCATCATGGTCGTGCCCACGCCGGGTGGCGAGAAGAATCCGCTGGTGCTGGCTGCCGCCCACGTCGCGGGCGTCACGCGCGCCTTCACGATCGGCGGCGCCCAGGCCGTGGCGGCGCTGGCCTACGGCACGGCGACGATTCCGGCGGTCGACAAGATCACCGGCCCCGGCAACGCCTACGTGGCGGCCGCCAAGCGGCGGGTGTTCGGCACCGTCGGCATCGACATGATCGCCGGTCCGAGCGAGATCCTGGTGCTGGCCGACGGCAGCACGCCGCCCGACTGGGTGGCCATGGACCTGTTCAGCCAGGCCGAGCACGACGAACTCGCGCAGAGCATTCTGCTCAGCCCCGACGCCGGCTACATCGAGCGCGTGCAACAGGAAATCGACCGCCTGCTGCCCGCGATGCCGCGGGCCGAAATCATCGCCGCCTCGCTCAACGGCCGGGGCGCGCTGATCCACACACGCAGCATGGAGGAAGCCTGCGAGATCAGCAACCGCATCGCCCCCGAGCACCTCGAAGTCAGCAGCCGGGAGCCGCACCGCTGGGAGCCGCTGCTCAGGCATGCCGGCGCGATCTTCCTGGGCGCCTACACGAGCGAAAGCCTCGGCGACTACTGCGCCGGTCCGAACCACGTGCTGCCCACCAGCGGCACGGCGCGCTTCAGTTCGCCGCTCGGGGTCTACGATTTCCAGAAGCGATCGAGCCTGATCGAAGTCAGCGAGGAGGGCGCCCAGGCGCTGGGCCAGGTGGCCTCGGTGCTGGCGCACGGCGAAGGCCTGCAGGCGCATGCGCGGGCCGCCGAAATGCGCTTGCGCGACGCAAAGCCATGACACAGGGCGCCATGGACCTGAAGACCAGCCGCGGGCATCCCTGGAGCCTGGGCCAGAAGCTGCGCCGCGTTGCCTGGATGCTGGTCTGGGGCCTGCTGGGCCGTCCCGGACCGCGTGCGTTCTCGCCGCTGAGGCTGTTCCTGCTGCGGCTTTTCGGGGCCCGGATCGGCGAGCGGGTGCTGGTCAGCACCGGCGTCAAGGTCTTGATGCCCTGGAACCTCGAGATCGGCGAGTACACGGCCATCGGCGAGGGGGTCGAGATCTACAACTATGGCCAGGTCCGCATCGGCAAGAACTGCTGCGTCTCGCAGCGGGTGTGGCTGTGCACCGGCACGCACGACTACAAGCTGCCCAGCTTTCCGCTGATCTGGGACGACATCCAGGTCGGCGATGGCGTCTGGCTGGCCGCCGAATCCTTCGTCGGGCCCGGCGTCACGATCGGCGACGGTGCCGTGGTGGGGGCCCGCTCGGTCGTCACCCGCGATCTCGAAGGCTGGGCGGTTTTTGCAGGGAACCCATGCGTGCTGATCAAGCCCCGCCCGCGCGACTGATCCTCTTCGGGGCGGCCGGCGTCTTTCTGCTTGCGCTGTCGACATTCGCGCAGGCGATGTCGATCCGAGAAATTCGCATGCTCGAGGCCAACGAGAAGGACGGCAAGCTCTACGCCAACTACTACCTGGTCGGCGTCATGGAAGGCCTGCGCGAAGCCAGCGAGGCCGAGCGGCGTGCCGGCCAGAAGCCGCTGTTCTGCATCAACGGGCGCCGCCTCGAACCGGTGATGGCACGCTCCCTCTATCAAACCGAACTGACGCGCAACGCCGAGAGCTACGAGGCGGACATGCCGGTCCAGCTGGTGCTCTCGGCCGCGCTGCGCAACAGCTACCCCTGCAACTGACCGACCCTGCCATGACCGCCATCGACAACACCCGCCGTGCGCTGGCGCGCATCCGCGCCGACGTGCAATCCATGCATGCCTATGCCGTGCAGGATGCCCGTGGCCTGATCAAGCTCGATGCCATGGAGAACCCCCACGGCCTGTCGCCGGCGCTGCAGGCGGCGCTTGGCCAGCGGCTGGGCGCCGTGGCGCTGAACCGTTATCCCGGCGAGCGCGGCGCCGATCTGCAGCGGGCCCTGGCTGCCCATGCCGGCATGCCCGAGGGCTTCGCGCTGATGCTCGGCAACGGCTCGGACGAGCTGATCTCCCTGCTGGCGATCGCCTGCGACCTGCCCGGCGCCACGATCCTGGCGCCGGTGCCCGGCTTCGTGATGTACGCCATGAGCGCGCAGTTGCAGGGCCTGCGCTTCGTCGGCGTCCCGCTCACCGCCGATTTCGAGCTCGACGAGGGCGCGATGCTCGACGCCATCGCCAGAGAAAAGCCTGCCATCGTCTTCCTGGCCTACCCGAACAACCCGACCGCCAACCTCTGGGACGACGCCGTGATCGAGAAGATCGTCGAGGCCCAGGGCGCCCAGGGCGGGCTGGTGGTCATCGACGAGGCCTACCAGCCCTTCGCGGGCCGCAGCTACATCGATCGGGTGGCGCGCCACGGCCACGTGCTGCTGATGCGCACGCTCAGCAAGTTCGGCCTGGCCGGGGCCCGCCTGGGCTACCTGATGGGGCCGGCGGCGCTGGTGGCGGAGATCGACAAGGTGCGCCCGCCCTACAACATCAGCGTGCTCAACTGCGAGTGCGCGCTGTTCGCGCTCGAACACGCCGCGGTGTTCGACGCCCAGGCGGCCGAGATCCGCAGCCAGCGCGCCGGATTGGTCGAGCGGCTGGCCCGCCTGCCGGCGGTCCGGAGCTGGCCGAGCGAGGCCAACATGATCCTGATCCGGGTCCCCGACGCGGCAAAGACCTTCGAGGGCATGAAGGCTCGCGGCGTGCTGGTCAAGAACGTTTCTAAAATGCACACATTGCTGGCGAACTGCCTGCGCCTGACGGTCGGCACCGCCGACGAGAACGCGCAGATGCTCGCCGCCCTCGAAGCCTCACTATGAACACCCCTCTGGCACCCGAAGCCGTCGTCGCCGCCGGCGCGCGCTCGGCCTGCGTCACGCGCAACACGGCCGAAACCAGGATCACGGTCAAGGTCGACCTCGACGGCACCGGCCGCGCGAAACTGTCGACCGGCATCGGTTTTTTCGACCACATGCTCGACCAGATCGCCCGCCACGGCCTGATCGACCTCGACATCGACTGCCAGGGCGACCTGCACATCGACGGCCACCACACGGTCGAGGATGTCGGCATCACGCTGGGCCAGGCGGTGGCCAAGGCGGTCGGCGACAAGAAGGGCATCAGACGCTATGGGCATGCCTACGTGCCGCTCGACGAGGCGCTGAGCCGTGTCGTGATCGACTTCTCGGGCCGCCCCGGCCTGGTGATGGATGTGCCCTTCACCAGCGGCATGATCGGCACCTTCGACAGCCAGCTGACCTACGAGTTCTTCCAGGGCTTCGTCAACCACGCCTTCGTGACCCTGCACATCGACAACCTCAAGGGCGTCAACGCGCACCACCAGTGCGAAACCGTGTTCAAGGCCTTCGCACGGGCGCTGCGGGCCGCGCTCGAGCTCGACCCGCGCTCGGCCGGCGTCATTCCCTCGACGAAGGGCTCGCTCTGAGCCGCCGAACTCTCTCATGACCTCCAATACCGTCGCCGTCGTCGACTACGGCATGGGCAACCTGCGCTCGGTGTCGCAGGCCGTGCAGCACGCCGCCGACCAGGTCGGCGTCGAAGTGTTCGTCACCTCCGATCCCGACGTGGTTCGCCGGGCCACCCGCGTGGTGCTGCCGGGGCAGGGCGCGATGCCCGATTGCATGCGCGAACTGGCCGACTCGGGCCTGCTCGAGTCGGTGCTCGAGGCGGCCGCCGGCAAACCGCTGTTCGGCGTCTGCGTCGGCATGCAGATGCTGCTGTCGCACAGCGACGAAGGGCCGACCGACGGCCTGGGCCTGATTCCCGGCAACGTCCGCAAGTTCGAGCTCCAAGGACGCCTGCAGCCGGACGGCAGCCGTTACAAGGTGCCGCAGATGGGCTGGAACCAAGTGCTGCAGACGCGGGCGCACCCGGTCTGGGCCGGCGTGCCCGACCAGAGCTACTTCTATTTCGTCCACAGCTTCTATGCCGAGCCCGCCGACCCGGCGCACAGCGCCGGCGAGGCCGACTACGGCGGGCGCTTTACCGCCGCCCTGGCACGCGATAACATTTTTGCCACCCAGTTCCACCCGGAGAAGAGTGCGGACCACGGGTTGCAGCTCTATCGAAACTTCCTCCACTGGAATCCCTGACGCACTGAACGCTCCCACGCTTCGACCCGGGCCCGCGTTCGCTGGCTTGCCGGGTTGGGTACCATCGCGCTTTATTCCGTCCACCGTCCCCATCCCTCTCCGTACGCCACGCAATCCCGCACCACCATGCTCCTCATTCCTGCGATCGACCTCAAAGATGGCCACTGCGTTCGCCTCAAGCAGGGCGATATGGACCAGTCCACCACTTTCGGCGAAGACCCGGCCGCGATGGCGCGCAAGTGGCTCGAAGCCGGCGCACGCCGACTGCACCTGGTCGACCTGAACGGCGCCTTTGCCGGCAAGCCGCAGAACCATGCGGCGATCAAGGCGATCCTGAAGGCGGTCGGCGACGACATCCCGGTGCAGCTCGGTGGCGGCATCCGCGACCTCGACACCATCGAGCGCTACATCGACGACGGCCTGCGCTACGTCATCATCGGCACCGCCGCAGTCAAGAACCCCGGCTTCCTGAAGGATGCCTGCAGCGCCTTCGGCGGCCACATCATCGTCGGCCTGGATGCCAAGGACGGCAAGGTGGCGACCGACGGCTGGAGCAAGCTGACCGGGCACGAGGTTGCCGATCTCGGCAAGAAGTTCGAGGACTACGGCGTCGAATCGATCATCTACACCGACATCGGCCGCGACGGCATGCTGTCGGGCATCAACATCGACGCCACGGTGCGGCTGGCCCAGGCGCTGACCATCCCCGTGATCGCTTCCGGCGGGCTCTCGAACATGGCCGACATCGACAAGCTGTGCGCGGTCGAGGCGGACGGCATCGAGGGCGTGATCTGTGGTCGGGCCATCTATTCGGGCGACCTGGATTTCGCCGCCGCCCAGGCCCGCGCCGACGAACTCGCCGACGCCTCATAGCCTCGCCCCGGGGCCGGTCGAGGCGGGCGCCGGATGGCGTCCAGCACGGAAACCAGTGCGCGTGTCGGCGCTCCCGCACGCAAGCACCGGCCAAACCTAGAATCGGGCCATGACTTTCCAAGCCCTCGCCTATCGCGGCCAGCCGGCCGTGCGCTTGGCGCTGCCCGGCGGCGACAGCTGCACCGTCGCGCTGCATGGCGCCCACGTGTTGTCCTGGATGACCGCCGATGGCATCGAACGGCTCTACCTGAGCCCCGAAGCCCGCTTCGACGGCCGCAGCCCGATCCGCGGCGGCGTGCCGGTCTGCTGGCCGCAGTTCAACCAGCGAGGCCTGCTGCCCAAGCACGGCTTCGCCCGCAACCTGGCCTGGACAGCCGAAGCGCAGGCCGACGACCGGCGCGACACCGTCGTGCTGGCGTTGCGCGACGATACGGCCACCCGGGCCCTCTGGCCGCACGCGTTCCGGGCCCGCCTGGCCGTGACCCTGGCGCCGCACGCGCTGCGCATCGTGCTGTCGATCGACAACATGGGCGGCGAGCCCTGGCCCTTCGCGGCCGCGCTCCATAGCTACCTGCGGGTCGACGATGTCACCCGGGTTCGGCTCGAGGGCCTGCAGGGCGCCAACCGCTGGGATGCGGTGCGCGACGACCGGCATGTCGAGATGGCGCCGGCGCCGGGTTTCGGCGCCGAATTCGACAGCGTCTACACCGCGCCCGCCCGGCCGCTTCGGCTGGTGCAGCCTTCGGGCACACTAGAGATCTCGCAAAGCGCGAGTTGCACCGAGACCGTGGTCTGGAATCCGGGCCCGGCACTCTCCGCCCAGCTCGACGACCTGCCCGACGACGGCTGGCGCCACATGCTCTGCGTCGAGGCCGCCCGCATCGACGAAGCCGTGCTGCTGGCGCCCGGCGCCCAGTGGCAGGGCTGGCAGCAGCTCAAGGTCGTCTGAACCCCTCACCGTCCGAATCCCACCATGCTTGCCAAACGCATCATTCCCTGTCTCGACGTCACCGGCGGCCGCGTCGTCAAGGGCGTCAACTTCGTCGAACTGCGCGACGCCGGCGACCCGGTCGAGATCGCGGCCCGCTACAACGCCCAGGGCGCCGACGAGCTGACCTTCCTCGACATCACCGCCACCAGCGACGGCCGCGACCTGATCCTGCCGATCATCGAGGCGGTGGCCTCCCAGGTCTTCATTCCGCTGACTGTCGGCGGCGGCGTGCGCACGGTGGCCGACGTCCGCCGGCTGCTCAACGCCGGAGCCGACAAGACCAGCTTCAATTCGGCCGCGATCGCCAATCCCCAGGTCATCGAGGACGCATCCCAGAAGTACGGCGCCCAGTGCATCGTGGTGGCGATCGACGCCAAGCGGCGCACGCCCGAGGACGCCGAGCGGCGCGGGCCCGGCTGGGACGTCTACAGTCACGGTGGGCGCAAGAACACCGGCCTCGACGCCGTGCAGTGGGCGGTCGAGATGGCGCGCCGCGGTGCCGGCGAGATCCTCCTGACCAGCATGGACCGCGACGGCACCAAGAGCGGCTTCGACCTCGAGCTCACGCGGGCCGTGAGCGACGCCGTCAGCGTGCCGGTGATCGCCTCCGGCGGTGTCGGCAGTCTCGAGCATCTGGCCGACGGCATCCAGGCCGGCGGCGCCGACGCGGTGCTGGCGGCCAGCATCTTCCACTTCGGCGAGTTCACGGTCGGCGACGCCAAGCGGCAGATGGCCGCGCGCGGCATCCCGGTGCGCCTGTGACCGACAATAGGCCGCTATGAACTGGCTCGATGAAGTGAAATGGGATGCGAACGGCCTGGTGCCGGTGATCGCGCAGGAGCAGGGCAGCAACGACGTGCTGATGTTCGCCTGGATGGACCGCGAGGCGCTCGCCAAGACGGCCGAGACCGGCCGCGCCGTGTACTTCAGCCGCTCGCGCAAGAAGCTGTGGTTCAAGGGCGAGGAATCCGGCCATGTGCAGACCGTGCACGAGATCCGGATCGATTGCGACAACGACGTGGTGCTGCTCAAGGTCACGCAGCAGGGCCACGAGCCCGGCATCGCCTGCCACACGGGGCGCCACAGCTGCTTCTTCAGCAAGTACGAGAACGGCCAATGGACCGTCACCGAGCCGGTCCTGAAAGACCCGGCCTCGATCTACACATCGTCACCGAGATGAGCACCGAATCCCGCAACGCCGAAGACGCCCTGGCGCGCCTGGCCGCCGTCATCGAGAGCCGGCTGCCGGCACGCGGCGGCGACCCCGAGAAGAGCTACGTCGCCCGCCTGCTGCAACGTGGTCCGGACACCTTCCTGAAGAAGATCGGCGAGGAGGCCACCGAGGTCGTGATGGCCGCCAAGGATGCCGATCACGGCGGCGACCGCACGAAACTGGTGAACGAAGTCGCCGACCTCTGGTTCCACAGCATGGTGGCGCTGGCGCACTACGGGTTCTCGCCCGCCGACGTGGTGGCCGAACTCGAGCGCCGCGAAGGCACCAGCGGCATCGAGGAAAAGGCCCTGCGCAAGGCGCAGGACCGCGAAGCTTCCAACGACTGAAAGGAGCGCACGCCATGCCCAACGACATCGTGACCACCGAGCCCGACGACTCGCTCAAGACCTGGGGCTGGGTCAGTTACATCCTGCATCTGGTGGTGGCGGTCGGCGCCGTGCTGCCCGGCGCCCAGGCCTCGATCGGCCTGCTGGTGATCGCGCTGGTCATCGACCTGGTCAAGCGCGAGGACGCCGCCGGCAGCTGGCAGGCCTCGCACTTCAGCTGGCGCATCCGCACGGTGCTCTGGGCCGGCGTGCTGTACGTGCTGACTTCGTGGCTCTGGCTGCTCTTTCTCGTGCCGGGCTGGATCGCCTGGGCACTGATTTCGCTTTGGTTCCTCTATCGCATCGTCAAGGGGATGGTGCGCATGAACGCGGGCCGACCCATGGAAACAGCCAATGTCATCTGACCCGAACTGCGTCTTCTGCAAAATCATCGAAGGCAAGATCCCGTCGCGCAAGGTCTACGAGGACGACGAGCTGTTCGTTTTCCACGACATCGCGCCGTGGGCGCCGGTGCATTTCATGATCGTTCCGAAGCGCCACATCCCGTCGATGGCGCAGGTGACGACCGACGATTCCGCGCTGCTCGGCAAGATCATGACCCTGGCGCCCAAGCTGGCGGTCGAGCAGGGCTGCCGTCCCTACCCCAAGGGCGGATTCCGCATCATGGTCAACACCGGCGCCGAGGGCGGACAGGAAGTGCACCATCTCCATGTCCACGTCATGGGCGGCCCGAGGCCCTGGCTCAGGGGTTGAAAGCCATCCTTTCGGCCGGTCATTTCGCGGCGACTAAAATCCGACACATTCTTCAGGAGTAATCCATGGGTTCACTTTCCATCTGGCACTGGCTCATCGTGCTGCTCGTCGTCGTGATGATCTTCGGCACCAAGAAGCTGCGCAACATGGGCTCCGACCTGGGCGGCGCCGTGAAGGGCTTCAAGGACGGCATGAAGGACGGCGCCACGTCCGACGCGCCGACCGCCGCCGGCCCGAACGCCCAGGTGACCGCCAACAGCACCGCCGACAAGTCGACGATCGACGTCGAAGCGCGTCAGAAGTCCTGAGCCAGACCGTTCCGTGATCGACCTCGGCATCTCGAAGCTGGCCCTGATCGGCGCCGTGGCGCTGATCGTCATCGGGCCGGAGAAGCTGCCGCGCGTGGCGCGCACCGTCGGCACCCTGCTCGGCAAGGCGCAGCGCTACGTGAACGACGTCAAGGCCGAGGTCAACCGCTCGATGGACCTCGACGAACTTCGCAAGATGAAGGACACGGTCCAGGAGGCGGCGCGCGATGTCGAGCAAAGCATCCAGTCCGGTGCCAGCGACTTCGAGAAGCAGTTCTCCGAGAGCGGCCAGACGCTTTCCGAACTGTCCGACACCCCCCCCTCGTACCCCGAATACAAGCACCCACGCAAGAACTGGCGCCTGAAGCAGGGCGCCACGCCGCAGTGGTACAAGGCGCGCAACGGCGTGCGCACGAAGGCGTTGTCGGGCGCCGCGCGCGTGGCCCGCTACCGTCCCCACAAGATCAACTAGCGCAAGCTGGCGAAACGGCCGCGCGCAGCGTGCGCCGCGCGCCCGACTGCAGCGTCCCCACATGGCCGATTCCACCGACAAGAACAAAGAAGACGAACTGGCCGGCACCGAGCAGCCTTTCGTCCAGCACCTCATGGAGCTGCGGGACCGCCTGCTCTACTGCGTCTACGGACTGGTCGTGGCCGGCGTGCTGCTGGCCATCTGGCCCGGCCCGGCCGGCCTGATCGACATGATCGCGGTGCCGATCCGCGCCCACATGCCGCCCGATGCCAAGCTGATCGCGATCGGCGTCTTCTCGCCTTTCTTCGTGCCGCTCAAGGTGCTGGCCATGACGGCGGTCCTGCTGGCGCTGCCCTGGCTGATGTACCAGGCCTGGATGTTCGTCGCACCCGGCCTCTACAGCCACGAGAAGAGGTTCGCGCTGCCGCTGATCTTCTTCGGCAGCCTGCTGGCCTACGCCGGCATCGCCTTCGTCCAGTTCTTCGTGCTCGACAAGATGTTCAGCTTCATCCAGAAGTTCACGCCGCCCTCGGTCAACGCCACGCCCGACATCTCGTCCTACGTGGAGGCGATCCTGTCGCTCTACATCGCCTTCGGGGTCGCCTTCCAGGTGCCGATCGTGGTGATGCTGCTGGTGCGCTTCGAGCTCGTCACGGTCGAGAAGCTGCGTTCCTTCCGAGGCTACTTCATCGTGCTGGCTTTCGTCATCGCCGCGGTGCTGACGCCGCCGGACGTGGTCTCGCAGCTCGCGCTGGCGATCCCGATGTGCCTGCTCTACGAGATCGGCATCATCGGCGCCCGCTACTTCACGAAATATTCCAAGCCGCCCGAAGAGAGCAGCACCGACTCGGCGCAGACCTGAACCCCCGGCCGGGCGGCCGGATTCGAATCACTCGGTCTCGCTCGGCGCTCGGCGCACCGATGACCTGGGCCGCAGGCCCGGCGTGATGTCGAGTTCCAGCTTGTCGCTGCCTCGCTGCAGCACGAAGCGCGTCGCCGTGCCGGGCTTGAGGCCGGCCACGGCGCTCAGCAGTTCCTGGGTGTTGCCGATGTTCTTCTCGCCCACGCCGGTGATCACGTCGCCGGGGAGCAGACCGGCCTTGGCGGCCGGGCCGTTCTGCAGCACGCCGGTGATGATCACGCCGGCGCTCGCCTTGACGCCGAAGGTCTCGGCCAGTTCGGGCGAGAGGTCGTTCGGCTCGACGCCGATCCAGCCGCGCGTGACCTTGCCGGCCTTCACGATGTCCTCGAGCACCTGCTTCGCGGTCGACACCGGGATCGCGAAGCCGATGCCCATGCTGCCGCCCGAGCGCGAGTAGATCGCGGTGTTGATGCCTTCGAGGTTGCCGTTGACGTCGATCAGCGCGCCGCCCGAGTTGCCAGGATTGATGGCTGCGTCGGTCTGGATGAAGTTCTCGAAGGTGTTGATGCCGAGCTGGTTGCGCCCGAGCGCCGAGACGATCCCGCTGGTCACGGTCTGGCCGACGCCGAAGGGGTTGCCGATGGCCAGCACCTGGTCGCCAACCTGCAGCGCGTCGGAGTTGCCCAGCACGATCACCGGCAGCTTGTCGAGCTCGATCTTGAGCACCGCGAGGTCGGTGTCGGGGTCGGTGCCGATCACCTTGCCACGCGCATGGCGGCTGTCGTTGAGCGTGACGTCGATCTCGTCCGCCCCCTCGACCACGTGGTTGTTGGTGAGGATGTAGCCGTCGGCGCTGACGATCACGCCGCTGCCGAGGCCGATCTGCGGCTGGTCGCCCTGGTCGCCGAAGAAGAAGCGAAACCAGGGGTCGTTACTGCGCGGCGAGCGCTGCGCCGCCTTGCTGGTGTTGATGCTGACCACCGCGGGCGAGGCTTTCTTGGCCGCGGCGCTGAGGCTGCCGGCGGTGAGGGTGCCGGCCGGCGCGGTGGGGGCTTCGATCACCGAGACCAGGCCATTGAGGGGGCCGTTGCGCCGGTTCAGCCATTCGGGCTTGAGCGTCGCGACGACGAAATAGGCCGCCAGCAGGACGGTCACGGCTTGGGCAAACAGCAGCCAGGTGCGTTTCATGAAAAAGGCAGGGAAGAAAGCGCCAATTGTCCCTCAAGGCCGGGAGCGACCTGTTCCGATGCCGTCCGGGGGGCCTGCCGACGACCCAGTCCCAAGGCAGGAAACAAGGGGAAACCCTTAAATCTCGCGCCTGTCCTGGTCGATGGCGCATTCCATTCATCCTCGGCGGCGTGTTCGGCCTGGTGTCGGTCTGCCTGCGCCGCTTCCTGCACGCGCACCGGGCCGCCAGCTTCTGCGTCGCGCTGCCGAGCCGGGTGCTGTCGGCCGCGATGCCCCTCGGCGCTCGCGGCCATGCGATGCGGTCCGCGGCCGCCGGGGCCACAATGGCGCGATGAGCACGACCCGCCACGAACTCCTGCACGCATTCGACCTGCTGCTGGCACCCGCGCGCTTCAAGGACTACGGGCCCAATGGCCTGCAGGTCGAGGGCCGCACCACGGTGCGCAAGATCGTCTCCGGCGTGACCGCCAGCCGGGCCCTGATCGAGGCCGCGATCCACGCCGAGGCGGATGCGATCTTCGTCCACCACGGCCTGTTCTGGCGCGGCCAGGACGGTCGCGTCACGGGCTGGATGCGACAGCGCCTCGGCTTGCTGCTCGGCGACGATGTCAACCTGTTCGCCTATCACCTGCCGCTCGATGCCCATCCCGAGCTCGGCAACAACGCGCAGCTCGGCCTGCGGCTCGGCCTGGTGGCGCACCCGGGTTCGGCCGGCCGTTTCGGCGAACAGGAGATCGGCTTCCTCGGCGCCCGCGACAGCGGTGAGGGCTTCGCGAGCGCGAAGCTGCTGGCCGCGCATGTCGAGAAGGCGCTCGGCAAGGCGGTGACGCTGGTCGAGGGCGCGCCGCGACCGATCCGCAACGTGGCCTGGTGCACGGGCGGTGCACAGGGCTACTTCGAGGCCGCGATCGCCGCCGGCGCCGATGCCTTCATCACGGGCGAGATCTCGGAGCCGCAGGCCCATTACGCCCGCGAGATGGGCGTCGCCTACCTGGCCTGCGGCCACCATGCCACCGAACGCTACGGTGCGCCGGCCGTCGCGGCCCATGTGGCCGCGCAGCTGGGCCTGGCGCACGAATTCATCGACATCGACAATCCGGCGTGAGCTTCGACACCGCTTCCCCCATCGCCCTCACGATCGGCGATCCCGCCGGCATCGGGCCCGAGATCATCGCCAAGGCCTTTCGCGATGCCGCCGCCGAACTGCGCGGATGCTTCGTCGCCGGCGACGCCGGACTCGTGCGCCGTGCCGCGCAGGCAATCGCCGCCGCCGGGGCCCCGGCCTTGCCGGTCGTACTGATCGAGGCGGCGGGCGAAGCCTGCGATGCGCCGCCGGGCTGCATCCCCGTGCTGCAGGTGGTCGCGCCGCCGGATGCGGCCATCGTGCAGGGCCGCATCAGTGCCGCTGCGGGCCGCATGGCCGGCGATTGCGTGGTCTGGGCCGCGCGCGCCGCGCTGCGCGGCGAGATCGCCGCGATCGTCACGGCGCCGCTGCACAAGGAAGCCCTCGCGGCGGCCGGTTTCCCCTATCCGGGCCACACCGAACTGCTGCAGGCCGAGGCCGCGGCCCATCTAGCCCGGCCGCTGTCCGAGGTGCCGGTGCGCATGATGCTCGCCAACGACGAACTGCGCACGGTGCTCGTGAGCATCCACATGTCGCTGCGGCAGGCCATCGAGGCCGTGACCTTCGACGGTGTGCTGCAGACGCTGCGCATCGCGCACCGGTCGCTCGGCGCGGTGCTCGGCCGGGCTCCGAAGATCGGCGTGGCGGGCCTCAATCCGCACGCGGGGGAGGGCGGGCTGTTCGGCTCCGAGGAGCGCGACATCATTGCGCCGGCGATCGCCGCTGCGCGGGCCGAAGGCATCGACGCCGACGGTCCGCATGCGCCGGACACCGTGTTCATGCGCGCGCGCGCCAAGGCCGGCGGCCGCGGCGAGTTCGACGTGGTGGTCGCGATGTACCACGACCAGGGGCTGATCCCGGTCAAGTACCTGGGCGTGGAGAAGGGCGTCAACGTGACGCTGGGCCTGCCGCTGGTGCGCACCAGCCCCGATCACGGCACGGCCTTCGACATCGCGGGCAGCGGCCGCGCCGATGCCTCGAGCCTGATCGAGGCGGTGCGGATGGCGCGGTCGTTGGTGCGGGGGGCTGAGTCTGCGCGGGATTTTTTCTAATCAGTTGAGGACAGAGCAAAAACTGCTACGCAGTTTCTTGGTCTGTCCCGCAAAGTCTCAGATTTGTCCCGCAAGGTCTCAGGAGCGCTTGAGGCTGTCGCGGATCTCGCGCAGCAGCATCACGTCTTCGGGCGTGGGCGCAGGCGGCGGGGCCTCGGTCGTCTTGCGCAGCTTGTTGATCTGCTTGACCATCAGAAAGATGATGAAGGCCAGGATCACGAAGTTCACCGCGACGGTGATGAAGTTGCCGTAGGCGAGCACCGGCGCGCCGGCCTTCTTGAGTTCGACCAGCGTGTCGGCCACGCCCGCCGGCCTCGGGCCGAGCACGATGTAGAGGTTGGAGAAGTCGAGCTTGCCGAAGATGAGGCCGACCAGCGGCATGATGATGTCGCTCACCAGCGAGTCGACGATCTTGCCGAAGGCCGCGCCGATGATCACGCCGACCGCCAGGTCGATGACGTTGCCCTTGACGGCAAATTCGCGGAACTCTTTCAGAAAGCTCATGTCGTGCACCTCTTCTGCGGCTTGTTTTGAACGCCGGCCAGTATAGGGTGGGCTTCGTGACGACCCCGGTCGAGGGCGTGCGTCGCGCGCCCGGTCACATTGAATTCGCCTTTTACGCTCCGCTACAATCGCGGGTTGACCCAAGTCCCCCCGAAGAAGATTGAGGATCTCCATGAGTGACAGCAGCGTGAGCACCGCCGGCCGCCCCCGGATCGACACCAGCAAGCGGACATGGTTGATCGCATCAGGCTGCGCAGGCGCAGTGGGTGGCGTGGCCGTGGCCGTGCCGTTCGTGAGCTCCTTCCAGCCGTCGGAAAAGGCCAAGGCTGCCGGCGCGCCGGTCGAGGCCGATATCGGTGCCCTGCAGGTCGGCGAGAAGATGACCGTCGAGTGGCGCGGCAAGCCGGTCTGGATCCTCAAGCGTTCGCCCGAGCAGGTCGCCGAGCTGCCCAAGCTCGACCCGCTGCTCGCCGATCCGCAATCCAAGCGCAACCCTGAAGAGTTCACGCCCGCCTACGCGCGCAACGACCACCGCTCGATCAAGCCCGAGATCCTGGTGGTCGTCGGCATCTGCACCCACCTGGGCTGCTCGCCCAGCGATCGCTTCCAGCCCGGCCCGCAGGCTTCGCTGCCCGACAACTGGGAGGGCGGCTTCCTGTGCCCCTGCCACGGCTCGACCTTCGACCTGGCCGGCCGCGTCTTCAAGAACAAGCCCGCACCCGACAACCTGCCGGTGCCGCAGCACATGTACCTCTCCGAAACGCGCCTCCTGATCGGCGACGACAAGAAGGCCTGAGGAGAACAAGAACATGGCTGAATTTCACGAAATTTCCCCCAACGCGCCGGCCGGCGAGAAGCTGCTCAACTGGGTCGACAACCGCTTCCCGCTGACCAAGCTCTGGAACGACCAGTGGGGCAAGTACTACGCACCGAAGAACTTCAACTTCTGGTACATCTTCGGCTCGCTCGCGATGCTGGTTCTCGTGATCCAGATCGTGACCGGCATCTTCCTCGTGATGCACTACAAGCCCGACGCCGCGCAGGCCTTCGGCTCGGTCGAATACATCATGCGCGACGTGCCCTGGGGCTGGCTGATCCGCTACATGCACTCGACGGGGGCCTCGGCCTTCTTCATCGTCGTCTACCTGCACATGTTCCGCGGCCTGATGTACGGCAGCTACCGCAAGCCGCGCGAGCTGATCTGGATCTTCGGCTGCGCGATCTTCCTGTGCCTGATGGCCGAGGCCTTCATGGGCTACCTGCTGCCCTGGGGCCAGATGAGCTACTGGGGTGCGCAGGTGATCGTCAACCTGTTCTCCGCGATCCCCTTTGTCGGTCCTGACCTGGCCCTGCTGATCCGCGGCGACTATGTGGTGAGCGACGCCACGCTCAACCGCTTCTTCAGCTTCCACGTGATCGCCGTGCCGCTGGTGCTGCTGGGCCTCGTGGTGGCCCACCTGATCGCGCTGCACGAAGTGGGTTCGAACAACCCCGACGGCATCGAGATCAAGGCCAGCCGCGGCGCCGACGGCCATCCGGTCGACGGCATCCCGTCGCACCCGTACTACACGGTGCACGACATCTTCGGCGTCGTGGTGTTCCTGACGATCTTCTCGGCCGTGATCTTCTTCGCGCCCGAAGCCGGCGGCTACTTCCTCGAGTACAACAACTTCATTCCGGCCGATTCGCTGAAGACGCCGAACCACATCGCGCCGGTCTGGTACTTCACGCCCTTCTATTCGATGCTGCGTGCCATCACCAGCGAGATGATGTATGCGCTGATCGCCTGCGTCGTCGCGGGAGCCGGCTACGGCGTCTGGAAGGCCCGCTTCCCGTCCTTCATCAAGGCCGGTGTCGTGGTGGTCGCCGTCGGCGTCATCGCGATGATGCTGTCGATCGACGCCAAGTTCTGGGGCGTGCTGGTGATGGGCGGCGCGGTCATCATCCTGTTCTTCCTGCCCTGGCTCGACCACAGCCCGGTCAAGTCGATCCGCTATCGCCCGAGCTGGCACAAGTATGTCTACGGCGTGTTCGTCGTCAACTTCGTGGTGCTGGCCTACCTCGGCGTGCAGCCGCCGTCGCCTGTCGGCGAACGCATCTCGCAGATCGGAACGCTCTTCTATTTCGGTTTCTTCCTGCTGATGCCGTGGTGGAGCCGCCTCGGCGAATTCAAGCCGGTCCCCGAGCGCGTGGTTTTCAACGCTCACTGACCGGGAGACAACAAGAATGAAGAAACTGATCCTCACGTTGATCGCAGCGCTCGGCATCGTCACCGGCGCGCAGGCTGCCGAAGGCGGCCTGGCCTGGGACAAGGCACCGAACCGCACCACCGACCTGGCGGCGCTGCAAAACGGCGCCAAGCTGTTCGTCAACTACTGCCTCAGCTGCCACTCGGCGTCGTACATGCGCTTCAACCGGCTGCAGGACCTCGGCATCTCTGAGCAGCAGATCAAGGACAACCTCCTGTTCACGACCGACAAGATCGGCGAGACCATGAAGGTCAACTTGGACCCGCACCAGGCCAAGGAATGGTTCGGCACGGTGCCGCCCGACCTGACCCTGGTGGCGCGCTCGCGTGCCGGCCACGGCGGCACCGGCGCCGACTACCTGTACACCTACCTGCGCACCTTCTACCGCGACGACACCAAGGCCACCGGCTGGAACAACCTCGCGTTCCCGGCCGTGGCGATGCCGCACGTGATGTGGGAGCTGCAGGGCGAGCGCCGGCCGGTCTTCGAGAAGGTCGAAGCCCACGGCCATGAGACCGAGATCTTCAAGGGCTGGGAGCAAGTGAAGCCCGGCACCATGACGCCGATGCAGTTCGACCAGAACATGGGCGACCTCGTGAGCTTCCTGCAATGGATGGCCGAGCCGACGCAGAACACCCGCGTCCGCGTCGGTGTCTGGGTGCTGCTGTTCCTGGTCATGGCGGTGGTTTTCACGTGGCGCCTGAATGCCTCGTACTGGAAAGACGTCAAGTAGTACCACGCCGATCCGGTGCCTCGCGCGCCGGGTCCCGCAGAGTGGGTTGCCCAAGCGACCCACTCTTTTTGATTTTTAGGAGTCTTTCGCCATGATGGTCCTGTATTCTGGAACGACCTGCCCCTTTTCCCACCGCTGCCGCTTCGTGCTGTTCGAGAAGGGCATGGATTTCGAGATTCGCGACGTCGATCTCTACAACAAGCCCGAAGACATCAACGTGATGAACCCGTACGGGCAGGTGCCGATCCTGGTCGAGCGCGACCTGATCCTGTACGAGTCGAACATCATCAACGAGTACATCGACGAGCGCTTCCCGCATCCGCAGCTGATGCCCGGCGATCCGGTCGACCGCGCCCGCGTGCGCCTGTTCCTGCTCAACTTCGAGAAGGAACTCTTCGTGCACGTCTCGACGCTCGAGAACCGCACCACCAAGGGCAACGAGAAGGCGATCGAGAAAGCGCGCTCGCACATCCGCGACCGCCTGACGCAGCTGGCCCCGGTGTTCCTCAAGAACAAGTACATGCTGGGCGACAACTTCTCGATGCTCGACGTCGCGATCGCGCCGCTGCTGTGGCGCCTCGACTACTACGGCATCGACCTCAGCAAGAACGCGGCCCCGCTGTTGAAGTACGCCGAGCGCATCTTCTCGCGTCCGGCCTACATCGAGGCGCTGACGCCGTCCGAAAAGGTCATGCGCAAGTGAGTCGCTGGCGCCGTCGCACATGATCAACGCGCTCGAATCGTCATCCACCCGCCCGTACCTGATCCGGGCGCTGTATGAATGGTGCACGGACAACGGCTTCACGCCGTATGTCGCGGTGCAGGTCGACGATACGGTGCAGGTGCCGCGCGAGTACGTCAAGAACGGCGAGATCGTGCTGAACATCAGCTTCGACGCCACCAGCTCGCTCAAGCTCGGCAACGACTTCATCGAGTTCAAGGCCCGCTTCGCCGGCACGGCGCGCGAGATCAGCGTGCCGGTCGGCCGCGTGATCGCGATCTACGCGCGCGAGAACGGCCAGGGCATGGCGTTTCCGGCGCCAGCGCTCGCGCCGGGCGATGGCAGTGCCGCACCAGCGGCATCGACCACTTCGACCCGGACGCCACTGCGCGACGCGTCGCGCGGGACCGAGGGCGATGCGGGCAAGATCGTTCACTTGGTGCCCGGCGAGGACGCCGCGGAGCCTGCCGAGACCACCGGTGCAGACACCGAAAAGCCGGAAGACCCACCGCGTCCGCCGGCAGGTGGTGGCGCTCGTCCCTCGCTCAAGCGGATCAAGTGAACTCCGGGCCGCGCCCGCGACGTTAAAATTCAAAGCACGCCGCTTTAGCTCAATTGGTAGAGCACCCGCCTTGTAAGCGGAAGGTCGTCAGTTCGATTCCGACAAGCGGCACCATTTCATTGTCTATCCAGCGGTCCTGGAGCTTCAAAAACCCGCTCGCTTCATAGGCGCAGCGGGTTTTTCTTTGTGTGCCGCGCGGTCAGCTTGTACGCTGCACGACCATGCGAAATGCCGGCATTTTTGTTGGTATTCCTAGAATGCGGGTTTCAGGTACCAACAAAGGCACAAATGAAGCTCAACGACACCCGCGTCAGGCAGTTGAAACATGCGGGCGCCCCCACCGGGGAAAAGTACGCCGACGGGGCCGGGATGTACCTCCATGTGACGGCGACCGGCAAGTATTGGCGGCTCAGCTATCGGTTCGCAGGCAAGCAGAAGACCCTCGCGCTCGGCGTCTACCCGGATGTGGGGCTCGCCAAGGCTCGCGAGCGGCGTGCCGATGCGCGGGCGTTGCTGGCGAGCGGCACTGATCCTGGCGTCGCCAAGCGTGAGGAAAAGCAGGCCCGCGTCGAGGCTGCGAAAAGCGACTTCGCCGCTGTGGCCTCGGCCTGGATGCTCAAGACCGACGACAGCCGGAAGGCGGTCACCACGGAAAAGCTCAGCACGTGGCTGGCGAACGACGTCAATCCGTACATCGGCAAGCTGCCGATTGCCTCGATCACGCCCCAAGATGTGCTGGTGCGGGTTCTGCGCAAGATGGAAGCCCGCGACGCCCTCGACAGCGCGGCTCGCGTCAAGACGCTGATCGGCCAAGTGTTCCGGTACGCCGTGGCGACCGGGCAAGCCGAGCGCGACGTGACCGCCGACCTCAAGGGCGCCATCGCCACGCGCAAGAAGGTGCATCACGCCGCGATCACTGACCCGGAGGCGCTGGGCGGCCTGCTGCGCGCGATTGAGGGCTGGCCGGCACATCCGACCGTCCGCGCCGCGCTGCGGCTCGCGCCGTTGGTGTTCGTGCGGCCGGGCGAACTGCGCATGGCGGAATGGGCCGAGGTCGACCTTGATGCCGCGCTGTGGACCGTCCCTGGCGCCAAGACCAAGATGAAGCGCGACCTCGTGGTGCCGCTCACCGCGCAGGCCCTGAAAATCCTGCGCGAGCAGCACGCGCTCACGGGGGAGGGCACTCACGTCTTCCCCTCGATCCGCGCCGGCAAGCTGCCCATGTCGGACGGCACGATCAACGCCGCGCTGCGGTCGATGGGCTACGACTCGACGGTCCATGTCGCGCATGGCTTCCGCGCTACCGCCCGCACGCTGCTCGATGAGGTCCTGGGCGAGCGGCCTGATCTGATCGAAGCCCAACTGGGCCACGTGGTGCATGGGCCGCTCGGCCGCACGTACAACCGCTCGCAGCACCTGCCAGCGCGCATCGCGATGATGCAGCGGTGGGCCGACTACCTCGACGGCCTGCGCAGCGCCACGGCGGCCAGCGCTGCGTGATCGCGGGCAGGGTGAGGCCTGGGGTGCACCACGGCTGTTCGGCGGCTCTGGCGCCCTTCCAGGGCTGAGCGAGAGGCGTCGCTCTGGCGCAACGCCCGCGCGAATATTTTTCGGGGGCGAAAACTCCTTGCAAGACAACGACTTGTTGTATTCGTGCATCAAATTTGATGCACGTTGCCCCTGAAACAACGAAAGCACTTGCGCCGTTCGGGCGAGTTTCATAGGGGCGCCGAGCTACGATGGGGCCGCTCCGCAAACAAACAGAGCCCATTTGATCAGGTGTCTCACCACCGAATCATGGGCTCCGTCTGCGGCAAGCACCGCAGTGGATGCCTCAACAAATTTGCTGGATGTTGTGAGCGCATTTTAGAGCCCAGAAGGCTGCTGCGGCAACTTTGAATCTTGGGCTCACCATGACCGCTATCACGAAGAAGAAGCCGGCGCCTGCCGCCGGTACCCCCGAACCGAAAGCCGGCAAGACCTCCCACCTGTGGAAGGCCTCTGCTGCTGCCCGGAAGGCGCGCGCCGCCGCGCGAAAGGCCGAGCCGACCTCTGATGTGCTGGCGACGAAGCCAGCGCGCCCCAAAGCGCCGCTTGCCGACCGCCGCCTGCTCACCATCAAGAGCACCTGTGAGGCGCTCGACTGCTGCCGCACCACGGTGCTGCGCTTGATCAAGGTCGGGAAGCTTCGCATGGTCTACCTCGGCCCGCGCGCCGTGCGGGTCGTAGCCGCCGACGTCGACGCGCTGCTCGGCTGATCCGGCCGGCCTCGCACCAGCCCTGTATCCCTCACGAGCATGGGCCCCAGCCTGGGGCTTGTGACCGCCTGCGCGCGCCTGGTTAATTTGCTGGCAATTGCCGGCAAGTGGACACGCGGGCCTGTCGTGACGGAACGATTGATCGGTCGAATCGAAGGAGCACTTGATGCCAAACCCGAACCCCGCTGTGAACGCCGAGCCCCCCGTCGCTGAAACCAGCGACCTCCGGCTCATCAGCAAGCCGGCGCTCTGCGCGCTCTTTGGTGGCGTGTCGCCGCGCTATATCGACGCGCTCGTGAAGGCCCGTCGCCTTGGCGCGCCGATCAAGCTCAGCCCCAAGGTGTCGCGCTTTCGACTGGCCGACGTCAGTCGCTTCCTGGCCGAACAGGAGAGCGCCGCCTCCTGAAACGGAAAAAGCCTGCCCGGCGCAAACCGGACAGGCCTTCCTTGAATGCTTGCAGCCCCAAGCGACAAGCGCCCACACCAGAGCGCATTTTCGCGTCCCGGATTCCCGGCTGCAAGCGACCCCTCGATTTTTCTCGACGGATTGCAAGATGCACAGCAATACTGCCCCCCTCGCGCTGCCCTCGGCGCACTTCCCGATTCTCCGCCGCTCGCCCGTTGCGCCGGCGCAGGCCCACGGCGCCCCCACGCGCCGCGCTGGCTGCCCGAGCCTCTCTACCCCCTTGGCGAGTGTCTGCGCGGCTGCACGCCGCCCTGGTGCGGTCTTGGCGGCCCGGATCGATGACGGCGCCGCCCAGGTGCGCACCGGGCCCTGCGGCGCGCCGCCGGACTGCAGCGCCCCGCCGCGCCCGCTGGTGCCGCCGCGCTGGCGCTGGCATGGCCCAGGTGGAGGCCACAGGCCTCGCGCGGTGTTCGTCATCGATGGGGGGGTGAACCATGGCAACTGAAACCGAAGCCCGCGTTCGCGCGGTCCTCTCGTACATCAGCCCGAATTGCGACCGCTACACCTGGGCCGAAGTGATCTGCCCGGGCATCAAGAATGCCCTCGGCGACGCCGGAAGCGGCGCATGGCACGACTGGTCAAGCCAGGGCGACTCCTACAACCAATCCGAAGCCGAGGCCGTGTGGCGCTCATGGTCTGCGATGGGCAAGCGCACGTTCGCTTCGGTCGTCGCGATCGCGAAGCAGGACGGCTACAAGCCGGGCAAGTACGTGCCCCCGACGCCCGAGCAGAGGGCTGCGCTCGACGCGAAGGCGCGCGAAGCGGCTAAGGTGCAGGCGATCGAGAAGCAAGCGAAGGCCGACAAGGCGCGCAAGGAATGCCAGGAGATTTGGGCCGAAGCCGAGGGCCGGGAAGCCACTGGCGATCACCCGTACCTCAAGAAGAAGGGGATCGAGCCCCATGGGACGCGCACCCTCGCGAAGTGGACGCGGCGCTTCAAAAAAGATGGCGTGTGGCATTCCGAGGAACACGAAAACGTGCTGCTGGTGCCGATTCTCGATCTCAAGGGCGTACTCCATGGGCTGCAGTACATCACCGAACAGGGCGACAAGTTTCATCACCATGGCATCGCGAAGCAGGGCCATTTCTCGCCGATCAAGGGCACGGGCGAAGTGAAGGGCTATGTGTTGGAGGAAGGGTTCGCAACCGGCGCCTCGACGAACGAGACGATCGGTCGCTCGGTGCTGGTCTGCTTCGACGCGAGCAACATCATGGAGGTCGCTCGCCAGCTTCACGAGGCCGGCCAGTCCGATATGACCACGATCGGCGCCGACAACGACACCAAATCGGAAGCCGAGGGGAAGGGAAACAGGGGCATGTGCGTCGCGTTCGAAGCCGGGCACCTGTTCAACATGAAGGTCGCGTTCCCGCCGACGGGTGGCGACTTCAATGATCTGGTGGTGCAGGCCCGGGAAAAGGGGCAACCAAAAGAAGTCATCGACGCCGTGGTGCAGGGGCTGTTCGATGACGCCAAGGTGCCGAAGGGGCCCTACTTGCCGTCCCTGGCGCAGGCCGTCGTGGCGCCAACGCAGGCGAAGGGTGAGGGGCGGGCGACAAAGGCCACCGCACGGGCGCCCGTGTTGACTGCGGTCGCTTCGGCCTCGAAGGAGGCATGCGAGGCGGAACCAGGCGATGCGGTAGAAGAACTCAATCAGCAGCATGCGCTCACGATGGTGGGCGACAAGGTGGTCGTCCTGCGCGAAACGATCGGCGAACGCGGCGACAAGGAACTGCTGTACCTGTCGATCAGCGCCTTCAAGGCGTGGTACTCGAACCAGTCCGTTCCGGTGGAAACCACGAACGGCGAGGGGGCCAAGACCACCAAGTACCACCAGAAGGCCGATCTGTGGATCAAGTCGCCGAAGCGCCGTCAGTTCGAAGGGGTCACTTTCGCTCCAGGCGGCAACGCGCCGGCCAGCCACTACAACCTGTGGGCTGGCTACGCCGTCGAGCCGCTCGACTGCAGCTTGCTCTGGGCGGCCATGAAGTGCCGGCGCCTGCTTTCGCACATGAAGTACAACCTGTGCGGCGGCAACTGCGCTCACTTTCGTTACCTGCTCGCCTGGGCGGCCGACATGCTGCAGAGCCCCGACTCCAAGAAGGGCGTCGCGCTGGTCATGCGCGGCAAGAAAGGGACCGGCAAATCAACGTTCGCAGACGCGCTCAAGTTCCTGCTCGGCCGGCATGCGATCAAGGTTGCGCACATGCGCCACCTGACCGGCAACTTCAACCGCCATCTTGCCGACAAGCTGCTCATCGTCGCGGAGGAGTCGTTCTGGGCCGGCGACAAGGGCGACGAGGGTCCGCTCAAGGACATGATCACCAGCCCGACCCTCACCGTGGAAGCGAAGGGCATCGACGCGGTCGAAATGCGGTCGCTGTGCCGCGTGATGATGATCACCAACAACGATTGGGCTGTGCCGGCCAGCACCGACGAGCGCCGCTACTTCGTGCTGGACGTCGGCGATCGCCGTCGGCAGGACTTCAAGTACTTCGCGGCGATCGAAGATCAGCTTGCCGGCGGCGGTCTGCGCGCCCTGCTCACGTTGCTGCTGAATTTGCCGCTTGGTGCGGTCAACCTGCGCGCGGTGCCCGAGACTGGTGCGCTTCGGAAGCAGCGCTCGCTCAGTCTGGATCCGCACGACCAGTTCGCCTACGACGCGATCGCCGACGGCGTGCTGCTGGGCCGGGAGTGGATCGGGGAAATCGAAGTCGAAAAGGACGCCCTGTATGACGACTACATCGAGTCAGCGCGAAAGCGGGGCAAGATGCATTTGCTGACCAAGGCAGTCTTCGCGAAGAAGTTCATGGGGGCCACCGGCGCCAAAGCTACTCGGCTCCGGAAAGGGGTCATGCGGGTGCAGGCGTACCGGATGCACTGCCGCAAGGATGCTGCCGAGGTGTTCGCCGCGCAGCTCGGGGTGGATGTTGAATTTTCCGATGACGGGCCTGTGGGCGGCCCGTTCTAGTAGGCCAAGCGCTGTCAGGGTCCCGGCTTCGAGCCGGGATTTTTTACGCTGGGGGTCATGGTCAGGCTGCGACCCCTGGCCACCGGGGGACCCCTGGCCGGGAAATTCCCTTATAAATCAAGGCCCGGTCAGGGTATCCAGTGTGGCCGGGGTTCTTTTGTCGAAGTCGCTATACAGAAATTCCGCCGCCTCGCGCAGGTCCTCTTGGCTCGGTTCCAGGGCGCCACACCTCATCGATTCAGCGGCGGCGCCTCCGACAAATTTACCAACTTCCTTTTTTACTATGACTACTCTGACCACCCTGACCAAGTATTGAAAAAGTGTTGAAAACAGAGGAGTTTTTGTGGTCAGGGGTCCCGCAAGAAGGCCTGACCGGCCCTGACCGGACTTGAAAGGTGCGAGTGCGGTGGCTGCGAACGGCATCGCGCCGTCGAACCCACGCCCGCGACCACGGCCGGCCGCGCTCTTAAAAAAAGCGCGCGCGACCCGAAGTCCCAAACGACGGTAGAGTGCCGACCCCGCCGCGGTGGCGGTCAAGGAGAAGAATAATGTGGGTGATCATGCCAACCGGCGGTTTTCTGTCCGCCGTGCGCAAACCGGAAGATGAGGGGGCGGGCACGCTGACGATCCGGGCTCGGGTCAAGGCTGACCTGATCGAACTGCGCGAGCACTATCTGCCGGGCCTTGGTGTGATCCAGGCGGGCGGCGGCACCGACTACGGCTTTCGGGCGTCTGCGAAGGCCGAGGATTTTGCGGATGCCATGGCGGCCATGGCGCGAGCGGTGACCTATTCGAACTTCAAGGATGAAGTCGCGCGAGTCAAGGGCTCAGGTCGCGCTCGGACCTACCACACCGTCTGGTCCGTCCTCTTGAAGCTGCAGCAACGCGCGTGACCCTCTGGCACCCGCGCCTTGACGACGCCGGCAAGCCGGTCGCGATCCACAAGCCGCACGCGCCGTCGCCGCTCGCGGCCTGGGGCGATGCCTTGGCAGTTGCGATCGCGGTCCCTGGCGGGCCGCTGCCGGCCGTGCTGAACGGCATCGCCCTGGCGCCCTGGCGCGATGCGCCGCCCAGCGCCGACGGATGGGAGGCGATCGCGGCCACGATGCCGATCGTTGAGCCGCCCTTCGACTGCCTGGATGGCCTCAAGCCGGCGGCCGGCGCCCTGGTCGTCGAGTCCGATGGGCGCGCATGGTGCGTCGCCCCGACCGGTGGCTTCGGCGGTCACGAGTTCACGCTGCCGAAGGGCCGCATCGATGGCCGCAGCCTCGCCGCGACGGCGCTGGTCGAGGTGTTCGAGGAAAGTGGGCTGCACCCGCGCCTGCTCTCGTTCCTATGCGACGTGCCGCGCAAAGAGACCTACACCCGCTTCTTCCTGGCCGAGCGCGTTGGCGGATCGCCGGCCGACTTGACCTGGGAGTCGCAGGCCGCCGTCCTGGCGCCGCTGGCCGACCTCCGCGCCATGCTGACGCACCCCGGCGATCAGGCGGTGCTCGATGCCTTCCACGCGTCTGGAAATGAATTGCTCAACAAATGAACAGGAACATGAACATGAAAACCCTCGCAATCGGGACGTTGCTGGCGCTTGCCGCCTGCCCATCATTCGCCCAAGTTTTCGCTTTCAGCGCAGCGGACGGTAGAGGTATGCCGGCGGTCGAGCTTTCCAGGGCGCCGTGCCTTGGCGGCACAAAGTTTCAAGACGGGCGCGCGTTCATTCATGCCAACCTCTCCGGCGAGATCATCCATGCATGCTGGCAGCGCAGCTCGAAGACGGGCTACATATCTGTGTGCGAGAAGGAGAACAATGATCCGAATGCCCTTCGGATCAGGGCACCCTCATTCTGCTTGGTGATGTCTCCAGAGCGATTCTTGGATGCATCAACGGTGCCGCAACGCGCGCAGTTCTGAAAGGGCGTTCGGCGACCTCGAGGTCCCTGGTGCCGGCGGGGCGTCTGGCTAAAGGCCAGCGTCTCTGCAAGCCTGAGCCTGGTCTTGAAACGAGCAAACTCTTTCGACTACGTCGCCGCCCACGTCTTCCCACCTGTTGCGGCAGCTCTGCCTAGACTGGTCGAGGTCCCTGCAGCCCCGTTCGAACATCGATTGTCGGTCCCGGCGTTCTTGTGCCTCTTCGTACCGATGCATGCCAAGGGAGACGAAAACGACGAGCGCCACCAGCCCGACCGCGATGGTCAGACCCCTCAGCCACCAGCGCCTGATAAATTCTCCGACGCCGACTAGCGTGTTGCCTGTCACCGAAGCTGCTGCGCCTGCAAATCCTACAGCTAGCGTCTTGCGCTGGCGTCGGGCTAGGGCCTCCTCTAGGTCCAGCCTCGCTTTGGCTAGCTGAATGCGCTTCAGTTCCCTGTCCAACTCCTCATCGTCCATGTCACCCTTTCGTTGTAACGTTAAGTTTACGGGGTATGGTCACGACGATTGCGTCGTTGCGGCCGCGTCCCGGCAGCGCATGACGGTGGCGCGGCTGGTCTTCAAGGCGCGGGCCACGGCGGCCACTGCTTCGCCCGCTGCAAGGCGATTGAGCGCTTCCTGAGCTTGGGCCTGGGTGAGGGCGCGCGGGCGTCCCAGGGCCTTGCCCTCTGCCTTGGCGCGCGCCAGCCCGCTCTGAGTGCGCTCGACAAGCAGGTCGCGCTCGAACTCGGCAACGGCCGCGATCACGCCCATGGTCATCTTGCCGGCGGGGCTGGTGAGGTCGACGCCCCCCAATGCGAGGCAGTGCACCCGGACGCCCATGCCGGCCAGGGCTTCAACCGTGGCGCGGACGTCCATCGCATTGCGCCCCAGGCGGTCGAGCTTCGTGACCACCAGCACGTCGCCGGCCTCCAACTTGGTCATCAGCTTGCCAAACTCTATGCGCTCAATGGCCGGTACGCTGCCAGAAACGGTTTCAGCAATGGCGCGGGTCGGCAGTACGTCGAATCCGGCCGCTGCGACCTCCTGAACTTGATTGGCGGTCGTTTGATCCGCAGTGCTCACGCGGCAGTAGGCAAAAACGCGGGTCATCGTGCTCCTTGGGTGACCGAAAAAGGCGACCGGACGATACCCATGACCAAAGCCCCAGTCCACTGCTATCTGAACATGCCGGCGCCGGATGACCACACTCGCTCGTTTTCGGGCGGCCGTGGCTGGAGCACGGGAGCCGTCGAGGCGCGTGGGTCCGTGCGATAGTTCGCGGCCGGCGCGGACGCGCCGTTGAGCTCGCAGTCGAAAATCGCCAAACCATGAATCAACAGAACCTAGCCGACTTCATCTGGAACGTCGCCGACGCCTTGCGCGGCCCGTTCAAACCTTCGCTGTACGGCCGCATCATCCTGCCCTTCACGGTGCTGCGTCGCCTGGAGTGCGTGCTAGAGCCCACCCGCGAGGCCGTTCTCGAACGTCACACCTCTCTGCTCGGTTCGGGTGTGGACCTCGATCTCGTGTTGCCCGCCGTCGCCGCCGCGCCCTTCTACAACACCAGCCAGTACACGCTGGCCACGCTCGGCTCGACGAGCACGCGCGCCAACTTGGAAGAGTACCTTTCGCGCTTCTCGGCCAATGCGCGCCAAATTTTTGACCATTTCGGCTTCGAAAACTGGTTGGTCAAGCTGGAGGAGGCGAACCTGCTGTACCTGGTCACGCAGAAGTTCGCCGCCATCGACCTGCATCCGACGCGCCTGTCCAACGCTGAGATGGGCCTGGCCTTCGAACACCTGATCCGCAAGTTCGCCGAGGCTGCCAATGATGATGCCGGGGAGTACTTCACCCCGCGCGACGTGGTGCGATTGGTCACCACGCTGGTTTTCGCTACTGACCATGAGGCATTAAACGGTGAGGGCGTGGTCCGCACCGTATACGACTGCGCCGCCGGCACAGGCGGCTTCCTGTCCTCGGCCATCGAACAGGTGGCCGAATGGAATCCAGCTGCGCGCATCGTTCCGTTCGCTCAAGAGTTGAATCCCGAGACATACGCCATCTGCGTGGCCGACAAGCTGATCCAGGGCTACGACGTCCGAAATCTGAAGCGCGGCAACACGCTGGACGATGATCAACTGCCCGGAGAGCGCTTCGACTATTGCCTTGCCAACCCGCCCTTTGGTGTGAAGTGGGAAATGGTACAGAAGGCCGTCAATGACGAGCGGAAAAACCTCGGCTACGCAGGCCGCTTTGGTCCCGGGCTGCCGCGCGTCGGCGACGGCTCGCTGCTGTTCCTGATGCATTTGCTGTCCAAGCGCAAGCCGGCGGAGCAGGGTGGCACGCGCATCGGCATCGTCTTGTCGGGTTCGCCGCTGTTCAACGGGGGTGCCGGCTCGGGCGAATCGGAGATCCGACGCTGGATACTGGAGAGCGACTGGCTGGAAGCCATCGTCGCGCTGCCCAGCGACCTGTTCTACAACACCGGCATCGGCACCTACGTGTGGGTGCTGTCGAACCACAAGGCGCCTGAGCGAAAGGGCAAAGTGCAGTTGATCGACGCGACTGGCCAGCACAGCCCGATGCGCAAGAGCCTGGGCAGCAAGCGCAAGTTCATCGTTCAAGTTCAAATCGACGAAATCGCCGGCGCGCAGGACGCGTTTGCCGAGAGCGAAACCAGCAAGGTGTTCGACACCACCGACTTTGGATATCGGCGGCTCACGATCGAGCGGCCACTGCGGTTGCGCTTCGCGGTGACCGAGGCGGCGCTGAATGCATATGCCGAAGCCAAGGGCGCGGACCATGTCGACCGTTTTGCCGCGCTGGTGGATGGCGACAGCTACGACACCCTAGACGCATTTCTTGCAGCCGCCAAAGTGAAGAAGCTGGCCAAGGGCACCCGCAAGGCGGTCCTCGACACTTTTGGCACGCGCGATCCGGCAGCGCAGCCCGTGGAGGACGCCGACGGCGCGCTCATGGCCGATCCCGAACTGCGCGAGTTCGAGAGCGTGCCGCTCAAACGGGACATCCGAGACTACTTCGCTCGCGAGGTGCTGCCTCACGTGGCGGACGCATGGATTGACGAAAGCAAGAAGGATGAGAAGGACGGGCTGGTCGGTGTCGTCGGGTACGAAATCAACTTCAATCGTTACTTCTATAGGTACGTGCCGCCCCGGCCACTTGAGGAGATCGACGCGGAGTTGAAGGCGGTCGAAGCGGAGATTGCGGGGTTGCTGGGTGAGGTGACTGACAATGCATTTTGATGAAGTCCGCCTCGACCGCGTATTTCGCGAAGTAAAAGAGTTGGTGCCACTCGACGGAATCGAACTCTTGACGCCTAGCGTCGTGCACGGTGTCGTTCCGCAATCCTCGCTTGAGAGTCGGCCGCAGCAAGCCCTTCGTGACAGTTATCTCGTTAGCCCGGCCATTCGCGACGACTTTGTCATTTCCATGAGCAGCCACGCTCACGGGTTGGAGTGGTGCGGCATGGCGGGTGGGATCAGCCCTGACTACACGCTGCTCCGGCCTATTTGCGATCGGCGGCTGATTCCGTTCCTGAGGTACGCGCTCAAGTGTGGACCGGTTGTTCAGCAACTCTCCTTGTTCAAAACCGGCATCCGAATGGGGCTGCGATTGCAGTGGCACAAGGTCCGATACTGCACGATTGCCCTGCCCCCTGCCGAGTACGCGCTGCGCGTGGTACCACTTCTCGATCGGGAAACCGCCCGCATCGACGCGCTGATTAAGAGGAAGACCCTCTTCATCGACCTGCTCCGCGAGAAGCGGCAGGCTTTGACTACGCGGGCGGTGACGAGAGGTCTTGATCGGCGCGTGCCGATGCAGGATTCGGGGGTGGAGTGGTTAGGGCAGGTGCCGCAGGGTTGGAGGGTGGTCCGCCTCCGTTTCGCGATCGCCAAATTTGAGCAGGGTTGGAGCCCCGATTGCTTCGCCTATGCTGCGACGAAGGGCGAGTGGGGTGTGCTCAAAGCGGGTTGCGTCAATCGAGGCATCTTCGATCCGCTTGAGAATAAGGCGCTACCTCCATCCCTTGACCCGCGGCTCGACATCGAGGTACACGATGGTGACATCCTTATGTCTCGCGCAAGCGGCTCACCCGACCTCATCGGTTCGGTGGCACGCGCCACCGCGACGGAGGCGCGCTTGATGCTGTCAGACAAGACGTTCCGAATCAAGCTGGACCCAATGTGTGACCCCGACTTCTTCGCCATGGCCATGGGCTCGGGTCCGATGCGCGAGCAGATAAAGCTCTCGATCAGCGGAGCCGAAGGGTTGGCTAACAACCTTGCGCAAGCGAGCATCAAGGATTTCTTCTTGGCCTTGCCCTCGCTGGATGAACAGCGGGCGATTTGGGAATCGATCATGGCGGATTGCAATCGAACGGACTTGGTGTTGAGAAAAACAGAAGCAAGCCTCGCGCTCTTGAAGGAGCGTCGCGCCGCCCTGATCACTGCCGCCGTCACTGGCCAGATCGACGTTTTTGCTGATCAGCCGGCCGCAGAAATGGAGCCCGCGTGAGCAAGATTCATCACGAGTGCGAGTTGGAGCGTCACATCGTCGAAAAGCTGGCCGCAGGCGGCTGGCTAGTCGGCGAATCGGCCGCCTTCGACCGCGCGCGGGCGCTGTACGTCGAGGACGTCACCGGCTGGCTCCAGGACAGCCAACCTCAAGCTTGGGAAAAGCTGAAGAAGCTCAACGGCAGCAACGCCGAGGCCCTGGTGCTGGACCGCTTGGTCAAGACGCTGGAAGCGCCCGAGGGCGGCACCGTCAACGTGCTGCGCCGTGGTTTCGCAGTCGCCGGCGGTGGTCCGCTCGCCATGAGCCAAGCGCTGCCCGAGGACGACCGCAATTCCAGCGTGATCCAGCGCTACGCCGCCAACCGCCTGCGCGTGGTGCCCCAGCTCGTTTACTCGCTCGATACGGCCGATCGCATCGACCTCGTGTTTTTCGTCAACGGCCTGCCCGTGGCCACCGTCGAGCTGAAGACCGACTTCACGCAAAGCGTGGAGGCGGCGATGACGCAGTACCGCGACGACCGCCCGCCCAAAAGCGTCAAGACCGGCCGCGTCGAGCCCCTGCTGGCTTTCCGCCGCGGCGCGGTGGTGCACTTCGCGATGAGCGACACCGACATCCGCATGGCCACCAAGCTGTCCGGGTCAAGCACGTTCTTCCTGCCCTTCAATCGCGGCAATGACGGCGCCGCTGGCAACCCGCCGGACGTTGAAGGCAACTACCCGGTGTCGTACCTGTGGCAGCGGGTGCTGACGCGGGACAACTGGCTGCGCATCTTTCACCGCTTTGTGCTGCTGGAGCGGCTGCAAATCGAGGATGCGCAGGGCAAGCCGTACTGGCGCGAGACGATGATCTTTCCGCGTTATCACCAGTGGGAAGGCGTGACCGAGATGATCGACGCCGTGCGCATCGAGGGCGCCGGTCAGCCCTACTTGATCCAGCACAGCGCCGGTTCGGGCAAGACGAACACGATTTCATGGACGGCGCACGAACTGATCCGCGTGCGCCGGCCTGATGGCGAGCCGTACTTCCACAGCGTCATCGTCGTCACCGACCGCACTGTGCTCGACAAGCAGCTGCAGGATGCGATCGCGCAGATCGAGCATCAGACCGGCGTGGTCAGAGCGATCGACGGGGAAGCCTCTAGCCTGCCCAAAAGCCAGCAACTGGCGCAGGCCATGCTGGACGGCACGCCGATCATCGTGTGCACCTTGCAGACCTTTCCGCACGCGCAGAAGCTGATCCTGTCGGAACAAAGTCTGCGCGACCGCCGCTTCGCCGTGGTGATCGACGAAGCGCACAGCAGCACCGGCGGGAGCACCGCCGACGACCTGCGCTATGTTCTGACCGGTCAAAGCGAGGATGAGTGGGAGAAGATGAGCGTGAGCGAACGGCTGTCGGTTTGGCAGTCGTCGCGTCAGAGGCCGGGCAACGCGAGCTACTTCGGGTTTACCGCGACGCCCAAGCACAGCACCCTGAGCCTGTTCGGCCGGCCGCGTGACCCGAAGCAGCCTGCCAGCTTGGACAACCCACCGGTGCCCTTCCATACGTACACGATGCAACAGGCCATCGAGGAGGGGTTCATCCTTGACGTCCTGCGCAACTACACCAGCTACTCGACGGCTTTGCGCGTCGGGACGAAGTTCACCGAGGAAAGTGATCGCCGAGTGGACAAGAAGGGCGCAAGCCGGGCGCTGGCGCGCTGGCTGAGCCTGCATCCCACCAACATCGGGCAGAAGGTGCAGTTGATCGTGGAGCACTTTCGGGCGAACGTGGCGCTGCTGCTGAACGGTCAGGCCAAGGCGATGATCGTCACGCCCTCGCGTGCGGCGGCGGTGAAGTACCACCTGGAACTGCAACGTTACTGCCGGGTGCGAGGCTATGACGACGTACACCCGATGGTCGCCTTCTCGGGCGACGTGTCCAACGCCGATGCCAAAGAAGAAGGATTCGCCGACGACCACGGCTTCAACGAGATCAATTTGAACCCGGGGCTGAGGGGCCGCGAAATGCGCAAGGCATTCGACACTTCCGACTATCGGGTGATGATCGTCGCCAACAAGTTTCAGACCGGCTTCGACCAGCCCAAGCTGGTGGCGATGTACTTGGACAAGAAGGTGTCGGGCGTTGAAGCGGTGCAGACCCTGTCGCGCCTGAACCGCACCTATGCGGGCAAGGACAGGACCTACGTGATCGACTTCGCCAACGAGGCAAAGGAGGTTCTCGATGCTTTCAAGACCTTCTACCGCGACGCCAGGGTCTCGGATGTGCAGGACGCGAACATCGTCTACGACCTCAAGCAGAGGCTGGACGCGACGCTGCTGTACGAGACGGCCGAGGTGCGCGCGTTCGCCGAAGCCGTGGTCGATCCGCTGGTGACGCACCAGAAGCTGTTCAACCTCACGCAGGCGCCGGCGGATCGCTTCAACGCCAAACTGAAACAGCTGAATGGGGCCATCGACGCCTGGGAAATGGCGTGGCGTCAGGCCGACGAAGCCGGTGATGAGAAGGGCAAAATCAACGCCGATTCGCAGCGCGCCGAGTTGTCGAAGGAGCGCGACAAGCTGCTCATCTTCAGCGAGGGGCTTGGCAAATTCGTGCGCACCTATGAGTACGTCGCGCAACTGGTCGACTTCGGCGATCCGGCTTTGGAAGGTTTTGCCAGCTTCGCGCGGCTGCTGCGCAAACGGCTGAAGGGCTTGTCGGTCGAGCAGGTGGACCTGGGCGACCTGCGGCTGACCCACTTCAAACTCAAGGCCAAGGATGGCCTCGTAGGGGTCGGGGAGGAGGGTAAGGCGCCCATGCTGGCGCCCATCACCGACAACGGCCTGCGCGACGCAAAGGACCGCGAGAAGGCATTCCTGTCGCAATTGGTGAAGCGGCTAAACGACGCCTTCGGCAAGGAGATCAGCGATACCGATCAGGTGGCGTTCGCGGTGCACGTGTCGGAAAAGCTTCGCGGCGACGACGTTGTCATGGCACAGATTCAGAACAACCCGAAGGACCGTGCCATGAAAGCAAACCTGCCGGGGGCTGCCGTGGATGCGATCGTCTCGGCGATGAACACGCACAAAGACCTCGCGACGAAGCTGCTGAGCGACCAGGGAACGCGGACGGTGTTTCTCGACGTGGTGTATGAGATGCTGAGGCGACGGGATTCGGCAGGGATGTTCAATGCTGGGGCGGGCTGATGCTGGCGGTGGAGAAGCGCACTCATCGAGCGCCAACCTAGCTGCTCGTCGCGGCGGTAGCAAAGAGATTCTGGCCGATATATTTATGGGTTAACCGGCGGAAATCGCAAGTCGTGACGGAACAGTGTCCCCATGGAACTTGCAAACGCCCCACCCAATCGCCCCTCCGACGGCACCGCCGCCGAGGACTTTCAACTTGCCCAAAAGGCCCTGGTAAGCGCGCTGCTCGCTGGCGCCGACACCGGCCCGGCCCGCACCGCCCTGGAGGAAGCCCGCAAGGCCGCCACCGCCGAGCGCAATGCCGCCGACCAGGCTGCGCGCGCTGCCGTCCAGGCCGATCACGCCGCTGCCAAGCAGGCCGAAGCCGAGACGATCGAGCAGGCGCAGGATCAGGTCGCCGATGCGATCGGAACCATCGAGGCCGCACCGGACACCGATCCGCTGCCCGAGCCGGTTGAATCGCCGATCGTCAAGATCGCCGCTCAGCACTTGGCACAGGCCCATTTCGGCTTGGCGAAGGCCGATGTGCCCCATGCCGCCGCGATCGCCGAACGCGATGCACTGCGCGCTCGCCTGGAACCGAAGTCCCGCGAACTCGAATCCATCCGGGCCCGCCGCTCGGCCGGCGACGAGCAGCCCGGCGACGCCGCCAACATGACCGCGCTCAGCATGGACGTCGAGGACCTGGGACGCATGCTGGTGCCGCTGGAGGCCGCCGTGGTCGCCGCTGCTCCCGTCGCGCAGCAGCATGCCGTGGCCGCTGCAGAAGCTGCCCTGGTGGCCGCCAAGCGCCGCGCCGAGGTCGACGGTATGGTCGAACGCGTGCGGATGCTGGAGGCCCATTTCGCGGCCCAGGTGCGGACTCTGCGCCTCGCTGCTGCCGAACGCGGAATGAACAACCTCGGGTCGATCTACCAGCCCAGCGACGCGCTGCGCAAGGTGGCGAATGGAGCCTGGGTATGAGCGCCGGCGGGCAATTCAAGAAGGGCAGCGTGAGCGCGAACCCCGTGGGGCGCCCCACCAAGGATGAAGCCATCCGTCGCGAATTCCAATGCGTCCGGACGGATTGGGGACTCGAAGATTTCGAGTTCGACGCGCTGGTCGCTGCCTTCGTGGCCGACAAGCCGCGCGCCATCGATGTGGTGCTCGAACTGATCCACCGTCGTGCGTATGCCGATCTGCTGAAGGCCCGCGCCGAACCCGACGACGAACCCAATGAAGACATCTTCTAAAAAGCCGCTCACGTTGCGGCAGGTCTATCGCGGCGCCGAGCGCCTCGACGCGCGGCACAGCACCGAGGAATACACGAGCGCGGTCTTCCAGTTGATTCTGGATCGCACGTGCGAAAAGTTCCAGGCGCAGGCGAAGGCCAAACGCGCTCGGCCGATCTTCTTCGTAAAGTCGATCCAGCAGGCCGGTTGCACGACCGCGAGGTACTCGAACTTGACGACCGAAGAACTGATCCTGATCGCGCGGCAACTCGCTCTGAGCTATTCCGGTCGCGCTTGAGGCCCCGTCGCGGCGGGCCTTTTTCAATGCGTGTGCGCCGAGTGGTCGTGGCACGCCGAACATCGCGTCTCGATCTGGCCTGCTGCTGTGCTCTGAGCCTGAAGCACGGCAGCGCCGCAGTTCGCGCATCCGAACTCGGTCGAAGTCCAGCGCGGCGGCGGCCGCTCGCCGGTCATCTGCAGCCAGACCACCAGGACCGCTGCCGGCCATACGGTGATGGGCGCGCGCGGCGGCACCAAGCCCCATCCCGCGCCCCTGGGCGCGCCCTGGCAGCCCGGGCAATGGTGGCGGTGCGTCCCGCGAATCTCGCGCACCAGGAGCCCCTTGTGGCCGCAAACCGGGCAGGCAACCACCAGTCGCCCGTGCTCCGCGCTCCAAGCCGTGTTGCCGGGCCGGGCCGCGCTCAAACGGAAGCCGCCGGTCAGCCGCATCGCGACGACGCCGATCGCCTCGGCCGCGTGGCGCGCCTCGACCGCGTGGTGCACGACCTCGCCTGCCGCCGTTTCTCTGGCGACCGCGAAGGTGGTCAGGGGCTCAAAGTGCACCGGCGCCTTGCCCTTCGAGTTCGCGCCGATACGCCATTCGCGTTGCCGATTGAAGCACGACACGCAGACCCCGTACTGCTGGATGACGCGCAGATCGTGGCGGTGGCAGCGCAAGCATTCGCGGGCGCGGTCACGAGTCCTTGGGGCGACCCCGGCGCCGCTCGCGGTGACTGCATGGTGCTGGCGCCCGAGCGCGCAACCGTGGCACGTTGATCCGCTGGCCGCCGTGCTCCAGCGGCTCGCGCATGCCGTCGTCGAAAGGCTCGCGCTGAGCCGCGTGCAAGCGAAGTAGACGGCCCCGGCCGGTGCGCCGGCGGGCCCTGGCACCACCGTGACCGGGATCATTCGGCGGTGGTTGCGGCGGTATCGGAAAGCGCGCGCTGGCTCAGCAGGGCGCCCATCGCGATGACCTCGGCCATCGGCCTCTGGTGCTTCTTGGCGATCGCGCGAAGGCGGCGGGCCGTCTCGCGGTCGACGGCGACGTTGAAGTAGGCGAACCCCTTCTCGGCGAGGCGTTGGCGGTATGCGCGTTTGCGCGCGGCGCCGGATTTTGGCGTGCTCACGGGGGCGTCTTTGCTGATTCCATGGCTTCCGACTGTTCTGTCACGACGGTCCCTTAGGGACCGCTCTGCAACGGCCTCGCGCACAATCCGCCGCATGCCCCCGACACCCCCACCAGCCAACGCGGCCAGCGCCCGCTTCGCCTCCGCGTACCGGCCCGGCGTCTTCGAGTTCAAGTACCAGCGGTCGGCGCCCGTCGGGGCGGCGGAACCCAGGCCCTTCATGCCCAGCGTGACGCACCAGATGCTGGTCGGCGTGGCTGGCACGGTCACGGAAAAGTGGGAGAAGCCCGCCGGCTGGCTGCTGACCGGCTTCGCGGCCGTGGTGGCGCTGCTGGTTTCAAACTACGACAAGGCGGTGGGCGTGATCGGCACCGGCGCCGCGCATGCGGTCGTGCTGTTGTTCTTCTTGGCGGCCGTGGCGCATGCAGTGCAGCAGTTCTTCTCGACGTTGGTGCAGGCAGGGGTCGCGGGGGGCAAGATCGGCCGCGAACTCGAACTGCAGGACCTCAACAGGGCCGAAACCATTCAACTGATGGACGGATTGGTCGCGGCCTTCCCGTGGCCGATGAAAGGTTTCCTGCGGCGCAACTACGACCAGATGCTTGAACATGGCCTCGCGCCGTTCAGCAAGTCGATGGCCCGCATGGTTGCGACCGTCGTGTGGTCGGCCGTGGTGCAGATGCTGTTCGGGCTCACCGCGATCGGCGTGGTGACGCGGGCGGTGCTGCGCACGACGTGGCTGCCGCCCGTTCCTCGTGCCGACGCTGCCGCCACGGCCGCACCGGTCCGGCCTGGGGCGCCAGCAGCCAGCCCCTTGGCGCCGAAGTAGCACGGGTACCTCGCGGGCAAAAAAGAACCCGCACGGGGCGGGTTCAAGGCGCTTTCAAGGGCGCACCAAGTTTCCTGCGTATGGTGCTGTCACGACGCGCCCCCGCTCGCGCCCGTGGCCCTGCGTGCTGCGTTTTCCTGCTGGCTGACCTCGTGCCCCTTCTGCAGGAGTTCCACGAGGTCTTCGGCGATGCCCCAGCCGACGTGCGGCAAGAACGTGACCGGGGGCTGGCCGTAGGCGCGCGCTACGGTGTGCATGACCGCCTCGGCTGCCAGGATCGCTTCGTGCATCTGTTTGCGGCTGCCGAGGGTCAGGCCGAGGGCATTCGCGTCGAGGGCGGTCGGCAGATCGCGGTGGCTGTAGAACTTGTTCCGGCCAGCGGTCGTGAATTCGGCGCGCGCGACGGCGGTGTCGACGGCGGCCTGTACCTCGGTCTGGAACGACGGGTGCACCAGGGCGGGCAGGCGCCGCAGCGAGAGGTTCTCGGCCGTGGACTTGCGCATGACGGTGTGGGCCGGCCCCGTGATGCACGACACCTGCATCAACAGGTCGGCCCAGAGCACGTCGCAGACCATGCGGAAGAAGACAGGTGCCGTTTCGTTCAGCAGGTCAATGCGATCCTTCGACTTGGCGAACAGGGCCTCGTGTTCATCGAAGTGGTGCACAAGCGTGCTGACCTCGTTCTGCAGCAGTTCGAACTGGTGGCGCAGGTCTTCGGTCATGGTGGGGCGTGGCGCGGTCATGGCCGGCATTCTGACGGCGAAGGTCTTCGCGGTGGCGGCGCTCGTGGGCCGGCGGGCGTGCGTTACTATCCCGGCCAAGCGTTCCTAAGGCCTACCGTGCGCCATCGGCACCACGCGCCGAGGCACTTTGCATTTTGTTGGTACCAATGCTGGTACATATTCGAAGGATCGGCAAACTTTCTAGCATCCATGCGGCTTGCGGGTCGATTTACGATTCCGACAAGCGGCACCATCCCGATTCATGACCCACGCAACGAACGCGACCGTCCTCCTCCAGGCCAGCCGTTCCACGACACAGCGCCGAATCGTGCTCGTCCAATGGATCCGCAAGACCCACGGCTGGATCGGCCTCTGGGGCGCGATCCTGGGCCTGATCTTCGGCATCGCCGGGATCTGGCTCAACCACCGCGCGGTGCTGAAGCTGCCGATGGCACAGCAGCGCGTCAACGCCCAGCTCGCACTGCCCGATCCGGCGCCTGCCAGCGCGCAGGACATGGCGCTCTGGCTGCAGGGCGCGCTGGCGCAGGCCGGCCCGCCGAATTCGATTCGCACCGAGCCTGCGCGAGCGGTCGCCTGGGCCGAAAAAGGCAAGGCCGATCCGCTGATGCAGCCCGAACGCTGGGTGTTCAACTTCGGCGGGCCCGATGCCATCGTCCAGGCCGACTACTGGCGGGGCAACCGCTCGGTCGGCGTCACGACCACGCACGGCGGCTTCGTCGCCACACTGGCCAACATGCACAAGGGCACCGGCATGCCGGTGGCGTGGATCCTGCTCGTCGACACCCTGGCCGGCAGCCTGATCTTTCTGTCGATCTCGGGCGTCGCGCTGTGGATGCTGACCCATCGGCGCCGCAGCGTCGGACTGGCCATTTTCGGAGCCTCCGTGGCCCTCACGCTGGGCCTCGCGATCGGGCAGCTCTGAGGCGGCCGGGCGGGGGTCAGCGCCGCGACATCACCTTGATCCGGATCGTCGCCACATCCCAGCCGCGCGATTTCAGCCGCGCCTGCAGCATGGGCGCCAGCTGACGCAGCTTGGCCGCCGCCGCGCTGCCGTTCACCAGCATGCACCAGACATCGCCCTCGGCAGGACCCGCCAGAATCGCGGGGCGCATCTCCGGCGGGATCAAATCCTGCACTGCGGCCAGACGCTCGTTGGCGTCGCGCGCTCGCGCGGCCAGGCTCGCAAGGGTGGGCGAGCCCTCGGTGGCCTCGAACAGGGTGACGGCGTGATAGCGGCGATTCATCGGCAATGGACAGGGGTCGGGAAGCTTCGGGCACACCGGCTAAAATCAGTGGTTTGCCGGCAATCCTGCGGGCCGGCCCGCTTGCCTTTTGGCAAAGCGCGCCCAAGTTCGTTCTCCGTCTATCTTAGGGATTTCGGTCGAGGCACCCGCATCCAGCGAGTGTGCATCGATCTCCATTCATGGCCACCAACTTCCTGACCCAAATTTTCGGCAGTCGCAATGACCGGCTCCTGAAGCAGTATCGCAAGACGGTCGAACGCATCAATGCGCTGGAGCCGTCCTTCGAGAAGCTCGACGACGAGGCCCTGCGCGCCAAGACGCAGGAGTTCAAGGCCCGTGTCGCCAAGGGCGAGTCGCTCGACGATCTGCTGCCCGAGGCCTTCGCCACGGTGCGCGAGGGCTCGAAGCGGATCATGAAGATGCGCCACTTCGACGTCCAGTTGCTCGGCGGCATGGCCCTGCACAACGGCAAGATCTCCGAGATGCGCACCGGCGAGGGCAAGACCCTGACGGCAACGCTGCCGGTCTACCTGAACGCGCTCACGGGCAAGGGCGTGCACGTGGTCACGGTCAACGACTACCTCGCCAGCCGGGATGCCAAGTGGATGGGCCGGCTCTACAACTACCTCGGCCTCTCGGTCGGCATCAACCTGCCGCAGATGCCGCGCGAGGAAAAGCAGCAGGCCTACGGCAGCGACATCACCTACGGCACCAACAACGAGTACGGCTTCGACTACCTGCGCGACAACATGGTGTACGAGCCGGGCGACCGGGTCCAGCGCGGGCTGAACTACGCGATCGTCGACGAGGTCGACTCGATCCTGATCGACGAGGCGCGCACGCCGCTGATCATCAGCGGCCAGGCCGAGGACCACACCGACCTCTATCTGGCGATCAACAAGGTCGTGCCGCTGCTGGTCAAGCAGGAAGGCGAGGCCGATCCGCGCACCGGCGAGGGCGTCACCAAGCCGGGCGATTTCACGGTCGACGAGAAGACCCACCAGGTGTTCCTGACCGAGGACGGCCACGAGAAGGCCGAGCAGCTGCTGTCCGAGTTCAAGCTGCTGCCCGAGGGCGCGTCGCTGTACGACCCGGCCAACATCACGCTGATGCATCACCTGAATGCGGCGCTGCGGGCGCGCCATCTCTACCACCGCGACCAGCACTACGTGGTGCAGCAGGGCGAGGTCGTGATCGTCGACGAATTCACCGGCCGCCTGATGACCGGCCGCCGCTGGAGCGATGGCCTGCACCAGGCCGTCGAGGCCAAGGAAGGCGTCGAGATCCAGTCCGAGAACCAGACCCTGGCCTCGATCACCTTCCAGAACTATTTCCGCCTCTACACCAATCTCGCCGGCATGACCGGCACGGCCGACACCGAGGCCTACGAGTTCCAGGAGATCTACGGGCTCGAGACCGTGATCATCCCGCCGAACCGGCAGAGCAGGCGCGAGGACCAGCTCGACCGCGTGTACAAGACCACGCGCGAGAAGTACGAGGCTGCGATCCAGGACATCCGCGAGTGCTACGAGCGCGGCCAGCCGGTGCTGGTGGGCACCTCGTCGATCGAGAACTCCGAGATCATCGACGGCCTCCTGGAAAAGGCCGGGCTGCCGCACCAGGTGCTGAACGCCAAGCAGCATGCGCGCGAAGCCGAAATCGTGGCCCAGGCGGGCCGCGCCAAGATGATCACGATTGCCACCAACATGGCGGGCCGCGGGACCGACATCGTGCTCGGCGGCAATGTCGACAAGACGATCGAGGCGGTGGAGGCGGACGAGTCGCTCGATTCCGCCGCCAGGGCAGCCGAGACCGCCCGCTTGCGCGACCAGTGGGAGAAGGACCACGAATTCGTGAAGTCGCTCGGCGGCCTGCGCATCATCGCCACCGAGCGCCACGAGTCGCGGCGCATCGACAACCAGCTGCGCGGCCGCTCGGGGCGCCAGGGCGACCCCGGCTCCTCGCGCTTCTACCTGGGCCTGGACGACCCGCTGATGCGCATCTTCGCGGGCGACCGCGTGAAGGCCATCATGGACCGCCTCAAGATGCCCGACGGCGAGGCGATCGAGGCCGGCATCGTGACCCGAAGCATCGAGAGCGCGCAGCGCAAGGTCGAGGCGCGCAACTTCGACGTCCGCAAGCAGCTGCTCGAGTACGACGACGTCTCGAACGACCAGCGCAAGGTGATCTACCAGCAGCGCAACGACATCCTCGACGCGAGCGACCTCACGGCCCAGATCGAGGCGCTGCGCGAGGGCTGTTTCACCGACCTCGTGCGCCAGTACGTGCCGGCCGAATCGGTCGAGGAGCAGTGGCAGCTCGCCGCCCTGGAGAAGGCGCTGGCCGACGAGTGGGCCCTCGAGATCCCGCTGCAGAAGGAGGTCGAGGCCGCGACCGCGATCGGCGACGAGGATGTCGTCGAGAAGGTGGTCGCCGCCAGCAACGAGGCCTTCAACGCCAAGCTGGCCCTGATCGGCCAGGAGAATTTCACCCAGTTCGAGCGCATGGTGCTGCTGCAGAGCATCGACACCCACTGGCGCGAGCACCTGGCGTCGCTGGACTACCTGCGCCAGGGCATCCACCTGCGCGGCTATGCGCAGAAGCAGCCCAAGCAGGAGTACAAGCGCGAGGCATTCGAGCTCTTCGGCCAGCTGCTCGACTCGGTCAAGAACGAGGTCACGCGCCAGCTCATGACGGTGCGCGTGCAGTCGGGCGAGCAGTTCGAGGAAGCCGCCGATGCGATGGAAAGCCGCGGCGAGAACCTCGCGAACATCACCTACACGGCGCCGACCGAGACCGGCGAGGTCGAGGTGCGGGTCGACGAGGAAAGCCTGCGTCGCCAGGCGGCCAGCGGCCTCAGTGCCGGCGCCGCGGCCTTCGCGCGCGTCGGCCGCAACGATCCGTGCCCGTGCGGCAGTGGCAAGAAGTTCAAGCACAGCCACGGCAAGCTCACCTGACAGCCATCGACCAGGATTTCCTCATGCCAGTGAATCTTTCCGCTCCCGATCCCGCCGCCCTGCATGCGGTGCCCGGCGTTCGCATCGGCGTGGCCGAAGCGGGTGTGCGCAAGGCCAACCGCAAGGACCTGACGGTGGTGCTGATCGACGAGGGCGCCGCGGTCGGCGGCGTCTTCACGCAGAACCGCTTCTGCGCCGCGCCGGTGCAGGTCTGCCGCGAACACCTGGCGCAGAACTTCGGCATCCGGGCGATGCTGATCAACACCGGCAATGCGAACGCCGGCACCGGCCAGGACGGTCTCGCGCGCACGCACGCCACGTGCATCGCGCTGGCGCGCCACCTGGACCTGGCGCCCGAGCAGATCCTGCCGTTCTCGACCGGCGTGATCATGGAGCCGCTGCCGATCGACCGCATCGAGGCCGGCCTGCCGGCGGCGCTTGCCGACGCCGCGCCCGACCATTGGGCGCGTGCAGCCGAGGGCATCATGACCACCGACACCGTGCCCAAGGCCTTCAGCCAGCAGCTTCGGATCGGCGGCGCGACAGTCACGGTCACCGGCATCAGCAAGGGCGCCGGCATGATCCGGCCGAACATGGCGACCATGCTGGGCTTCATGGCGACTGACGCCAAGATCGATCCGTCGCTGATCCAGCCGCTGGCCAAGGCGCTGGCCGACGCTTCGTTCAATCGCGTGACGATCGACGGCGACACCTCGACCAACGACTCCTTCGTCGTGATCGCGACGCAGAAGGCGGCGCACGGCACGATCACTTCGCTCGATTCCGCCGAGGGCCGCACACTCGTCGAGGCGATGCAGAACGTCGCCCGCCAACTGGCCCAGGCCATCGTGCGCGACGGCGAAGGCGCCACCAAGTTCATCACTGTCCGGGTCGAAGGCGGCAAGGACTCGGCCGAGTGCCGGCAGGTCGCCTACGCGGTCGCCCATTCGCCGCTGGTCAAGACCGCGTTCTATGCCAGCGATCCGAACCTGGGCCGAATCCTCGCGGCGGTGGGCTATGCGGGCATCGCCGATCTCGACCAGACGGGCATCGACCTCTACCTCGATGACGTCCATGTGGCCGTCAAGGGCGGCCGCAATCCGGGTTACCGCGAGGAAGATGGCCAGCGCGTGATGAAGCAGAGCGAGATCACGGTGCGGATCGCGCTCGGCCGCGGCAACGCCGTCGACACCGTCTGGACCTGCGACCTGAGCCACGACTACGTATCGATCAACGCCGACTACCGGTCATGAACGTCCAGTTCGAACGCCTGCTCCAGCGTGCCGAGCAACTGATCACGCGCATCGAGTCGATCCTTCCGCAGCCGCTTGCGGCGCCGGCCGACTGGAGCGCTTCGATCGCCTGGCGCTACCGCCGCCGCAGCTCGGGCCACGGCACGCTGGAGCCGGTCCGCCACGTGGCTGCGATGTCGCTCGACGCCCTGAAGGAAATCGACGTCCAGAAGCAAAAGATCGAGCGCAACACGCGCCAGTTCGTCGCGGGCAAGCCGGCCAACAACGTGCTGCTGACCGGCGCCCGAGGCACCGGCAAATCGTCGCTGATCCGCGCCTGCCTGCAGGCCTATGCGCCGCAGGGCCTGCGCCTGATCGAGGTCGACAAGGCCGAGCTGACCGACCTGCCCGACATCATCGAGGTGGTGGCGAGCAGGCCCGAGAAGTTCATCATCTTCAGCGACGACCTGAGCTTCGACGAGGGCGAGCCGGGTTACAAGGCGCTGAAGTCGATCCTCGACGGCTCGATCGCGGCATCGACGCCGAACGTGCTGATCTACGCGACCAGCAACCGGCGCCACCTGCTGCCCGAGTACATGAAGGACAACCTCAGCTACACCCATACCGAGGACGGCGAGGTCCATCCGGGCGAGGTGATCGAGGAGAAGATCTCGCTGTCCGAACGCTTCGGCCTGTGGGTCAGCTTCTACCCGTTCAGCCAGAACGAGTACCTGGCGATCGTTGCCCAATGGCTGTCCTCGTTCGGCGTCGACGCCAAGGCCGTCGAGGCGGCGCGTCCGGAGGCGCTGGTCTGGGCGCTCGAGCGCGGCTCGCGCAGCGGCCGCGTCGCCTACCAGTTCGCGCGCGACTATGCCGGGCGCGCTTGCGCCGCATGACCGAGGCGCGCAAGCACACCGAGGTCGCGGTCGGCATCCTGATCCGCGAAGACGACGCGCTGCTGCTCGCGACCCGGCCCGAGGGCAAGCCCTACGCCGGCTACTGGGAGTTTCCGGGCGGCAAGCTCGAAGCCGGCGAGACCGTCGAACAGGCGCTGCGGCGCGAACTGCACGAGGAACTTGGCATCACGATCGCGGGTGCCGAGGTCTGGAAGATCACCGAGCACGACTACCCGCATGCGCTGGTCCGTCTGCACTGGTGCAAGGTGCACGCATGGACCGGGGACTTCGAGATGCGCGAGGGTCAGGCCATGTGCTGGCAGCAACTGCCGCTCGAGGTCGCGCCGGTGCTGCCGGGTGCGCTGCCCGTGCTGGGCTGGCTGGCCGAGGAACGCGGGCTGGCCTTCGAGCCGCCTTCGGCCTAGCTGGCGCCTATTGCCGCTTGGGATCGCCGAACGGATCGTCGTCCGGCGGCGCGTCGCCCGGCATCCTGAACTCTTCACTGGCCCAGGCGCCGAGGTCGATGCCCTTGCAGCGGGCGCTGCAGAACGGCCGGTAGGGGTTGCTGGCCGCATAGACGCTGTCCTGCCCGCACGCCGGGCACCGGACGATCCGCTCGCCGATGGCATTCACTCCCGTCATTGAGAAACCTCCGTGCGGCGCACTGCGGTGCGAGCGCCTTCGGGCGGCCGGGCGGCGCTCATTGGGAAAGCTCCGTGCTGCGCACTGCGGTGCGAGCTTGCTTGGGGCGGCCCGGCGCGGCGCTCATGCGCAAAGCGTAAGTTCGAGGGGGGCGTCGTCGGTGCTCTGGTGCAGCCGGTCGTCGGCCTCGTGGCGCATCAGGCGCACCGACACCATGAGTCGGTTGCCGGAGATCTCGGGGATCAGCCCGAGCTTGGGATCGATGCGCAGGCGCAGCAGCTGGAAGCTGCGGCCCTGCGGCAGGGTCTGCTGAAACTGGCCGTTGGCCGCGATCACCTTGTAGGGCACGTCGGCGTCGCGCAGCAGCTTGAGCAGCAGGTAGATCGATTCGGCCAGTGGCGCCAGCGTCGAGGACCAGCGCTCGAGGTCGGCGCGCCGTTCGTTGGCACGGCGATTCTGCCAGGCGTAATAGGCCGGCAGATCGAACTCGCAGGTGCCGCCGGGGATGCCGGCCCGGCTGCGGATGCTCATCAGCCACTCGTTCTCGGTCAGGGCCTGGCCGGCCTTGCCCGGGACCGTGTTGAGGGTGGCGAAATTGCTTTCGAGCTTGTTCACCACTTGGTCCAGCACCGACTCGGCGATCGCCGGATTGCCGCGGTAGCTGTTGAACACGTTCTTGTGCTTGTCGAGATCCCGCAGCACGTCTGCCTTGAGGTCGGCGCGCGCCGCCACGTCCATGATCTCGAAGATCGTGACGAGTGCATAGTGATGCAGCAGCGGCGAGTCGGCCGGAACGAGTTCGCCAAGACGACGGAACAGGTGTTCCAGCCGCAGGTAGGTCCGGATGCGCTCGTTGAAGGGGTACTCGTAGAGGATCACGCGTGGTGGCTTCCGGTTGCAGATGATAGCTTCAAGAGGCCTTCGAAGGCGCAGCGGGCGAGATCTTCCGAACCGCCTCGAGCATGCGCCGGCCGACCACCAGCTGCCCATGCATCGACAGGTGCGTGTCGTTGGGGAAATAATAATCGCGAACCTTCTTCTTCTGTTCCTGCGAAAACGTGAACAGGTCGGGGCCCAGCCCTGCTGCCTCGACGGCGGTCACGAAATCTTTCGAATGTTCCGGCTTGACATACACGGTGGTCTTGTTCGGAATCACCATCCAGAGGATCGACCGCGGGCGCTGCGATTCGCTGAAGGCCCGTATCTGGGCGGCCTGCTGAACGGTGAGCTCGCCGTTCTCGTCGTCGGCCGGCCAGAAAGGGGCGCGGTCGCACAATGCACTGCTGAACATCGAGCAGCCGTCCGTGACTGGCCGCACCACGATGCGCTTGTTGGACAGGAAGTCGCCGGTCGCCTGGCGCGCGCGCTTGGTATTGCGGTAGATGTTGACGCCCGAGGTGAGCTTGCCGTCCCAGTTGATCGCCGGTGGCGGAACGTGGTCGAGCGGTGCGAAGAAGGGCTTGAGGCCGGCCAAGAAGGGCTTTTGCATCTTCGCGCAGGTCCGGCTGTTGGCCAGCCGGTCGGCGAGCAGGCGCTCTACGCTCTCGACGATCACGATCTTGCCGCGGAAGCCGGCCTGGTCGAGCCAATCGTTCAGGTCGCCGCACAGCGCTTCGTTGATCTGGCCCCAGAAAGTCGTCGTGACCCGATAACCCGCGCGGGTGAGCTCGGACTGCCAGCGGTTCGACATCGAGAAGCTGTCACCGATCACCACGATGTCGGCCTGCGCGACCGGAGAGGCCTGCAGGTACTCGGTCGGCACTTGCGGCGGCTCGATGGTCCAGCCGAAGGCGTTCTCCGACAGCAGCCCGATGCGGGTCATGTCGCCATAGAAGGGCTGGGTCTTGAGCGTCACGATCAGCAGCCCGCAGATGAGGGCGAAGCCGGCCAGAAAGATCCGCAGCCAGATTTTTGCGGGCGTCATATCAGTTTTCCATTGCGCATTCGCGCCACCCGCGACGCATGAAACCGGGACAACCGAGGCGGGAGACACCGCGGAACTGGCTTTGCCAGGCCGCTGGTGTCGCCCCCTTGAGGGGGTACTCGGCTACACGAAGTGAGCCGATACGGGGGTGGGTTTTCATCTCAGAATTGGAAGTACAGGAAGGGGCTGTAGGAGCCCAGCTTCGACACGCAGACACCGAGCAGGATCACCGTGAACACGGCCATCGCCGCGGTGAAGACCCAGGCCAGGCGAGGACGCCCGGCCAGAGTCTGGGCCTGCGGCACCCAGCGCTGCAGCGTGATGGTCGGCGGCAGCGCGAGGCAGACGATGAAACCCACCAGCATGGTCTGGAAGAACTCGGGCTTGCGGTAGGGGATGGAGCCGAACTCGCTGAAGATCGAGTAGTTCACGCCGTTCATGCCCAGCATGCCCTTGTAGATGGCGGTGGCCGCGGTCATGCTCTCGGCGCGGAACACCACCCAGGCGATCATCACGCAGACGAAGGTCAGCAGCCAGCCGAGCACGCGCCCGAACACGCCCGGCTTGGCATTGCGCCGCACCTTGGCGTTCCAGAGGTGGTTGACCATCAGGAAGAAGCCGTGCAGGGCGCCCCAGATCACGAAAGTCCAGGCCGCCCCGTGCCACAGGCCGCCCAGCAGCATGGTCAGGAACAGGTTCAGGTAGCGCCGCGCCGGCCCCTTGCGGTTGCCGCCCAGCGGCACGTAGAGGTAGTCGCGCAGGAAGGTCGACAGCGAGATGTGCCAGCGGCGCCAGAACTCGATGATGTTGGTTGACTTGTAGGGCGAATTGAAGTTGAGCGGCAACTGCACGCCCAGGCACAGCGACAGGCCCACCGCCATGTCGGAATAGCCCGAGAAGTCGAAATAGATCTGCAGCGTGTAGGCCATGACACCGAACCAGGCGCTCACCACGGTCGGCTGCACGCCGTTGTGGACACCCGTGAACATCAGGTCGGCGTACTGGCCCATGGGGTCGCCGATGAGCAGCTTCTTGGCCAGGCCGAAGATGAAGATCGCCAGCCCGAGCGACACCTTGTCGTAGTCCACGCGGTAGGTCGCCGGATTGCCGAACTGCGGCATCATCTGCGCGTGGTGCAGCACCGGGCCGGCGATCAGGTGCGGGAAGTAGGTGACGAACAGCACGTAGTGGATGAAGCTGCGCTCGCGCACCTTGTCCTGCCAGCAGTCGACCAGGAAGGCGATCTGCGTGAAGGTATAGAACGAGATGCCGATCGGCAACGCCACGTGCAGCATCGGCAGCGGCGCGATGCCGGCCGCCACCAGCCCCTCGTTGACGTTGCCGACGAAGAAGTTCGCGTACTTGAAGGTGGCGAGCACGCCCAGGTTGACCACCAACGAGACCACCAGCATGCGCTTGCGGGCCGCGTCGGTGCGGCCAGGGCCTCGGGTCAGGCGCAGTCCGGCCCAATAGTTGAAGCAGATCGAGCCGACCAGCAGGGGCAGTGCCTGGATGCTCCACCAGCCGTAGAAGAACAGCGATGCGAGCGCGAGAAAGCCGGCTGCCGCCCGCGCGTTTCGCCTGCCGACCAGAAAGAACCCGAAAAGAACGATCGGGAAATAGAAAAAGATGAACGCGTACGAATTGAAAAGCATCTTGGGGGGGAGAGCTGTGCCGCAGGGCGTTCCCGCGCCGCATTCTTGTTATCTGGCGCACGCGCCGGCGGACCGCAGATTATCGCGTGTCCGCGTCGGACCAGCGCTTCCAAAGACTCCCGACCTCCAAGGAGAGTTCCGCCGGAGTGAGCTTTTCGTTGAAGATCACCGCGTCGGCGGCGGCGCGCCGCAGCCTGCGATCGGCCTGGTGCGCGATCACCGCCCGGACCGCTTCCGGCGTCCAGCCGGAGCGAGCCACCACGCGTTCCAGCTGAACCGCCTCGGAAGCATCGACCACCAGCACGCGGTCGACGTTCGTGCGCCAGCGCCTGGACTCCACCAGCAGCGGGACGTCGAAGACGATGGTCTGGCCGGCGACTGCGGCCGCTGCCTGCCGTTCGCACTCGGCGCCGATCAGCGGATGCAGGATGGCTTCGAGCCGGCGTTTGGCTTCGGGGTCGGCAAACACCAGCTCGCGCATCCGCGCCCGATCGAGGCCGCCATCGGGGGCGATCACCGACGGGCCGAATTCAGCCTCCAGCGCCGGCATGGCGGCGCCTTGCGGCTGTGCCACGGCGCGTGCGATCGCGTCGGTGTCGACCAGCTTCGCGCCGAGCCCGACCAGCATCGACGCCACGGTGCTCTTGCCGCTGCCGATGCCGCCGGTCAGGCCGATGCGCATGGTGCGCCGGCCTTCAGAGCCCCACCGCGCGAAGGATCGCGTCGGGGCCGAAGATCATGGCCGTGAAGCCGGCGCCGGCCAGGAAGGGGCCGAAGGGCACGTAGCCGCCCTCGCGCAGGCCACTGCTGAACTTGAGCGCGAGTCCCACCACGACGCCGATGACCGAGGCCATCAGGATGATCGGCACCAGCGCCTGCCAGCCGAACCAGGCGCCGAAGGCTGCGAACAGCTTGAAGTCGCCATAGCCCATGCCCTCCTTGCCGGTGGTCAGCTTGAACAGCCAGTAGATGGCCCACAGCGAGACGTAGCCCGCCACGGCGCCCCAGACCGCGCTCGACAGCGGCACGGACGTGAAGCCGGCCACCGAGGCCAGCAGGCCGGCCCACAGCAGCGGCAAGGTGATGTCGTCGGGCAGCAGGGTGGTGTCCCAGTCGATCAGCGCCAGTGCCAGCAGCGCCGCCGCGAAGCCGCACCAGGCCAGGCCGCCGAACTGGCCCGGCGCGCGCCACACGCACCAGGCGAACAGCAGGCCGGTCGCGAGTTCGACCAGCGGGTAGCGCAGGCTGATCCGGGTGTCGCAGGACGCGCATTTGCCGCGCAGGAACAGGTAGCTCAGGACCGGGATGTTCTCGTACCAGCGGATGGTGTGCCCGCACTGCTGGCAGCGCGAGTGCGGAACCATCAGGTTGAAGCGCTCGGGCGGCATCGCCGGCGCATCGTTCGCGCCGCCGAGCGCGGCGCACTCGGTCGCCCATTGCTGCTCGAGCATCTTGGGCAGCCGGTAGATCACGACATTCAGGAAGCTGCCGATCAACAACCCGAACACGCCGGCCAGCACGGCGTCCACCCCCTGCGACACCAGCATCAGACGACCTGGCCGAGCTTGAAGATGGGCAGGTACATCGAGACCACGATGCCGCCGATGATCACGCCCAGGAAGACGATGATGATCGGCTCCATGAGGCTCGACAGGCCGGCGACCATGTCGTCGACCTCCGATTCGTAGAAGTCGGCCGCCTTGCCCAGCATGTGGTCGATCGAGCCCGACTCTTCGCCGATCGCGGTCATCTGGATCACCATCGACGGAAACAGGTTGGCGTTGGTCATCGCGGTCGTCAGGCTGGTGCCGGTGGACACCTCCTGCTGAATCTTGACCGTGGCATCGGCGTACACCGAGTTGCCCGAGGCCCCGCCGACCGAATCGAGTGCCTCCACCAACGGCACGCCGGCGGCGAACATCGTGGCCAATGTGCGGGTCCAGCGGGCGACGCAGGACTTGTCGATCAAGGTGCCGAAGATCGGCAGGCGCAGCAGCAGGCGGTCCATGACCTTCTGCATGCGCTCGTTTCGCTTCCAGGCTTGCAGGAAGAAATAGGTGCCGCCGCCGATCACGCCGAAGATCAGCCACCAGTAGGCGACGAAGAACTCGCTCATCCCCATCACGAACAGGGTTGGGGCCGGCAGGTCGGCGCCGAAGGAGGTGAACACCTGCTTGAAGGCCGGGATCACGAAGATCATGATGATCGCCACCACCACGAAGGCCACCACGATGACCGAGGTCGGGTACATCAGCGCCGACTTGATCTTCGACTTGATCGCCTCGGTCTTCTCCATGTAGGTCGCCAGGCGGTCGAGCAGGTCTTCCAGGATACCGGCGGCCTCGCCGGCCTCGACCAGGTTGCAATACAGGCTGTCGAAATACTTGGGGAACTTGCGGAATGCCGCCGACAGCGAAGTGCCGGTCTCGACGTCACTGCGGATGTCGTTCAGCAGCTTGGACACGCTCGGGTTGGCGTTGCCGCGGCCGACGATGTCGAAGGACTGCAGCAAGGGCACGCCGGCCTTCATCATGGTCGCGAGCTGGCGCGTGAAGATCGCGATGTCCTTGGGCTTGATCGCCTTGCCCGAGCGCATCCGGCGCTTCTTGATCTTGGTCGTGAGAATGCCCTGGCGCCTGAGCGCGGCCTGCACCTGGTTTTCGCCGGCGGCGCGGACTTCCCCGCGCACGGTCTTGCCGTTGCGGTCCTTGCCCTCCCATTCGAAGACGAATTCCTTGACCGTCCGGGACGATGCTGTTGCCGTTGCCATGGGATCTCCGCTCCTGTCGTGTGCTGCTGATGCGTGCCTGCTGACGCGAGTTATTCGTTGGTGACTGCCAGCACTTCTTCGAGCGAGGTCAGGCCTTGCATGACCTTCTTCAGGCCCGACAGGCGCAGCGACCTGACTCCCTCGGCCTCGGCCTGCTTGGCGATGTCGAGCGCGCTGCCGTCGCGAAGGATGATCTTCTGGATCTCCTCGGTGATCGGCATCACCTGGTAGATGCCGACGCGTCCCTTGTAGCCGCTGTTGCAGGCCGAGCAGCCGACCGGGTGATAGGGCTTCCAGGAGCCGTCCAGGTCGCTCTCCCTGAAGCCGGCGTCGAGCAGGGCCTGGCGCGGCACCTCGGTCGGCGCGCGGCACACGGTGCACAGGCGCCGCGCCAGCCGCTGGGCCGTGATCAGGATCACGCTGGAGGCGATGTTGAAGGGGGCGATGCCCATGTTGCGCATCCGCGTGAGCGTGGTCGGAGCGTCGTTGGTGTGCAGCGTCGAAAGCACCAGGTGGCCGGTCTGCGCCGCCTTGATCGAGATGTCGGCGGTCTCGAGGTCGCGGATTTCACCGACCATGATGATGTCGGGATCCTGCCGCAGGAAGGCCCGAAGCGCGGTCGCGAAGGTCAGGCCGGCCTTGTCGTTGACGTTGACCTGGTTGACCCCCGGCAGGTTGATTTCGGACGGGTCTTCGGCGGTCGCGATGTTCACGCCCGGCTTGTTGAGCAGGTTCAGGCAGGTGTAGAGCGACACCGTCTTGCCGGAGCCCGTGGGCCCGGTGACCAGCACCATGCCATACGGCCGGCCGATGGCCGCGAGCAGGCGTTCCTTCTCGTCGGCGTCGTAGCCGAGGGCATCGATGCCCAGCCGGGCGCTGCTCGGGTCCAGGATCCGGATCACGATCTTCTCGCCGAACAGCGTCGGCAGGGTGCTGACCCGGAAGTCGATCACGCGCTCGGGGCCGATCTTGAGCTTCATCCGGCCGTCTTGCGGGATGCGCTTCTCTGAGATGTCGAGCCGGGAGATGACCTTGATGCGCGAGGCCAGCTTGTCCTTGATGACGGTCGGCGGGCTGGCGATCTCGCGCAGTTCGCCGTCGATGCGGAAGCGCACCCGGTAGTTGTGCTCGTAGGGCTCGAAGTGGATGTCCGAGGCCCGCATGCTGAACGCGTCCAGCAGCATCTTGTGCAGGAAGCGGACGACCGGCGCGTCCTCGACTTCGGCCACCGCCGGGTCGTTGCTTTCGCTCGTCGTTTCGGCCGACACCTCGTCGAACTCGAACTCGGCGCCGATGATGCTGTCGATGGTTTCGGAGGCGCTCACCGCCGCCGCTTCGATCATCCGGGAGAGCTTGTCGTACTCGGCGATGACCCAGTCCACGCCCATCTGCGAGGCGAACTTGATCTTCTCCGCCGCCTGCTGGTCCGAGGGATCGGCTGTGGCGACAATGAGACGATTGTTGCGCTTGCTGAGCACCACGACCCGGTAGGCCTGGCACAGCTTGGGGTCCAGCAGGTCCTTGGGCAGACGCTGGGGATCAATGGCGTCGAGGTCGAGCAGAGGCGCCCCGAAGGCGCTCGACAGGGTGTGGGCCAGGTCGGCCGCCGAGACGGCGCCGGTACCGGTCAGTTCGGCGATGAAGCTGGTTCTGCCGCTGAGGGACTTCTGGTAGATGTCTTCCGCGGTCTTGGCGGGGAGCTTTCCGGCCGAAACAAGTGCGCGCGCCAGGCCTGGAAGGGCAATCGGCGAGCTGTCTTTGACGATGGGTTCGGCTGCGGCCATTCAACGAATGTAAGAAACGTGAAAATTTGCTTCACGATCATCGCTGATCGCCCAAGCGCTGTAAACCGCCGCGCGGCAACAGTTCCGCGAAGCATTTGGCAATTACAGCCCTGAAAGGCTGGTCGGGGTGAGAGGATTCGAACCTCCGGCCTCTACGTCCCGAACGTAGCGCTCTACCAGGCTAAGCTACACCCCGATGGTGCTGGTTGCAAGAAATGTGAAGCGTCTGTGCTGCTCACTCGCGTGGGCGGGTCATCAGGCGCGTCGCTCAAGCAGCTGAGCCGCTAATTGTAGCAAAGCCGCGGAGTGCGAATTTGCAGAAAAACCACGAAGAGCGTCGATTGCGCGTTGCGCCTCGGCGGCCGCAGCGGCGCGGGTGGCTTCCAGGGCGCCGGTTTCGCGCACGATGGCGACGATCTGCGGCAGTTGCGCGGTGTCGCCGGCCTCGATGGCGCTGCGGATCAGCGCACTCTGCTCGGGCGTGCCGCGCTGCATGGCCAGGATCAGCGGCAAGGTGGTCTTGCCCTCGCGCAGGTCGTCGCCGACGTTCTTGCCGGTCTCGTTGGCATCGCCGGCATAGTCCAGCACGTCGTCGATGACCTGGAAGGCCGTGCCCAGTGCCTGCCCGTAGGCGGCGCAGGCTTCTTCCACGGCGGGCGGCACGCCGGCCAGCACGGCGGCCAGCCGGGTGCTGGCCTCGAACAGCTTGGCGGTCTTCGAGCGGATCACCCGCAGGTAGGCCTCCTCGTCGAGCGTGGCGTCGTGCATGTTCATCAGCTGCAGCACCTCGCCTTCGGCGATCACGTTGGTTGCCTCCGCAAGGATCTGCATCACGCGCACGTCGTTGGCGTCCAGCATCATCTGGAAGGCGCGCGAGTACAGGAAATCGCCGACCAGCACGCTGGCGGGATTGCCGAAGGATTCGTTGGCGGTGGGGCGGCCGCGTCGCAACGTGGATTCGTCAACCACGTCGTCATGCAGCAGGGTGGCCGTATGGATGAATTCCACCACGGCAGCCAGATTGAAGCGTTGTTCGCCGCGGTAGCCCAGGGCGCCGGCCATCAGCAGCAGCAGCGCCGGGCGCAGTCGCTTGCCGCCCGCGGAGATGATGTATTTCGAGACCTGGCTCACCAGCGGCACGCCGGTATCGAGGCGGCGGGCGATCACGAGATCGACGCTGTCCATGTCTTCGGCGATCAGGCTGAGAACGGCGGCGGCGGGAGAGGTGTCGGCGGCGTGAACTGACAAAGGGGAGGGCGCTTGCGCGCTGCAGGAGGTGCGACGATGGCGCTGGAGGCCACAATGGCCGGAAGCCCTCGATTATAGGGACGGCCAGCCCGGGCGCAGGAGGCGCGGAGCGCCGCCAGTGGCGCAGATGGCCCAGGATGCTATAATCGCGGGCTCTGCGGAATTCGCCGTGGAGCCATCCCAACGGATGAACAAGATCAAGAGGTCAATATGTACGCGGTCATAAAAACCGGTGGCAAGCAGTATCGCGTTGCTTCCGGCGAAAAAATTAAAGTAGAACAGATTGCTGCGGACGTGGGCCAGGAAATCGTGATCGATCAAGTGCTCGCAGTCGGAACCGGCAGCGAAATCAAGGTCGGCACGCCCCTGGTGTCCGGCGCCACGGTGACGGTCACGGTCCTGTCGCACGGCAAGCACGACAAGGTTCGCATCTTCAAGATGCGCCGTCGCAAGCACTATCAGAAACGTCAAGGCCATCGCCAGCAGTTCACCGAACTGCAAATCGGCGCGATCGCCGGCTAAGGAGCACATTCCATGGCACAGAAAAAAGGCGGCGGCTCAACGCGAAACGGGCGCGATTCCAAGCCCAAGATGCTCGGCGTGAAGCGCTTCGGCGGCGAACTGATCAGCGCAGGCTCGATCATCGTGCGCCAGCGTGGTACCCAGTTCCATCCCGGCGTCAACGTCGGCATCGGCAAGGACCACACGTTGTTCGCCCTGGTCGAAGGCAAGGTGTCCTTCGGCACCAAGGGTGCACTCAACAAGCACACGGTCAACGTGACGCCGGCGTAAGCCCTGTCACTTCGATCTGTTCGGAGCCCCGCTTTGCCGGGGCTTCTTCTTTTGTAGACTGGATGTTCTCATGAAGTTCGTGGACGAAGCCTTCATCGACGTCGCCGCCGGCGACGGCGGCAACGGCTGCGTGTCGTTCCGCCATGAGAAGTACAAGGAGTTCGGCGGTCCGAACGGTGGTGACGGCGGACGCGGCGGCCATGTATTCGCGGTCGCCGACCCGAACCTCAACACGCTGGTCGACTTCCGCTATTCGCGCCGCCACGATGCCAAGCGCGGCCAGCACGGCATGGGCTCCGACATGTTCGGCGCCGCCGGTGACGACATCACCCTGAAGATGCCGGTCGGGACCATCATTTCCGACGCCGAAACCGGCGAAGTGCTTTACGAACTGCTGACGCCAGGCGAGGTGATCACCATCGCCAAAGGTGGCGATGGCGGCTTCGGCAACATGCGCTTCAAGAGCGCGATCAACCGCGCGCCGCGGCAGAAGACGCCCGGCTGGCCAGGCGAGAAGAAGAACCTCAAGCTCGAACTCAAGGTGCTGGCCGACGTCGGACTGCTGGGCATGCCGAACGCCGGCAAGTCGACCCTGATCAGTGCCATCTCGAACGCCCGCCCGCGCATCGCCGACTATCCGTTCACGACGCTGCATCCGAATCTCGGCGTGGTGCGCGTGGGCCCGGAGCAGAGCTTCGTGGTCGCCGACCTGCCGGGGCTGATCGAGGGCGCCTCCGAAGGCGCAGGCCTCGGCCATCTGTTCCTGCGCCATCTGCAGCGCACGCGCCTGCTGCTGCACGTGATCGACCTGGCCCCCTTCGACGAAGGCGTGGATCCGGTCGCGCAGGCCAAGGCGATCGTCGGCGAGCTCAAGAAGTACGACAAGACGCTGTACGAGAAGCCGCGCTGGCTGGTTCTGAACAAGCTCGACATGGTGGCGGACGACGAGCGCGCGGCGAAGGTCAAGGACTTCGTCAAGCGGATGCGCTTCAAGGGCCCGGTCTTCGAGATCTCGGCCCTCACGCGCGAAGGCTGCGAGCCGCTGGTGCAGGCGATCTACCAGCACGTCAAGGCGCAGCAGGTGGCCGAGCAGCCGCCGACCGAAATCGATCCGCGTTTTCCCGATCTCCAGCCATGAGTTCAATGCAAGGCTCTACCGTGCTGCGCGACGCGCGCCGGATCGTCGTCAAGGTGGGGTCCAGCCTGGTCACCAACGAGGGGCGCGGGCTGGACGAGAAGGCCATCGGCGAATGGTGCCGGCAACTGGCGTTGCTGGTGCGCGATGGCCGGGAGGTCGTGATGGTGTCGAGCGGTGCGATCGCCGAGGGCATGAAGCGGCTCGGCTGGCGCTTGCGACCGCATGAGATCCACGAACTCCAGGCCGCCGCCGCCGTCGGCCAGATGGGGCTGGCGCAGGTCTACGAGAGCAAGCTGCGCGAGAACGGCATGGGCAGCGCCCAGGTGCTGCTGACCCACGCCGACCTGGCCGACCGCGAGCGCTATCTCAACGCGCGCTCGACGCTGATGACCCTGCTGGCGCTCGGCGTGGTGCCGGTCATCAACGAGAACGACACGGTGGTCACCGACGAGATCAAGTTCGGCGACAACGACACGCTGGGTGCGCTGGTCGCCAACCTGGTCGAGGCCGATGCGCTGGTGATCCTGACCGACCAGAAGGGCCTGTACACGGCCGATCCGCGCAAGGATCCCGAGGCCCGTTTCGTCGACGAAGCTGCGGCCGGCGACCCCGAGCTCGAGGCGATGGCCGGCGGGGCGGGCAGCAGCATCGGGCGCGGCGGCATGATCACGAAGATCCTGGCTGCCAAGCGCGCGGCCGGTTCCGGTGCTTCGACGGTGATTGCCTGGGGCCGCGAGCCCGACGCCCTGTTGCGACTGGCGCGCGGCGAAGCCATCGGCACGCTGCTGGTGGCGCAGACCGCCAAGCACCAGGCGCGCAAGCGCTGGATGGCCGACCACCTGCAACTGCGCGGGTCGGTCTCGGTGGATGCCGGCGCCGCGGCCAAGCTGCGCGGCGAGGGCAAGAGCCTGCTGCCGATCGGCATGACCGGCGTCGAAGGCGAGTTTTCGCGTGGTGACGTGATTGCCATCCGCGACGAACGGGGCATCGAGCTCGGACGCGGCCTGGCCAACTATTCGAGTGCCGAAGCGCGGATGCTGTGCCGCAAGCCTTCGTCGGAGTTCGAGCGCCTGCTGGGCTACGTGGCGGAGCCGGAGATGGTCCACCGCGACAACATGGTGCTGCTGCAGGGCTGAGGCTGACTGGCCCCCACGCTCCCCCACTGCGTGTGGGTCGCYGCCCCCCGAGRGGGCCGCAGGCCGCCTTGGGGCGGCCCGGCGCCGGCCTGGGCCCCCACGCTCCCCCACTGCGTGTGGGTCGCTGCCCCCCGAGGGGGCCGCAGGCCGCCTTGGGGCGGCCCGGCGCCGGCCTGGGCCCGCTTCAAGCTACGGTTTGGCGAAGGCCTTGCGTGAGCCGTCCTCGAACACTTCCTCGTCGCGCTCGAGCTTGCCGCTGGCGTCCCAGACGCGCTCGCGCGTGATGCGGCCCTCGCCGTCGTAGACCGATTCGGCGATCAGCAGGCCGTTGTCCCCGAAGCGCTGGTGGGTGCCGATCGGGATCTGGCGCAGGCGCTCGATGGCCAGGTAGCGGCCGACGGCGGCCTTCTCGCCGTTGTCGTGGAATTCGATGATCTCGATCTGGCGCGGGTTGCCGCCCACGCCATAGGTCGACTTGCTGCGCGGCTGTCCGTTCTGGTAGTAGCTCTCGTCGCTCAGCGCTTCGCCGGCGGCGTTCCATCGCTGCTCGCGCACCAGCGTGCCCCGCTCCGAGAATTCCTGCTCGCGCTGCTTGACCGCGCCGCGCTCGCCGAGCAGCGAGACCACCTCGCGGCGCTTGATGCCTTCGGACGAAAAGCGCCTTTCGATGCGCTGGTTGCCAGCCACCTCGTCCTGCGCGGCGGGCTTGCCGTTGTCGTACAGGTCTTCGCTGCGCACCCGCTTGCCGGCCACGTACGACAGCCGCGCGCGCAGCGTTCCCTTGGCATCGAACAGCTCGACCTTCGACGGGCCGCCGACGAAGCCGCAGAGCCGCGCATCGTCGACCACCGGCGCCAGCACCGGCTTGTCGCCGCACCGCAGCGCCGAGAGCTGGCCGCGTTCGGTGAACTCGACCGAGGCGCGCTCGCCCGCCGCATCGGCGAAGAAGGTGACGCGGCGCAGGGGCCCGTCCGGATAGAAGGTGCGCACCAGGCCCATCTCGTGGCCGTCTTCGTAGGTGGCGTCGCGCAAGACCTGGCCGGAGGGCGAGTACTCGCGGGCCCGGCCTTCCATGTTGCCGTGGGCGTTCACGCTGTGTTCCTTCACGAGCTTGCCGTTCTCGTAGAGGCGCACCAGGCCCATGAAGGTTCCGCTCTGGATCTGCTGTTCGCGCAGCAGCGCGCCGCTGTCCCGGTCCTTGCAGCGCAACACGCCGGTCTTGCCGGCGGTGCTGTTGCCGTTGGCCGGATTCACGGCCTGGCCATTGAGCTCGCAATCCTGCACCGCGTGCGCGGCGCCGCAGCCGAGCAGCAGCGCGGCCGCCGCCCCGGCGACGCGCGGGCGCATCGACCTCCGGGTGGGCGCCGCAGGATGATTCATGCGTCGTAGACGGTGTCGAGCGAGCGGAAGCCCTTGGCCTCGATCGGGTTGCCGAAGGGGTCGCAGAAGAACATGGTCCATTGCTCGCCGGGCTGGCCCTCGAAGCGCACCTGCGGCTTCAGCACGAAATCCATGGCCGACGCCTCGAGCCGCGCCGCGAGCGCTTGCCAGGCCGGCAACTCGAGCACGATGCCGAAGTGCGGCATCGGCACCATCACGTCCCCCACGCGGCCGGTGCGCGAGGTGGCGAAGGGCTCGCCGAGGTGCAGCGAAATCTGGTGGCCGAAGAAATCGAAATCGACCCAGGTGTCGGTGCTGCGGCCTTCGATGCATCCCAGCACGCCGCCGTAGAAGCGCCGGGCCTCGTCGAGGTCGCGGACGTGGAAGGCGAGATGGAAGATGGACATGTGTCTTTCTGTGTCTAATGGGTCATTGTCCACAAGCCGGGCCGCCGTGGCGAGTGCCGGATGCCTTTACCGGCCCAAAAGCCCGGACGCTTGGAGTAAGCTGCCCGGACAAGAACCACATACCGGAGCACTCCCATGAGCGACGCCACCAAGCCCTTCGCCTTCAGTCAGTTCGTTCCGGGCTTCGACTTCCTGAAAAGCCTGGCCGGCGCCAGCGCATCGTCCGGCGGGGTGCCCGGCCTGCCGAGCCTGTCGAGCTGGGTGGCGCCGACGCTGAGCGTCGAGGAGGTCGACAAGCGCATCCAGGAGCTCAAGACCGTGCAGTACTGGCTCGAGCAGAACGGCCACGCGCTGAAGGCGACGATCCAGGCGCTCGAAGTGCAGAAGATGACGCTGTCGACCTTGCGCGGCATGAACGTCCGCATGGAAGACCTCGCCAGCGCCTTCACGCGGCCCGTCGGGCCGACGCCCGCGCCGGCACCCGCGTTCCAGGACGAGCCACCGGCCCCGGCCGCCGCCCCGGAACCCGAAACGGAGCCGGAGGTCGAGGAGACGCCGGCGCCGAAGCGGGCCAAGGCCGCGGCCGCGCCGGACGCGGCCGGCGTGGTCGATCCCCTGCAGTGGTGGGGCGCGCTCACGCAACAGTTCCAGCAGATCGCCAGTTCGGCCCTGCAGGACGCCTCGCAACTCAAGGTGCCGGCCGTGGCGCAGCCGCTGGTCGACGCGGTCGGCCTGGGCGCGGGCTCGGCGCCGGCGCCAGCGCCGGCGAAGCGGGCGGCCAAGCCGGCCGCGGCCCGGAAAAAGGCCTCGCCCGCGCGTCGCGGTGCGGCGGCAGCGGCCAAGGGTCCCCCACCGGCGCGCAAGCGCGCGCCTTGAAAGCCGAGCCCATGAAGCTGTTTCCTTCCGGACATGCCACCCATCCGCAGTGGCGCATGGCGGCGGGGTTGGTGCTGGCCCAGTTGCGGGCGCAGATGGCGCTGCCCGACTACGCGCGTTCGCCGACGCTGGGCCTGCTCTACATCACCGACCACTACGGGGAAGACGCCCAGGAGATCCTCGATCACCTGGGGGCCGAACTGCCCGAGATCACCGACTGGACCGGCACCGTGGGTGTCGGCGTGGCCGCCAACAACGCCGAGTATTTCGATGAGCCAGCGCTCAGCGTGATGCTGTGCGAGTTGCCGAGCGACCAGTACCGCGTGTTTTCCGGCGTAGCGCCGCTCGCCAGCTCGGAAATGAGCGGCTTCGCGGCCCATACCGCCCTGGTGCACGCCGACCCGCGCACGCCCGAGCTCGGCGAGCTGATCGCCGAGATGGCGGAGCGCACCGACACCGGCTACCTGTTCGGCGGCCTGTCGTCGGGCCGGGTCGGCTCGCTGCAGTTCGCGATCGGCGGCAACGGCAACATCCGCGGCCATGGCGCGGTTGGCGGCGTGTTCTCGGGCGGCCTGTCGGGCGTGGTGTTCGGCGAAGGCGTGCGGCTGGTCTCGCGCGTGACCCAGGGCTGCCAGCCGGTGTCGCGCGAACGCGAGATCACCGAGGCCGACGGCAACCTGCTGCTCGAGCTCGACGGCGAGCCCGCGCTCGACGTGCTGCTGGCCGACCTGCGGGTGTCGCTCGATGCGCCCGAGCAGGCGATCGATGCCGTGCGCGCCACGCTGGTCGGCCTGGCCGAGGCCGGCAGCGACGGCGTCCGGCGCACCGGCGACCTGGGTGCCGACGTGCGGGTGCGCCACATCATCGGTCTCGACCCGACGCGTCGCGGCGTGGCGATCGCGGATGTGGCGGCGGCCGGCATGCGCATGAGCTTCTGCCGCCGCAACGTGCAGGCCGCGCGTGCCGACCTGAGGCGCGTCTGCGCCGAGATCCGCGAGGAACTGGAGCCCCAGGAGCAGACGCTGGCGACCGCGCGCGAGATCGCGGCCGGCGAGGCCGAGGCCGCGCCGCATCCGGCGCGCCGCATCGCGGGCGCGATCTACGTCAGCTGCTCGGGCCGCGGCGGGCCGCACTTCGGAGCCCCTGGCGCCGAGCTGCAGATCGTGCGCCATGCGCTCGGCGACGTCCCGCTGGTCGGCTTCTTCGCCGCCGGCGAGATCGCCCGCAACCACCTCTACGGCTATACCGGCGTGCTGACCGTCTTCGCGAGCGATGACTGAGGACCGCTGCGCAGCCCGGTGAAGGCGAAGTCGACCTCCGGCGCCAGCCCGCTGACGATTCGCGCGATCGACTTGCCGGAGCCGCAGGCGTGGGTCCAGCCCAGCGTGCCGTGGCCGGTGTTGAGGAACAGGTTGGGCAGCCTGGACGCCCCGATCAGCGGCACGTTGCTCGGCGTCGCCGGGCGCAGCCCGGTCCAGAACTGGGCCGCGGAGGCGTCGCCGGCGCCCGGGAACAGTTCCTCCACGCGCCGCACGATCGCCTCGCAGCGCACCTGGTTCAGGTCGCGGTCGTAGCCGTTGAGCTCGGCGGTGCCGGCAATGCGCAGGCGGTCGCCCGCGGCCGAGGTGTAGCGCGAGAACACCAGCTTGAACTCGTCGTCGGTCAGCGAGACCTGGTGCGCCTTCGAGGCGTCCCGGACCGGCATCGTCACCGAGTAGCCCTTGGCCGGATAGATCGGCAGCCGGATGCCCAGCGGCGCGGCCAGGAGGGGGCTCAGCGAGCCCATCGCCAGCACGTAGGCGTCGCCGCGGATGCGCTGGAAGCGGCCTTCGTCATCGGTCGCCTCGACGTGGTCGAGGCGGCCGCCGGCTGCGCGCAGCGCGGTCACGGTATGGTTCATGAGGAAGCGCACGCCGGCTGCCTCGGCCAGCCCGGCCAGCCCGCGCGCGAAGCGGTTGGCATCGCCCGATTCATCCTCGGCCGTGTAGGTCGCGCCGGCCAGCTGCGGCCGGATGTGCGACAGCGCGGGCTCGAGCCTCACGGCCTCGTCGGCCGAGATCACCCGCCGGTCGCAGCCGAGCGCGCGCATCTGTTCGGCGGGCTCCAGCGCGGCGTCGAACTCCTTCTGCGTCGTGTAGAAGTGCAGGATGCCCTGCGTGCGCTGGTCGTAGTCGATCCCGGTGTCGCGCCGCAGCTGCTGCAGCGTGTCGCGGCTGTAGGTGCCCAGGCGCACGATCTGCTCGATGTTGTGGCGGGTGCGCGCCGGCGTGCATTCGCGCAGGAACGAAAGGCCCCAGAGCCACTGGCGCATGTCGGCGCGGATGCGGAACAGCAAGGGCGCATCTTCCTTGCCGAGCCATTGCAGCACCTTGAGCGGCGCCCCCGGGTTGGCCCAGGGCTCGGCATGGCTGACCGAGATCTGGCCGCCGTTGGCAAAGCTGGTTTCCGCCGCCGGCGTGGCCTGGCGGTCGATCACGGTCACATCGTGGCCGAGTTGCTGGAGGTAGTAAGCCGAAGTCACGCCGAGCAGGCCGGCGCCAAGAACGATCACGCGCATATCGAGAACCCTTGATGGTTGCAGCGCTCGAACGCAACGGAGACGGCATGCTGTCGAAACGAAAGCAACCGGACCGTGCGTCCAAGTTGCCGCTCCCCCTGTCCTCGGTACCTGAGAGATTCACCCGCTGCGCCCGCAGCGGGTTTGCTCCTTCGGTGCACCACGCGCGGCGTGATGGCTCTCCAGACGGCTTTGACAGTGAACTGCAGTACGAGCCCATCGCGTGGGCCGACCTGAGCGTTTATGGGAGTTTGCGCCTTCGGTGGGGCCCCTGGGCCCGCTCTCCTGCAGTGGGCGGATTGTAGCGGGTAGGGCCTGTTCACACTATTTCCGGGGTCGCGAAGGCTTGCCAGGACGGGCCAATCAAGGCGCGCGACGCGGCATGTGCGTTGGCACATGCAAGGAGCGCAACGCCGAGTGGCTCGTCCTGGCAGGCCTTCCCTGCGGGTTGCCGGGCCAAGGGGCCGTCTGCGGCGTTGCCCGCGCTTGCAAGGCGAAAGCCTTGCTGCGCGCGGGCGCCTTGCATCCAGCCCCTTCGCCCGGCAACGCGATCCCCGGAAATAGTGTGAACAGGCCCTAAGGGCGCCGGAAGGCGAAGTCGAGTTCGGGCCGAAGTCCGCTGACGATCCGCGCGATCGACTTGCCCGCGCCGCAGGCATGGATCCAGGTTCGAGCGCCGGGCGCGGTGTTCAGGAACAGGTTGGGGAGGCGGGTCTTGCCGATCATCGGCAGCCGGTTGGTGCTGGCCGCGTGCATGGCGGTATCGAAACTGGCCCGCGCGGCGTCGGCGACGCCGGGCAGCAGCATCTCGGTGCGGCGCACGATCGCCCGGAAGCGGTCCGAGTCGGGCTCGGCCTCTTCGTCGAGCCCGGCCCGCACGACGGCCCGGACCTGCAACTGGTCGCCGGCCGGCGTTTCGATGCGCGTGATGCGCAGCTTGCCCTGGCGGTCGCGCAAGGGCATGCGCGGCGCCAGCGAAGGGTTCAGGATCGGCATCGTGACGATGTATTCGCGCACGAAGCGCAGCGGCATGTCGATGCCCAGGTCTTCGGCGTGCGGCACGCTCGACGCACCCAGCGCCAGCACGTAGGCCTGTCCGCGCAAGGTGGTCGGCTCGCCGGCGGCATCGAGCAGCTCGACATGGTCGATCCGGCCGTTGCGTTCCTTGAGCGACACCACGGTGTGCCGCGTCATGAAGCGCACGCCGGCGGCGCGGCACAGGAACACCAGGCTGGCGGCGAACTGCGCCGGATCGCGCGCCGGGTCTTCCTGCGCGTGGGTCGCTCCGGCCAGCTTGCCGCCCATCGCCTTCAGCGCCGGTTCCAGGACGATGGCTTCGTCGGCCGACAGCAGCCGTTCCTCGCAGCCGAGGCTGGACCAGTGCGTGGCGCCGGCCGTCCGGACCCGGAAGGCCTCGGGATCGGTGTAGATGTTCATCAGGCCGGCCGAGCGCGAGCCCTGGGGCACTCCGGCTTCGTCGCGCAGGGCGCGCGCGCTCTTGCGGCTGTACGCCGCCAGTCGCACGAGATGGTCGAGGGGATCGCGCTTGGCCGGCGTCCCGACGGCCCGGTCCATCAGCCTGGAGAGGCCGCGACGGATGCCGCTGCACAGCCTGGACAGCTTCCTGCCGCGCCGGGGCGATGCCGCTGCGGCCGGCGCTGCGGTCGACTGCTCGGCGGTCGCCAGGCCGCGTGCCTTGGCCGCCGGCGTCGCATGCCGGTCGACCACGGTCACTTCGTGTCCGAGCTGTTGAAGATAGTAGGCCGAGGTCACGCCGAGCAAGCCCGCGCCAAATACAACCACGCGCATGTCCGAATCCTTTTGGGAGGGCATGAACGGCGGGCGTTAGCGCTTACTGTAAAAGCGGCAAGACCCGGGGTTCAGACTGCCGCTCCCCCTGTCTCTGTTACCTGAGAGTTTCACCACGCGGCCACTGGCAGCGGGTTTGCTCCTTCGGTGCACCACTTGGCGTGGTGGCTCTCCAGTCGGCGATTGATCGAATTGAGGCAGTGCCTGAACCGCGGTTTGGGCGGTTCACCTGAGCGTTCATGGGAGATTGCGCCATCGGTGGGACGGAAGCGTCCGCTTTTCTGCTGGGCGGATTTTATAGAGGAAACCGGTTTCCGTGTTTTTCAGGCCCGGCGCAGGCGGGTGAACAGCTCGAACTCCCAGTTGCGCATGCCCAGCAGCAAGGTGTAGCCCTCGCGCTCCTTGGGGGTCAGTTTCTGGTCGGTCTGGTGCTGCTGCGCAAAGTCCTGGGCCACCCGCTGCAGCCGGTCGAGGAAGGCCGGTGCCAGCGACTTGCTGATCGATCCGTGCACCAGCAGCAGGCCCTCGGCCGGGCCGTCGAAGCCGCCGCGGTAGTAGTCGAGCACCACGTTCTCGCGGAAGAAATCCATCACCGGCCCGTGCGGGCGCCAGCGGAAGGTCTTGGCGAGCTTGAGTCGGTAGCGGTTCAGCGGCCGCAGCTCGATGATGCCGATCCGGTCCAGCTGGGCCAGGTAGCCGATGCACTCGGCCTCGGTGATCCGGTAGGCGCCGACGATCTGCTCCAGCGTCCACTGGCTCAGCACGCAGATCGCCAGCAGCAGCAGCTTCTTGTCCTTGACCACCGCCTTCTCCTGCTCGAGCGTGAGCTCCTTGAGCAGGGGCTGCGCGTCCGCCACCCGGCGCGCCAGCTCGGCGAAGTCGATCTTGAGGGCCCGGCAGATGGCGTCGACCCGGGTCAGCGGCATGTCGCCCTTGGCCAGCATCCGCTTGACGCTGGACTCGGCCATGTCCAGCGACTTGGCCAGGTCGGCATAGGTCATGCGGGCGGATTTGAGTTCGTTCTTGAGGGCATTGACCAGGTCGACGGTGGTACTCATGGCGAGAGGGAGTATTGCGGATTGATACCCGGGGTGGTGAAAAAGTGCTCCGTATCGATTCTCGATGCCGTCCGAGGGGTTGACAACCTAGATTCCACCTCCTCGAGCACCCATCGGAGCCTGCCATGTCCCTGCCGTCCCTCTCCCGCCGCGAACACGCCCTGCTGGCGCTGGCCGTGCTGCTCGTCGGCGCGGCGGTACTCGGTCCCACGGTTGCGGCACCGGGCGCGGCCGCCTTTGCCGATGGCCGGTCCTGGCGCGCGCTGCCCAACGCCGTGAACGTGTTGAGCAACCTGCCTTTCGCCGTGCTGGGCCTCTGGGGCCTGCGCTGGCTGCACTGGCTGGACCGCGCCCATGACCAGCTGCAGGACGCCGCACCGTTGCCCCAGGCCGTCGCGCCGGCGCCGGTCCATGCGCTCGACTGCGCCTGGATGTTCTTCGCCGGCCTGGTTCTCACGGCGCTCGGGTCGGCCTTCTACCACCTGCAGCCCGACGACCTGCGGCTGGCGGCGGATCGGGCCGGCATGGCGGTGGCCTTCGCGGGGCTGGTCGGCTTTGCGGTCTGCGAGCGGGTCAGCGCCCGCGCCGGCTGGACGGCCGCCTGGTTCACGCTGGCCGGCGGGCTGCTGGCCGCGGCCGTCTGCCATGGCACCGGCAATGCATGGCCCTGGGCGGTGCTGCAGTTCGGCGGCATGGCGCTGCTGCTCGCGCTGGCGCTGGTTCGCCCGGTGGCCGGCGCCATCGGCCTCAAGCTCGGCGGGGTGCTGTTCTTCTACGCGCTGGCCCAGCTGTTCGAGCTGGCCGACCCCGCGATCTACGCCGCCACGCACCAGCTGCTGTCGGGCCACAGCCTCAAGCACCTGACGGCGGCCCTGGCGGCGCTCCCGGTGCTCCACGCCTTGCAGGCGATGGGGCGGCAGACGCTGCGGCACAATCCGCACGCCGCCCCGCTGACTGCTGCCTCCACCTGAATGATGACACCCACCACCGAAGCCGCATCCGCCAGCCAGCCCGAGGGGCCCGCCCACGCCAACCAGTTCGCGCTGCTGGGGCAGCGGCGCTTCGCGCCCTTCTTCTGGACCCAGTTCGCCGGCGCAGCCAACGACAACCTGTTCAAGTTCGCCTTCACGGTGATGGTGACCTACCAGCTGCAGCTGAACTGGATGCCTCCGGCGATGGCGGGGCTGGCGATCGGCGCGCTGTTCATCCTGCCCTTCCTGTTGTTCTCGGCCACCGCCGGGCAACTCACCGACAAGCACGACAAGACGAAGATGATCCGCTTCGTCAAGAACCTGGAGATCGCGATCATGGCGATCGCCGCCTGGGGCTTCCTGCGGGCCGACGCGGCGGTGCTGCTCGGCTGCGTGTTCCTGATGGGGCTGCACTCCACCCTGTTCGGTCCGGTCAAGTTCGCCTACCTGCCGCAGGTGCTGGCGCCGCGCGAGCTCACCGGCGGCAACGGCATGGTCGAGATGGGCACTTTCGTCGCCATCCTGCTGGGCCAGGTCGCGGGCGGCCTTCTGGTGGCCTTGCCGCAGGTCGGCCATGCCACCGTGGCCGTCGCCTGCCTGCTGCTGGCCCTGGCCGGACGCGCGGTGGCGCAGGCGATCCCGCCGGCCCCGGCCACCGACCCGGGCCTGGCGATCAACTGGAACCCGGTCAGCGAGACCTGGCGCAACCTGAAGCTCGCGCATGGCAACGTGGTGGTGTTCCGCTCGCTGCTGGGCATCTCGTGGATGTGGTTCTTCGGCGCCGTCTTCCTGGCCCAGTTCCCGAGTTTCGCGAAGGAGGTGCTGCACGGCGACGAGCAGGTGGCTTCGCTGCTGCTGGTGGTGTTCTCGGTCGGCATCGGCGCCGGCTCGCTGCTGTGCGAGACGCTGAGCCGGCGCCAGGTCGAGATCGGCCTGGTGCCGCTGGGCGCGATCGGCATGAGCGTGTTCGCGATCGACCTGTACTTCGCCTCGCGCGGGCTGCCGGCCGGGGCGCAGCTGGGGCTGGGCGCCTTCACGGCCCAGCCGGCGCACTGGCGCGTGATGGCCGACCTGGGCCTGCTGTCGCTGTTTGCCGGGCTCTACAGCGTGCCGATGTACGCGCTGATCCAGATGCGCAGCCAGCCCACCCACCGGGCCCGCATCATCGCGGCCAACAACATTCTGAATGCGCTCTTCATGATCGCCAGCTCGGTCATCGCCGGGGCGTTGCTGAAGGGGGGCTTCACGATTCCCCAGATCTTCCTGTTCACCGGCATCGCCAACGCGTTGGTCGCTTTCTACATCTTCATGCTGGTGCCCGAATACCTGCTGCGCTTCGTGGCCTGGGTGCTGTCGCACTTCGTCTACCGCTTCGACATCCGGGGCCAGGAGCACATTCCGGCCGACGGGCCGGCGGTGCTGGTCTGCAACCACGTGAGCTTCATCGACGCGGTGCTGCTGATGGCCGCCAGCCCGCGCCCGATCCGCTTCATCATGGACCATCGGATCTTCCGCGTGCCGGTGCTCGGCGGGCTGTTCCGGCTGGCCAAGGCGATCCCGATCGCGCCGCAGAAAGAGGACCCGGCCGCCTACGAACAGGCCTTCGCCGACGCCGCGCAGGTGCTGCGCGACGGCGATCTGCTCGCCATCTTCCCCGAGGGCGCGATCACCCGCGACGGCAGCCTGCAGCCCTTCAAGGGCGGCGTGATGAAGATCCTCGATGCCGCCCGCGCCGGCGGCATCGAGCCGCCGGTGGTTCCGATGGCGCTGACCAACCTGTGGGGGTCGTACTTCAGCCGGATCGAGGCGCGCGACGGCCAGAACGTCGCCATGGTGCGGCCGTTCCGGCGCGGCTTCTTCAGCCGCGTGGGGCTCCGCGTCGGCTGTGCGATGCCCCGCGCCGAAGTGCAACCCGAGACCCTGCAGCGGCGCGTGAGCGTGCTCCTCGGCACCTGAGGTCCGTCCGGCCGATGCCCAGCCCCCGCGAGATCCTGCACGTGCTCACCTGGCTGGGTGACAGCGGCTTCCTGCTGCCCGCTGCGCTCTGGATCGCGGTCTGGCTCGGCATCCGCAGTCACACCCGAGCGCTGGCGCTGCTGTGGATCCTGCTGTTCGGTTTCGGCGGCAGCCTGATCGCCAGCTCCAAGATCGCCTTCCTCGGCTGGGGCATCGGCAGCGCCAGGCTCGACTTCACCGGCTTCAGCGGCCATACGGCGATCGCTGCCAGCGTCTGGCCGGTGGCCTGCTGGCTGGCCGTCTCGCGCTGGGAACATCCCGTGCGGGTCGCGGCGGCGGTCTTCGGATGGCTGCTCGCCGCCTTCATCGGCCTCACCCGGCTGGCGCTCGATGCCCATTCGTTGTCGGAGGTGGTCGCCGGCTATGCCCTCGGCATGGTGGTCAGCGCCACTTTCCTCTGGTCGCAGCACCGGCTGCCGCATCCGCGCGTCAGCTGGACGCTGGTGCTGCTGAGCCTGGCCACCCCGATGTTCTTCCTTCGGCCCGGCACGCCGGCGCCGACCCAGGGCCTGCTCGAAGTGATCGCCGTGCGGCTGGCCGGGATCGAGCGGCCCTTCACGCGCGCGGACCTGCTGGCGGGCCGCCGGGCGCCGCTTGGTATCAAGTAGCGATACCGGCGGCGCAGGGTACCGCGACCACGACACGAATGCGCTTCAGGCGGCGAAGGGGCGGACCATGATCCGCGCACTTTCACTTCCTGGACGAGAAGATCCCATGAAGCAGTACCTGCTCACTTTTCTGGTCGCGGCCTGTGCCGTGTGCACCCCTATCGTCGCGCCGGCCGCAGCCTTCCTGCAGGGCGAGGCCATCGTCAGCGCGTCGATGCCCCCGGCCATGGGCCGCGAGCTGCCGCAGGCCGGGAATTCGTGGTGAAGCGCGAGCCCACCAATTTCGGCCCCTACGAGCGCGAGTACCGGGAGCGCGTGTCCCATCCGCAGCATGTGGTGAAGGTGGTGCTGCAGACGGGCCTGGTGGCCGCGACCGTGATCGTGGCCGGCGTGTTCGTGTTCCCGATGAATCCCGAAGCCGGGCCCGCGGTCGTCCAGAATCGGCCGCCGGCAAGCAACACAACGTCCCGAGAGGAAGAATGCAATGAGCAAGGCACTGCGCCTGTCCGAAAAGTGGTTTCGCCGCGGCCTCTGGGGGGTGGCGATTGTGTTCGCTGGCTTCCTGGTCGGGCTCGGTAGCACGATCGTCGGCGACCTGCCGCGGGTCGAGCACCGGATCGAGCTCGACGATTTCATCGACCGGGCGGCGGCCGACCCGTTGCGCCACACGGTGCGCGATGCCGAGCGCAGCGAGCAGCAGGCCGCGCGCGAGCGCGAGCAGGCCGATCTCAAGCTGGTCACCGCGCAGCAGGCCAGCCGGGCGGCGCGCGAGACCTTCGGCAACTGGCTCGCCACCCGCCGCGCCACCGCCCAGCCCGATCAGGACACCGAGTTGATCGCCCGCACCCGGGCCCTCGATGCCCTGAAGGCGAAGGAGGACGAGGCCGAGCGCAACGTGGTGGCGCAGCGGCAGATCGCGCTCGACGCCCGGCAGTCGCGCCAGCGGGCGCAGCAGCAGCTGCTGGTGCTCGAGGAGGCGGCGCGCAAGCGGCTCGATGCCGAGAACCGCAAGGTCGAGTTGCGGGTGTTCCTGTACCGGCTGGCGCTCACGCTGCCGCTGCTGGTGATCGCCGGCTGGCTGTTCGCGAAGAAGCGCAAGAGCACCTGGTGGCCCTTCGTGTGGGGCTTCATCTACTTCGCGCTGTTCGCCTTCTTCGTCGAGCTCGTGCCCTACCTGCCGAGCTACGGCGGCTACGTTCGCTATGTGGTGGGCATCGTGCTGACGGTGCTGGTCGGGCGCTACGCCATCCTGGCGCTCAACCGCTACCTGGCGCGGCAGAAACTGGCCGAGGCGCAGCCCGAGACGGTGCGCCGCAACGAGCTGAGCTACGACACGGCATTGGCACGGCTGTCCAAGAGCGTCTGCCCGGGCTGCGAGCGCCCGGTGGACCTCAAGAACACCGAGATCGACTTCTGTCCGCACTGCGGCATCGGCCTGTTCGACCATTGCCGTGCCTGCGATGCGCGCAAGAGCGCCTTCGCCAAGTTCTGCCATGCCTGCGGCACGGCGGCGGATCCAGGTGCTGCGCCCCGCGCGCCGTTGCCGGGGCCGCTTCAGGTCCAGCCGGCGTCCACCACGTAGTCCTGGGCGGTGCACATCTTCGAATCGTCGGCGGCGAGGAACAAGGCCATGCTGGCGATGTCCTCGGCCATCACGCGGCCCGGCAGGCATTGGGCGGCATCGATCTCGGCGGCCGATTCGGGCTTGACCCAGAGCCGCAGCTGGCGCTCGGTCATGACCCAGCCCGGCACGATCGCGTTGACCCGGATGTTGGCCTTGCCGAGGTCGCGCGCCAGCGAGCGCGTGAGCCCGCGCGCGGCCGACTTGCAGGCCTGGTAGACCGGATAGCCGGCGCCCTTGATCATCCAGCTGATCGAGCCGAAGTTGATGATCGAGCCGCCGCCGAGCGCCCGCATGTCGTCGGCCACCGCCTGGGCAGCGAAGAACTGGTGCTTGAAGTTGACCGCCACGAGACGGTCGAAGTCCTGGCTCGTGACGTCGGCCATCTGGTGCCGGCGGTCGTTGGCGGCGTTGTTGAGCAGCACCTGGATCGGCCCGAAGCGCGCGCGCACCGCGGCGATGGTGGCGGCCAGCGCGGCCACGTCGGTGACATCGCAGGCCTGGAACAGCGGCGCGTTGCCGCCGCCCAGCTGCTGCGCCAGCGCCGTGCCGGCCGCGGCGTCGAGGTCGCAGAAGCCGACCCGTGCGCCCTGCGCATGGAAGGCGCGCACCAGGCTCTCGCCGATGCCGGAGGCGCCGCCGGAGATGAAGACGGTGCGTCCGGTCAGCGACGGGTAGATGGCGGAGGGGGCAGGGGAGGTCGATGAGTTCATGCGCAAATTCTGACCGTCCGCCGTGTCGCTCGCCACCCGTGTGAACGAGAATGCGCGCGTTTGCAACACCTGACGGGATGCCAATCGAATGAGCGCAGACCCCACGCACCCAGCCGGCCCGGAAGGACTGGTCGAACTCGCAGCCGGCCCGATGCGCCTGCTGCTGGCCCCGCGGGTCGGCGGCGCCATCGCGGCCCTGCACGAGCAGCGCGGCGGCGAGCGGCTCGATTGGCTGCGGCCGGCCTCGGCCGAGGACCTGGCGCGGGGCGATCCCTTCGCGATGGGCAGCTTTCCGCTGCTGCCGTGGTGCAACCGCATCCGCGACGGCCGCGCGCGGTTTGGCGGCCGCGACATCGCGATCGCCGCCACGCACCCGGCGCGGCCGTCCGGCAAGCATGCGCTGCACGGTCTCGGATGGCTCCGGCCCTGGCAGGTGGCCGAGTCCGGGCCGGCGCAGGCCCGCCTCGCGCTGGCCTTCGAGGCCGACGGTCAATGGCCCTGGGCCTTCGAGGCGACGCAGCGTTTCGAGCTCGATCGGTCGGGGCTTCGCTGCACGCTGGCACTGACCAACCGCGACACGGCGCCGATGCCCGCCGGCATCGGCCACCACCCGTACTTTCCGCACCGTCCCGGGACGCGGCTTCGGACCGCCACCGCCGCCATGTGGCGCGCCGATGCCGAGGTGATGCCGGTGGCGCTCGAGCCGACTGCCGAGGTGGCGCGGCTGCGCGAGGGCGTGCCGCTGTCGAGTCTCGACCTCGACAACAACTTCACGCGCTGGCAGCGCGAGGCCCGCATCGAGTGGCCCGATGCCGGTCGCACGCTGGTGCTGTCGGCCGACGCGCCGCTGGACTTCTTCGTCTTGTACTGCCCACGCGGCGGCGGCCATTTCTGCGCCGAACCGGTGAGCCAGTGCACCGACGCGATCAATCTCTCGGATCGGCACGGGCCGACCGAGATCGGCGGTGCGGTGCTGGCCCCGGGCGAGACCCTCTCGGGGTCCTGGTCGCTGCGCTCGGTCTAGCTCAACGGGACTCGCCCGGGGCAGTCCTTCATAGCATCTAGATTCCGCGCGCCCGATCGGCCTTGAAGCGGGCACGGAACCCGGCAAAGCTTCCGGCGTCGAGCGCGTCGCGGATCTCGCGCATCAGGTTCAGGTAGTAGTGCAAGTTGTGGATGGTGGTCAGCATCGGGCCGAGCATCTCGCCGCAGCGGTCGAGGTGGTGCAGGTAGGCGCGGCTGAAGCCGTCGCGCCCGCCCGCTTCCCACGGCACGCCCGAGGCGCCGGCACAGGCGTGGCAGCTGCAGCTGGCATCGATCGGCTGCGGGTCGCTCTTGTGGCGGGCGTTGCGCATCTTGAGGTCGCCGTAGCGCGAGAACAAGGTGCCGTTGCGCGCGTTGCGGGTCGGCATCACGCAGTCGAACATGTCGACGCCCTGCGCCACGCCTTCCACCAGGTCCTCGGGCGTGCCGACGCCCATCAGGTAGCGCGGCTTGTGGGCCGGCAGCCGGTGCGGCGTGTGGCCCATGATGCGCAGCATCTCGTCCTTGGGCTCGCCGACGCTGACGCCGCCGATCGCGTAGCCCGGAAAGTCCATCTCGACCAGCTGCGCGAGCGATTCCTCGCGCAGGTTCTCGAACATCCCGCCCTGGACGATGCCGAACAGCGCATTCGGGTTCTCGAGCCTCGAGAACTCCGCCTGGCAGCGCTTCGCCCAGCGCAGGCTGAGCGCCATTGACTGGCGGGCTTCGGCCTCGGTCGTCACGTGGCCGTCGACGTCGTAGGGCGTGCACTCGTCGAACTGCATCACGATGTCGCTGTTGAGGAGGGTCTGGATCTGCATCGAGACCTCGGGCGTGAGGAAGAGCTTGTCGCCGTTGACCGGCGATGCGAATTTCACGCCTTCCTCGCTGATCTTGCGCATCGCGCCGAGCGACCAGACCTGGAAGCCACCCGAGTCGGTGAGGATCGGCTTGTCCCACTTCTCGAAGGGGTGCAGGCCGCCGAAGGCCGCCATGACGTCGAGGCCGGGCCGCATCCACAGGTGGAAGGTGTTGCCCAGGATGATCTGGGCGCCCATCTCGTGCAGGCTGCGCGGCATCACGCCCTTGACCGTGCCGTAGGTGCCCACGGGCATGAAGATCGGGGTCTGCACCACGCCGTGGTTCAGCGTGAGCGTGCCGCGGCGCGCGTGGCTTTGCGGGTCGGTGGCGAGGAGTTCGAAGTTCAGCATGATGTGAAAGGGGTTCGTGCGAGCAGCATGGCGTCGCCGTAGCTGAAGAAGCGGTAGCGCTCGCGGATCGCGTGGGCGTAGAGCGCCATCACGCGCTCGTAGCCGGCGAAGGCGCTGACCAGCATCATCAGCGTGCTCTTGGGCAGGTGGAAGTTGGTGACCAGCAGGTCGACGTGAGCAAACACGAAGCCCGGCGTGATGAAGATGCGGGTGTCGCCGCTGGCCTCGCCGCTCTTGGCCCAGCTCTCGAGCGTGCGCACGGTGGTCGTGCCGACCGCGATCACGCGGCCGCCGCGCGCCTTGCACTCGGCGATGGCGCGCTGGGTCGCCTCGGGCACCTCGCAGCGCTCGGCATGCATGGTGTGCGCGGCGATGTTCTCGGTCTTCACGGGCTGGAAGGTGCCGGCGCCCACGTGCAGCGTGACGTTGGCGCGCCGCACGCCGCGGGCCTCGAGTTCGGACAGCAGCACGTCGTCGAAATGCAGCGCTGCGGTCGGCGCCGCCACCGCGCCGGGCACGCGCGCGAACACGGTCTGGTAGCGGCGCTCGTCGTCGGCCGAATCGGTGTGCGCGATGTAGGGCGGCAGCGGCACGTGGCCGCAGCGCGCCATCAGCGCGTACGGGTCTTCGCCCGCCGGGCTGTCGAAGCGCAAGCGGAACAGCGCGCCGTCCTCCTCGGGCCAGCGGCCCAGCAGCGTGGCCGTGAAGCCGCCGGTCATCGCCAGCGTGGTGCCGATCGGCGGCTTCTTGCTGACCTTCATGTGCGCCACCACTTCGGCGCCCTGCAGCACGCGCTCGACCAGCAGCTCGAGCTTGCCGCCGGTGGGCTTCTCGCCGAAAAGCCGCGCCTTGACCACGCGCGTGTCGTTGAACACCAGCAGGTCGCCGGGCCGCAGCAGCGAAGGCAGCTGGTTGAAGATGCGGTCGACCGGTGCGGGGCCGGTGCCGTCGAGCAGGCGCGAGGCGCTGCGTTCGGCGGCGGGATGCTGGGCCACCAGGTCGGGCGGCAGGTCGAAATCGAAATCGGAAAGCGTGAAGGCGCGCATGGTGCTTGAGGGCCGGACGGGCCCGTGCCAAGGAGGCATGGGAAAGAGGGAGGCGAGGAGCCGGGCAGAATTGTCCCATGCCCGCCGAGTCCAATCCCCTGTCCGCCGAAAAGCCCGTTGCCGCGCCTGCGCCCGGCACCGGGCTCAGCGTGGTCCAGCGGGCGCTGCGCAAGCTCGGCCTGGTGCGCGACATCGATTTCGCGCTCTACCTGCCGATGCGCTACGAGGACGAGACCCGCATCGTGCGGCTGGCCGACGTGCGGGACGGCGAGATGGCGCAGATCGATGCCGTGGTGACCGAGAGCGAGGTGGTGTTCCGGCCGCGGCGCCAGCTGATCGTGACCGTGGACGACGGCAGCGACACCTGCCAGCTGCGCTTCTTCAATTTCTACCCCTCGCAGCAGAAGCAGCTGGCCATCGGCGCCCGGGTGCGGGTGCGCGGCGAGGTGCGCGGCGGCTTCATCGGGCGGCAGATGATGCATCCGGCCGTGAAGGCCTCCGGCACCCCGCTGCCGGAGGCGCTGACGCCGGTCTATTCGACCATTGCCGGGCTGGCCCAGCCGGTGCTGCGGCGCGAGGTGCGCAGCGGCCTGGCGCGGGCGGTGCTCGACGAGACCCTGCCGGCGGGCGCCACGCCGCACGGTGCCTGGGAGCTGCGCCGGGCGCTGAGCTTCCTGCACTATCCTGCGCCCGATGTCTCGATGGCCACGCTCGAGGATCACAGCCATCCGGCCTGGCAGCGGCTGAAGGCCGACGAACTGCTGGCGCAGCAGCTGTCGCAGCTGCAGGCGCGGCGCGCGCGGGCGGCGCAGCGGGCGCCGGTGCTGGACGCCGCGGTCTCCGGCGCTTCGCTGCATCGCGAGCTGCTGGCCGCGCTGCCCTTCGCCCTGACCGGCGCGCAGCAGCGCGTCGGCGAGGAGATCACGCGCGACCTGGCGCGCGCGCTGCCGATGCACCGGCTGCTGCAAGGCGACGTCGGCTCCGGCAAGACCGTGGTGGCGGCGCTGGCGGCGGCGCGCTGCATCGACGCCGGCCACCAGTGCGCGCTGATGGCGCCGACCGAGATCCTGGCGGCCCAGCATTTCGGCAAGCTGGTCGGCTGGCTCGATCCGCTGCTGGCCGAGCGGGGTCTGCGCGTGGCCTGGCTCACGGGCAGCCAGAAGAAGAAGGAGCGCGACGCGATGTCGGCCGCGGTCGAGAGCGGCGAGGCGGCGCTGGTGATCGGCACCCACGCGGTGATCTCCGAGAAAGTGCGCTTCAGGAAGCTCGCGCTGGCGATCATCGACGAGCAGCATCGCTTCGGTGTGGCCCAGCGCCTGGCCCTGCGCGGCAAGGCCGTCGGCGAGCTCGAACCGCACCTGCTGATGATGAGCGCAACCCCGATCCCGCGCACCCTGGCCATGAGCTACTACGCCGACCTCGACGTCTCCACGCTCGACGAGCTGCCGCCGGGCCGCACGCCGATCGTCACCAAGCTGGTGGCCGAGCACCGCCGCGACGAGGTCATCGACCGGATCCAGGCCCAGCTGCAGCAGGGCCGGCAGGTCTACTGGGTCTGTCCGCTGATCGAGGAGAGCGAGGCGGTCGACCTGCGCAACGCCACCGAGACCCGCGACGAACTGGCCGATGCGCTGGGCGACCAGGTCGGCGTCGGCCTGCTGCATTCGCGCATGCCGACCGCCGAGAAGCAGGCGGTGATGGAAAGCTTCACGGCCAACAAGCTGCAGGTGCTGGTCAGCACCACGGTCATCGAGGTCGGGGTCGACGTGCCCAACGCCTCGCTGATGGTGATCGAGCATGCCGAGCGCTTCGGGCTCTCGCAATTGCACCAGCTGCGCGGCCGCGTCGGCCGCGGCGCCGCGGCCTCGGCCTGCGTGCTGCTGTACGCGCCGAACGAAGGCGGCCGGGTCGGCGAGACCGCGCGGGCGCGGCTCAAGGCCATGGCCGAGACCAGCGACGGCTTCGAGATCGCGCGCCGCGACCTCGAGATCCGCGGCCCCGGCGAATTCCTCGGCGCCCGCCAGTCGGGCGCGCCGCTGCTGCGCTTCGCCGACCTCAGCACCGACGTCATGCTGCTCGACTGGGCCCGCGAACTGGCGCCGCAGATGCTCGATCGGCACCCCGAACTCGCCGCCAGACATGTGGACCGCTGGCTCGGGAGCAAGGCCGAATACCTCAAGGCCTGACCCTCAAGGGCGGCGCAGCCAGGCCGGCTGGTGAAACACCGCGGAACCGGCTCCGCCGGGCCGCCGGTGTTGCCCCCGGCCGGGGGGTGGGCGCCCCGACACGATGTGCGGGGCAACCTGGGGGCGAGCAATAATTGACGAAAACTATGACGCTAACGGAACTCAAATACATCGTCGCTGTCGCCCGCGAGCGCCACTTCGGCAAGGCCGCCGAGGCCTGCTACGTCTCGCAGCCCACGCTGTCGGTGGCGATCAAGAAGCTCGAGGACGAGCTCGAGGTCAAGCTCTTCGAGCGCAGCGCGGGCGAGGTTACGGTGACGCCGCTGGGCGAGCAGATCGTGCAGCAGGCGCAGAGCGTGCTCGACCAGGCGGCCAGCATCAAGGAGATCGCCAAGCGCGGCAAGGACCCGCTGTCCGGGCCGTTGAACCTCGGCGTCATCTACACCATCGGCCCCTACCTGCTGCCCGACCTGGTGCGCCAGAACATCGCCCGCACGCCGCAGATGCCGCTGGTGCTGCAGGAGAACTTCACCGTCAAGCTGCTCGAGATGCTGCGCGCCGGCGAGATCGATTGCGCGATCATGGCCGAGCCCTTTCCCGACACCGGCCTGGCGGTCGCCTCGCTCTACGACGAGCCCTTCATGGCCGCGCTGCCGGCGCACCATCCGCTGGCCGATCGCGAGTCGGTGAGCTCCGACGAGCTCAAGAAGGAAACCATGCTGCTGCTCGGCACCGGCCACTGCTTCCGCGACCACGTGCTCGAGGTGTGCCCCGAGTTCGCGCGCTTCTCGAGCAATGCCGAAGGCATTCGCAAGAGCTTCGAGGGCTCCTCGCTCGAGACCATCAAGCACATGGTGGCTTCGGGCATGGGCGTGACGCTGGTGCCGCGGCTGTCGGTGCCGGCCGAGGCGCTCAAGCCGCGCACCAAGGGGCGCAAGGAGGTCGAGCAGATCGTGCGCTACCTGCCGGTGCGTGACATCCATGGCGGCGAGCCGCCGACACGCCGCGTGGTGCTGGCCTGGCGCCGCAGCTTCACGCGCTACGAGGCGATCGCAGCCCTGCGCAACGCGATCTATGCTTGCGAACTGCCAGGCGTCAGGCGTCTGTCCTGACGTCCTGCGATAGAGTGCGGCTGTTGCGAAGCGGCCCTCTCCGCTGGCCCCTGTCTGCTGCCGTCAACCCTCCTGTAGAAAGAACCTGTCGCCATGGCCAAAGTCATCAAGAAGCCGAAGTCGCCCGCCACGCCCGCGCCAGCACCCTCCGCCGGCAAGGTGCCGAAAAAGGGAGGCGTCAAGGTCGCCGAGGAATCGGGCAGCCGCAGCGCGCCGATCATCAACATCGGCATCGATCGGCAGGACCGCGCCGCCATCGCCGAGGGCCTGAGCCGTGTGCTGGCCGATACCTACACGCTCTACCTGACCACCCACAATTTCCACTGGAACGTGACCGGCCCGCACTTCAATTCGCTGCACGCGATGTTCATGGGCCAGTACACCGAGCTGTGGGGCGCGACCGACGTCATCGCCGAGCGCATCCGCGCCCTGGGCCACTACGCGCCGGGCTCCTACGCCGAGTTCAGCAAGATCGCCACCGTGCCCGACGTGCCGCAGACGCCGCCCAGGGCGATGGAGATGGTGCGAATCCTGGTCAAGGGCCACGAGACCGTGTCGCGCATCGCGCGCGCGTTCATCCCGGTGGCCGAGGAAGCCGGCGACGATCCGACCGCCGACATGCTGACCGCCCGCTGTACCGTGCACGATCAAACGGCCTGGATGCTGCGCTCCCTGCTCGAAGAGTGACTCGCTGGCAGTGGCCCACCCCGTGTCGATGATGCCCGGGCATTCACGGATCGCGCTGTGGCTCGACCTGATCCGCTGGAACCGCCCGGCGGGCTGGCTGCTGCTGCTCTGGCCGACCCTGGGCGCGCTCTGGTTCGCCGCCGGCGGCTGGCCGGGCTGGCACCTGCTGGTCGTCTTCGTGCTCGGCACCATCCTGATGCGCAGCGCGGGCTGCTGCATCAACGATGTCGCCGATCGCGAGTTCGACCGCCATGTCAAGCGCACCGCGCAGCGGCCGGTCACCAGCGGCGCGATCTCGGTGAAGGAGGCGCTGGCGGTGGGTGCGGTGCTCGCGCTGGCCGCCTTCGCGCTGGTGCTTAGCACCAACCTCGTGACGGTGCTGTGGTCCTTCGTGGCGCTGGCCGTGACGCTGGTCTATCCCTACGCCAAGCGCTTCGTCTCGATCCCGCAGGCGGTCCTTGGCATCGCCTTCAGCTTCGGCATCCCGATGGCCTTCGCGGCGGTGCGCGCCGAGGTGCCGGCGCTGGCCTGGTGGCTGCTCGCGGGCAACCTGTTCTGGGTGCTGGCCTACGACACCGAATACGCCATGGTCGACCGCGACGACGACCTGCGCATCGGGATGAAGACCTCGGCGATCACCTTCGGGCGTCTGGACGTCGCGATCGTGATGGCCTGCTACGCGATGTTCCTCGTGGTGTGGACCGCGGTCGGCGCCGGCATGGGATTGGGCCCGGTGTTCTACCTGGCGATCGCCGCCGCCGCGGCGCAGGCGCTGTGGCATTGGCGCCTGATCCGGGACCGGACGCGCGAAGGCTGCTTCAAGGCCTTCCGCCTCAACCACTGGCTGGGCTTCACCGTGTTCGTCGGCGTCGTGGCGGGGTACGCCCTGCCTTGAAAGCGGCGCTCAGGCCTTGCCGAATTCCGCGCCCAGCTCGCGGGCGCGCTGGTGCGCGGCACGCACGGCGGCCTTGAACTTGCCGGCCAGGTCGGCGTTTTCCATCGCCGTGATCGCCGCATAGGTGGTGCCGCCCTTGGAGGTCACGCGATCGCGCAGCACCGCCGGCGGTTCGCTGGCGCCGGCAGCCAGCGCCGTCGCGCCCGAGAAGGTGCCGACCGCAAGCTGGTGGGCCTGTTCCGGTGTCAGGCCGAGCTCGATGCCGGCCTCGGTCAAGGCCTCGATGAAATAGAACACGTAGGCGGGCCCGGAGCCGGAAATCGCCGTGACCGCGTCGAGCGCCGCCTCGGCATCGACCCAGAGCAGTTCGCCGGTGGGGCCCAGCACCTGTTCGACCCGCTTGCGGCCTGCGGCATCGACGGCGCTGCGCGCGAACAGTCCGGTCATGCCCCGGCCGACCAGTGCCGGCGTGTTGGGCATGGCGCGCACCACCCGTTCGGTGCCGAGCCAGCGGGCGATGCTGTCGGACGGGATGCCGGCGGCGACGCTGACATGCAGGGCGTCGGGTGCCAGCCCGCGCACCGGTTTCGTGGCCTCGGCGAAGTGCTGCGGCTTGACCGCCCAGACGATGACTTCGCAGCGTGCCAGGGCCGGGCCGGCCTCGGCCTGGGCGACGATGCCGAAGTCGCGCGCCAGGCGCTCACGGGCCTCGGCGAAGGGCTCGACCACTTCGAAAGCGGCGGCCGGCGTGTCCTGCCGGATGAGACCGGCGATGACTGCGCTGGCCATGTTGCCGCCGCCGATGAAGGCGATCGGCGGCAGGGGGGCCGGCTCCTGGCGGGGCAGGAAGGTGACTGCGATGTTCATGATTTGTCCGTGAATTCGAAGGCTGCGAACTGGGTGACCTGCTGCGGATTGAAATTGTCGTCGCTCAGTGCAACCAGCATGCGGCGGCCGTCGGGCAGATCGGGGCCCCAGCAGAGCCCCTCGGTATTGTCGAGGCGCGAGAGGCCGAGCGTCGCGAAGTCCGCCACCCGCCTTTTCGGCGCCGGGCGGTGATTGTCCGGCGACAGCGCATCGAGAGCCAGGGTGTCGCTGGCTTCGCGGGTGTCGATCTCGTAGAGCCGCAGCGAATTGCCGACGCCCGTCGCATAGGCGCGCTCGAGCACCAGCATGCGGTGGGCGTCGATCATCAGCACCTCGCTGACGCCGTTGTCGGCGTAGGTGCCGGGCAGCAGCGGCCGCAGCGGGATCGCGTCCGGCTGGTAGGCGATCTGGCGCCGGGCCTGGCCGCTCGCCAGGTCGATCCGGGTGAATCGGCAGGGGCCGCCCGGGGCCCGCAAGCTCGGCACCGGGCCGTCCTGGATCATCGCGTTCTCCATGGCGACCCAGGCGTCGCGGCCGTCCGGCGTCAGGGCCAGGCCTTCCAGGCCGAGGTTGTCCCGGGGGCCGCGCTGGCCGCCGCGGTCGGCGGCGAACATCGGCGGCAGCGCGATTTCGCGCACCAGCGCGCCATCGCGCCGTGACTCGTAGAGGGCTGGGCCGAAGCCTCGCACGACGTCGCCCTCGCTGGTCCAGAGCACCGTGCCGGTGTCGGGGCGCCAGCGGATGGCCTCCGGGTCGACCACCGGGATGCCCGGGCTCGCCGCGCGGCGGGCCGGCCAGGGCGCGCCGTCGGATTGGCGCAATAGCGTGACGCCCGTCGCGCGTGGGGCTTCGCGGCTTGAGGAGGGCCAACTTGCGCTGTAGAAACGGGCCGGGGCCAGGTCGGATCGGTCATCGCTCAGAAGCAAGTACTCACCTGTCGCAGGGTCGTAGTCGATCCCGGACAGGCCGCCGACGATGCTGCCTTCGTAGTTCAGCCGGTGCGGCCAGCGAGCCTCGGCCAGCAGGCGCAGCGGCTGGCCTTCCGGCACGGTCTGCCGCTCGGCCACACCGCTGCGGCAGGCTGCCAGGGCGGCAGCCATCCCTGCCACCAGCAGGCGGCGGCGCGATAAAGGCACGGGGCGTCGGGCTGGCACGCAGCAAGTCTACGGGCTGCGGCCTCGGTTCCAACGGGGGGTGTTGACGGGTCGTCTGGACTATGCAACAATCGCGGGCTTCGCTTTTAAAGGCGAGCGTTTCTGCAAAGTTTGCAGTTTCAGCCCAAAGGAAGCGCGCCGGAGTGGTTTCGGTGCGTGGACGACGGGCCCAAGACTGACCGCAGTGCTGCTCAATCGGAATCGTCCGAACCAGCAAACGGTACAAGTTGGGAATATCACGACATGATCCAAACTGAATCTCGGCTCGATGTGGCCGACAACACAGGCGCGAAGTCCGTCCTGTGTATCAAGGTGCTCGGCGGTTCCAAGCGGCGTTATGCCAGCGTGGGCGACGTCATCAAGGTCAGCATCAAGGAAGCTGCTCCTCGCGGTCGCGTCAAGAAGGGCGAGATCTACAGTGCAGTGGTGGTTCGCACCGCCAAGGGCATCCGTCGCGCCGACGGCTCGCTCGTCAAATTCGATGGCAACGCCGCCGTGTTGCTCAATGCCAAGCTGGAGCCCATTGGCACCCGCATCTTCGGACCGGTCACGCGCGAACTGCGCACCGAGAAGTTCATGAAGATCGTGTCGCTGGCACCCGAAGTTCTCTAAGGACAACAACGCCATGAACAAGATTCGCAAAGGCGACCAGGTCATCGTGTTGGCCGGGCGCGACAAGGGCAAGCGCGGCACGGTGTCGCTGCGCAAGGATGACTCCCATCTGGTCATCGACGGCATCAACCTCGTCAAGAAGCACACCAAGCCGAACCCTCTCAAGGGCACGACCGGTGGCATCGTCGAGAAGGCCATGCCGATTCATCAATCCAACGTGGCGATCTTCAATGCCGCGACCGGCAAGGCCGATCGCGTGGGCATCAAGGTCACGGACGGCAAGCGCGTGCGCGTCTTCAAGTCCAGCGGCGAAGAAATCAAGCTGGCCTAAGGAGTACTCACATGGCACGTCTCCAACAACACTATCGCGAAAAGATCGCGAAAGACCTGACCGAAAAGTTCGGCTACACCTCGCCGATGCAGGTTCCGCGCCTGACCAAGATCACGCTCAACATGGGCGTGGGTGAGGCAGTCGCCGACAAGAAGGTCCTCGACAACGCCGTCGCCGACCTGACCAAGATCGCCGGCCAGAAGCCCGTGGTCACCAAGTCGAAGAAGGCCATCGCCGGTTTCAAGATCCGCGAGAACCAGCCGATCGGCTGCATGGTCACGCTGCGTGGCGTCCAGATGTACGAATTCCTCGATCGTTTCGTGACCGTGGCTCTGCCGCGCGTGCGTGACTTCCGCGGTATTTCGGGCCGTGCCTTCGATGGCCGCGGCAACTACAACATCGGCGTGAAAGAGCAGATCATTTTCCCCGAGATCGAATACGACAAGGTCGATGCCCTGCGCGGTCTCAATATCAGCATCACGACGACGGCCAAGACCGACGAAGAAGCCAAGGCGCTTCTCGCTGGCTTCCGTTTCCCGTTCAAGAACTGAGGCGACCTGTGGCTAAAGCATCTTTGATCCAACGCGAACTCAAGCGCGACAACCTGGTCGCCAAGTACGCCGCGAAGCACGCCGAACTCAAGGCGATCGCCAACGACTTCAAGAAGAGCGACGAAGAGCGCGCTGCTGCCCGCCTGGGCCTGCAGAAGCTCCCGCGCAACGCGAACCCCACGCGCCAGCGCAACCGTTGCGCAATCACCGGTCGTCCGCGTGGCACCTTCCGTCAATTCGGTCTGGGCCGCGCCAAGATCCGTGAACTGGCTTTCAATGGCGACATCCCCGGTGTCACCAAGGCCAGCTGGTAAGCCAGGCAGGAGCAAACAACATGAGCATGAGTGATCCCATTGCCGACCTGCTGACGCGTATCCGTAACGCGCAGATGGTGGCGAAGCCCACTGTGTCGGTCCCGTCTTCCAAGGTGAAGATCGCGATCTCGCAGGTCCTGAAGGACGAGGGCTACATCGACGGTTTCCAAGTCAAGACCGAGGACGGCAAGTCCGAACTCGTCATCACGCTGAAGTACTACGCTGGCCGCCCGGTCATCGAGCGCATCGAGCGTGTGAGCCGCCCCGGCCTGCGCGTCTACAAGGCCGCCCAAGCCATCCCGCAAGTCCAGAACGGCCTCGGCGTCGCCATCGTCACGACCCCCAAGGGCGTGATGACCGACCGCAAGGCGCGCGCTACCGGTGTCGGTGGCGAAGTGCTGTGCTACGTCGCCTAACCGAGACATCGAGGAGTCACTGAAATGTCCCGAGTAGGAAAAATGCCGGTCGCCATCCCCGCAGGCGTGGATGTGTCGATCAAGGAAGACCAGATCAACGTCAAGGGCACGGGCGGTTCGCTCAACCTGCCCCGCAACGCCCTGGTGAAGGTCGTCAGCAACGACGGCAAGCTGAGCTTCGAGCCCGCCAACGATTCGCGCGAAGCGAATGCGATGAGCGGCACGCTGCGCCAGCTGGTGAACAACATGGTGGTCGGTGTGACCAAGGGCTTCGAGAAGAAGCTCAACCTGGTCGGCGTCGGCTTCAAGGCTGCCGCGCAGGGTTCCAAGCTGAACCTTCAGGTCGGCTACTCGCACCCGGTCAACAAGGACATGCCGCAAGGCATCACGGTGGCAACGCCGACCCCGACCGAAATCATCATCAAGGGTGCCGATCGCCAACGCGTCGGCCAGGTCGCCGCTGAGATCCGTGCTATTCGTCCGCCAGAGCCCTACAAGGGCAAGGGCATCCGTTATTCGGACGAGAAGATCACGATCAAAGAGACCAAGAAGAAATAAGGGGCAGCAAAATGATGTTGACCAAAAAAGCACAGCGCCTTCGCCGCTCGCGCCAGACCCGCATCCGCATTGCGACGCAAGGCGTGGCGCGCCTGACGGTGAACCGCACCAACCTGCACATCTACGCCACCGTCATCTCCGACGACGGCTCCAAGGTGATTGCCAGCGCATCGACGGCCGAAGCCGAAATGCGCACCGCACTGGGCGCTTCGGGCAAGGGTGCCACCGCTGCCGCGGCCACCGCCATCGGCAAGCGCATCGCTGAAAAGGCGAAGGCAGCCGGCGTCGAGAAGGTCGCCTTCGACCGCGCAGGTTTCGCCTACCACGGCCGCGTCAAGGCGCTGGCCGAGGCGGCCCGCGAAGCCGGCCTGCAGTTCTAACCGGACACGAGATTCAAAATGGCAAAGATTCAGGCAAGAACGCAGAGCGAAGGCCCCGAGGACGGTCTGCGCGAGAAGATGATCGCGATCAACCGCGTCACCAAGGTGGTGAAGGGTGGTCGTATCCTCGGTTTCGCAGCACTCACCGTGGTCGGTGACGGCGACGGCCGCGTCGGCATGGGCAAGGGCAAGTCCAAGGAAGTGCCCGCCGCCGTGCAGAAGGCGATGGAAGAAGCCCGCCGCAACCTGGCGAAGATCTCGATCAAGAACGGCACGCTGCATCACCGCGTGACGGGCCATCACGGCGCCGCTTCGGTGGTCATGATCCCGGCTCCCAAGGGTACCGGCATCATCGCCGGCGGCCCGATGCGCGCCGTGTTCGAAGTGATGGGCATCACCGACATCGTGGCCAAGAGCCACGGCTCGTCGAACCCCTACAACATGGTCCGCGCCACCCTGGACGGCCTGAAGAATTCGACGACCGCGTCAGAAGTCGCTGCCAAGCGCGGCCTGACCGTCGAAGAACTCTTCGCCTGAGGAGCAGCAACATGACGACGCAACAACAAACCGTCAAGGTGCAATTGGTCAAGAGCCCGATCGGCACCAAGGAATCGCATCGCGCCACCGTGCGCGGCCTGGGCCTGCGCAAGCTCAACAGCGTGAGCGAGCTGCAGGACACGCCCGCAGTGCGCGGCATGATCAACAAGATCAGTTATCTGGTCAAAGTGCTCTAAGCAGAGCCACCGAGAGAGACGCATATGGAACTCAATGGCATCAAGCCGGCCGACGGCGCCAAGCATGCAAAGCGCCGTGTCGGTCGCGGCATCGGCTCGGGCATCGGCAAGACCGCAGGTCGCGGTCACAAGGGTCAGAAGTCGCGTGCGGGCGGTTTCCACAAGGTGGGCTTCGAAGGCGGTCAGATGCCGCTGCAGCGTCGCCTGCCGAAGCGTGGCTTCAAGTCGCAATCGCTCAAGTACAACGCGGAAGTCACGCTGGGCGCCCTCGAGCAGCTCGGCCTGGCCGAAGTGGACCTGCTGGCGCTGAAGCAAGCCGGCCTCGTGGGCCAGATCGCCAAGGTCGTCAAGGTCATCAAGACCGGCGAGCTGACCAAGGCCGTCAAGCTGACGGGCATCGGTGCGACCGCAGGCGCCAAGGCAGCGATCGAAGCCGCCGGCGGCAGCGTCGCCTAACCACCCGGACTGAAAGAAGCTCTTCGTGGCAACCAACGCGGCAACGCTCGCAAAAACAGGCAAGTTCGGCGACCTGCGTCGCCGGCTGGTCTTTTTGCTGCTCGCGCTCGTGGTCTATCGCATCGGAGCCCACATTCCGGTGCCGGGCATCAACCCGGACCAACTGGCGCAGCTGTTCCAAGGTCAGCAGGGCGGTATCTTGAGCCTGTTCAACATGTTCTCGGGCGGGGCGCTGTCGCGCTTCACCGTGTTCGCGTTGGGCATCATGCCGTACATCTCCGCGTCGATCATCATGCAACTGATGACTTACGTGGTGCCAACCTTCGAGCAACTGAAGAAGGAAGGCGAGGCCGGTCGTCGCAAGATCACGCAGTACACCCGCTACGGTGCCCTGGCACTGGCGCTGTTCCAGTCCTTCAGCATCGCGGTCGCGCTCGAATCCTCGGCCGGCCTGGTGATTTCGCCCGGCTTCGGCTTCCGCATCACGGCCATGGTCAGCCTCACGGCCGGCTCGATGTTCCTGATGTGGCTCGGCGAGCAGATCACCGAGCGCGGTCTCGGCAATGGGATCTCGATCCTGATCTTCGCGGGCATCGCGGCCGGCCTGCCGAACGCCATCGGCGGCCTGGCATCGCTGGTGTCCACGGGAGCGATGAACCCGATCATCGCGCTGTTCATCATCGCGGTGGTCGTGCTGGTGACCTACTTCGTGGTGTTCGTCGAACGCGGCCAGCGCAAGATCCTCGTGAACTATGCGCGGCGACAGGTCGGCAACAAGGTCTACGGCGGTCAGTCGTCGCACTTGCCCCTGAAGCTGAACATGGCCGGCGTGATTCCGCCGATCTTCGCCTCGTCGATCATCCTGCTGCCGACCACGGTGGTGGGCTGGTTCAGCACCGGCGAAAGCATGCGCTGGATCAAGGACATCGCGAGCGCCCTGCAACCGGGGCAACCGATCTACGTGCTGCTGTACGCCGCCGCGATCGTGTTCTTCTGCTTCTTCTACACGGCGCTGGTTTTCAACAGCCGCGAAACGGCCGACAACCTGAAGAAGAGCGGTGCGTTCATTCCCGGCATTCGCCCGGGTGACCAGACCGCGCGCTACATCGACAAGATCCTGGTTCGCCTGACGTTGGCCGGCGCGGTGTACATCACCTTCGTCTGCCTGCTGCCGGAGTTCCTGATCCTCAAGTACAACGTGCCCTTCTATTTCGGTGGCACGTCCTTGCTGATCATCGTGGTCGTGACGATGGACTTCATGGCCCAGGTGCAGAACTACATGATGTCGCAGCAGTACGAGTCGCTGCTGAAGAAAGCCAACTTCAAGACGTCGTAGCCACGGGTCTTTGAACGCAACGAATTTTCAGGCGAATGGTTCGCCGAGTTGAACAAGAGTTTTAGGAGAATGAAATGAGAGTTTCGGCTTCGGTCAAAACCATCTGCCGTAATTGCAAGATCATCCGCCGCAAGGGTGTGGTGCGTGTGATCTGTACCGACCCGCGCCACAAGCAGCGCCAGGGTTGATTGTTAGAGATTTAGAGGACGCACATGGCACGTATTGCTGGCATCAACATTCCGCCGCACAAGCACGCTGAAATCGGCCTGACCGCCATTTTCGGCATCGGTCGCACTCGCGCACGCAAGATCTGCGAAGCGAGCGGCATCGACTATGCGAAGAAGATCAAGGATCTGACCGACGCCGATCTCGAGAAGATCCGCGACCAGATCGCTCTCTTCACCATCGAAGGTGACCTGCGTCGCGAAACGACGATGAACATCAAGCGCTTGATGGACATCGGCTGCTACCGCGGCTTCCGCCACCGTCGCGGCCTGCCGATGCGCGGCCAGCGTACGCGTACCAATGCCCGCACCCGCAAGGGTCCGCGCAAGGCCGCGCAGTCCCTGAAGAAATAAGGATAGACCCCCATGGCTAAAGCTCCTGCCAATAACGCGGCACAGCGCGTTCGCAAGAAGGTTCGCAAGAACGTTGCCGACGGCATCGCCCACGTGCACGCCTCGTTCAACAACACGATCATCACGATCACCGACCGCCAGGGCAACGCTCTGTCGTGGGCGTCGTCGGGTGGTCAGGGCTTCAAGGGCTCGCGCAAGTCGACGCCGTTCGCTGCGCAGGTCGCTTCCGAAGTCGCCGGCCGCGCCGCGGTCGAGCAAGGCATCAAGAACCTCGACGTCGAGATCAAAGGCCCCGGCCCCGGTCGCGAATCGTCGGTGCGCGCCCTGGCTGCGCTCGGCATCCGGATCAATTCCATTGCCGACGTGACCCCGGTGCCGCACAACGGCTGCCGTCCGCAAAAGCGCCGTCGCATCTAAGGCGACAACGCTCGGCGCAGCCCGCTTCACAGCGGCTGCGCATTTTTTGTTTTTCAACAAGCCCACCGCCATCGGCACGCCGCTGATGGCTCCCGCAGCATCCCTGCGGCAGATGACATAGAAGGAAGATCAAGTGGCACGCTACCTCGGCCCCAAGGCCAAACTCTCCCGCCGCGAAGGCACCGACCTGTTCCTGAAGAGCGCCCGCCGCTCGATCCAGGACAAGTCGAAGTTCGACTCCAAGCCCGGCCAGCACGGTCGCACCTCGGGTCAGCGCACCTCCGACTTCGGCCTGCAGCTGCGTGAAAAGCAGAAGGTCAAGCGCATGTACGGCGTGCTCGAGAAGCAGTTCCGCCGCTACTTCGAGGAAGCCGATCGCCGCCGCGGCAATACCGGCGCCAACCTGCTGTTCATCCTCGAAGCGCGCCTGGACAACGTGGTCTATCGCATGGGCTTCGGCTCGACGCGCGCCGAAGCACGCCAGTTGGTGTCGCACAAGGCGATCACGGTGAACGGCCAGTCGGTCAACATCCCGTCGTACCTGGTCAAGACCGGCGACGTGATTGCTGTCCGCGACAAGTCGAAGAAGCAGACCCGCGTGGCCGAAGCGCTGCAACTGGCCGCCCAGGTGGGCATGCCGGCGTGGGTCGAAGTCAACGCTGACAAGGCTGAAGGCACCTTCAAGAAGGTCCCCGACCGCGACGAATTCGGCGCCGACATCAACGAATCGCTGATCGTCGAACTGTATTCAAGGTAAGGCGATAACGTGCCGCTGACGCGGCCCGTACTTTTGATTTTTTGTTCCCGCCGGGATGCAATCCCGCCGGGCGCTTCACCAGCCTTACCGGTGTAACGAGCCGGGGGTATTGAGAGGAAGTCCTGCATGCAAACAACCCTGCTGAAACCCAAGACCATCCAGGTCGAGCAACTCGCGCCCAACAAGGCGAAGGTCACGCTCGAACCGTTCGAGCGCGGCTACGGCCACACGCTCGGCAATGCACTGCGCCGCGTCCTGCTGTCGTCGATGGTCGGCTATTCGGCCACCGAAGTCACGATCGCCGGCGTGCTGCACGAGTACTCGTCGATCGATGGCGTGCAGGAAGACGTCGTCAACATCCTGTTGAACCTCAAGGGCGTGGTGTTCAAACTCCACAACCGCGATGAAGTCACGCTGAGCCTGCGCAAGGACGGCGAAGGCCCGGTCACCGCTTCGGACATCCAGACGCCGCACGACGTCGAGATCATCAACCCGGACCACGTGATCGCCCACCTGTCGCAAGGCGGCAAGCTCGACATGCAAATCAAGGTCGAGAAGGGCCGCGGCTACGTGCCCGGCACGATGCGCCGCTACGCCGACGAGCCGACCAAGTCGATCGGCCGGATCGTGCTCGACGCTTCGTTCTCGCCGGTCAAGCGCGTGAGCTACACGGTCGAGAGCGCCCGTGTCGAACAGCGCACCGACCTCGACAAGCTGCTGGTCGAGATCGAGACCAACGGTGCGATCACCGCCGAAGACGCGGTCCGCGCTTCGGCCAAGATCCTGGTCGAACAACTGGCTGTGTTCGCCCAGCTCGAAGGCGGCGAACTCGCTGCGTTCGACGCCCCGGCACCGCGCAGCGCCCAGCAGTTCGACCCGATCCTGCTGCGTCCGGTCGACGAGCTCGAACTCACGGTGCGTTCGGCCAACTGCCTGAAGGCCGAGAACATCTACTACATCGGCGACCTGATCCAGCGCACCGAGAACGAGCTGCTCAAGACCCCGAACCTGGGTCGCAAGTCGCTCAACGAAATCAAGGAAGTGCTCGCCTCGCGCGGCCTGACCTTGGGCATGAAGCTCGAAAGCTGGCCGCCGGCCGGCCTCGACAAGAGATAATTGAGGATCACAAGGCCTCCTTCGGCGGCCTTGCACTTCTGTTTTGGGTGAACGTTCAGTACCTGATACGGCTGGACGAATTTAAAAGGTAAAGGAAAACACACCATGCGTCACGGACACGGACTCCGCAAACTCAACCGCACCAGCTCGCACCGCCTCGCGATGCTGCAGAACATGATGAACTCGCTCATCGAGCACGAGGCCATCAAGACCACGGTCCCCAAGGCCAAGGAACTGCGCCGCGTCATCGAACCGATGATCACGCTGGCCAAGAAGCCGACGGTTGCCAACAAGCGCCTCGCATTCGACCGCCTGCGTGACCGCGACAGCGTCGTCAAGCTGTTCGGCGAACTGGGGCCCCGCTACCAGGCACGTCCGGGCGGCTACACGCGCATCCTGAAAATGGGTTTCCGCGTGGGCGACAACGCGCCGATGGCGCTGGTCGAACTGGTCGACCGTCCCGATGTGACGGAAGTTGCTGCAGACGAGCAAAACGCGGAAGAATAGTATATAATTCGATCTTGCCGCGCGATGGAGCAGCCTGGTAGCTCGTTGGGCTCATAACCCAAAGGTCGCAAGTTCAAATCTTGCTCGCGCAACCAAATTCCCGACAACCTTTTCAGGTTGTCGACGAAGCAAAAAAGCCCACTGCCAAGTGGGCTTTTTTGTGCCCGGAATTCCTTGATTCCGGATTCTTCTCGCTCCCTGGCCGGTCCCGGAATTTCCAGGGCCGGCCTCGATTTCAGTCGGGCACGACCGCCGTGACCTCGATCTCGATCTTGGCGCGGGCCTCGACCAGTGCCGCCACCTGGACGCAGGTCATCGCCGGAAAGTTGCGTCCCATGGCCTCGCGATACACCGGGCCCAGCTCGCCAAGACGGCGGTTGTACTCGTCGCGGTCGGTGATGTACCAGGTCATGCGCACCATGTGCTGCGGACCGGCGCCGGCTTCGCGCAGCACCTCGACGATGTTGCGCAGGGCCAGCCCCGCCTGTTCGATGAAGTCGTCCGATTCGAATTGCTGCTGCGAATTCCAGCCGATCTGGCCGCCGACGAATACCTGGGTGCCGCGGGCGGCGATGCCGTTCGCATAGCCCTTGGGCGGCAGCCAGCCTGGGGGTTGCAGGTGCTTGATCATGTCATGTGCCTCAATTTGAATCTCTGGAGTTTTCCGGTCTCGGTACGCGGCAGCTGGGCCACGAACACGATCTCGCGCGGGTATTTGTAGGGGGCGATGGTCGACTTCACGTGGTCCTGCAGCGCCTTGGTCATGGCGGCATCGCCGGTGTGCCCGGCCTTGAGCACGCAGAAGGCCTTGACGATCATGCCGCGCTCGTCGTCGGGCTTGCCGATGACGCCGCACTCGGCCACCGCCGGGTGCTTGAGCAGCGCATCTTCCACCTCCGGACCGCCGACGTTGTAGCCGGCCGTGACGATCATGTCGTCGGCGCGCGACTGGTAGAAGAAGTAGCCGTCCTCGTCCTCCACGAAGGCATCGCCGGGGTAGTTCCAACCGTTGCGCACGTAGTCGGCCTGCCTCGGGTCGTCGAGGTAGCGGCAGCCGACCGGCCCGAGGATCGCCAGCTTGCCGACCGTGCCGCGCGGCACCTCCTTGCCTTGGTCGTCGACGATCTTCGCGGTGAAGCCCGGCACTGCCTTGCCCACAGCGCCGCGACGCACTTCGTCGCCGGCGGCCGAGATGTAGATATGGAAGACCTCGGTGCCGCCGATGCCGTCGAGCATCTCGAGGCCGGTGGCCTGCTTCCAGAGCTGGCGCGTGGCGTCGGGCAGTGCCTCGCCGGCGCTCACGCTGATGCGCAGGCTCGGCACGCCGGCCGCCTTGGCGAAGGCCGCCATCTGGCGATAGAAGGTGGGCGCCGTGTAGCAGATGGTGGCGCCGACCTCCCGGATGACCTGCACCATCGTCTCGGGCGTGTAGGGCTTGTCGTGGAAATACACCGAGGCACCGGCCCACATCGGGAACACCAGCAGCCCGCCCAGCCCGAAGGTGAAGGCCAGCGGCGGCGAGCCGATCACGATGTCGTCGCTGCGCGCCTTGAGCACGTGGCGCGGCCAGGTCTGGCACATCGCCAGCACGTCGCGGTGCGTGGTGACCGGCGCCTTGGGCTTGCCGGTGGTGCCCGAGGTGAAAGCCAGCAGCGCGATGTCGTCGGCCGCGGTCGGACAGGCCTGGAAGACACCGCTCTTCGCGGCCGCTCGGGTGGTCAGAGAATCGGGTGCGTCGAGCCGGTTGAAGGCGACGATGGTGCGCAGCACCGGATGGGCCTGCTGCGCGGCCTCCAGTTCCTCGAGCAGCTTGCCTTCGCACAGCGCGACCGTGGGTTGGGCCTTGTCGATGATCTCGCCGAGCTCCTTGGCCCGCAGCAGCGGCATGGTGGCGACCGCGATCAGGCCGGCCTTGACCACGGCCAGCCAGGCCAGCGCCATGGCGATCGAATTGCCGCCGCGCAGCAGCACCCGGTTGCCCGGCACCAGGTGCAGGTCCTCGGTCAGCACCTGCGCGATGCGGTTGACCTCGACCGCCGCCTCGGCATAGCTGAGCGTGCGGCCCGGCGAGCGCAGCATCGGCCGGTCGGCGAAGCCCTTGGCGGCCGCCTTGTCGAGCAGTTCCTCGACCAGGTTCAGACGGTCGGGCAACTGCAGCTCGGGCAGGTCGTAGCGGAAGATCGGCAATTGATCCGCCGGCGGCAGGCGGTCGTGCACGAAACGGTCGGTTTGCGCGCTGTACGTCATTTGTTCGCCTTCTGCCCTGGGGCGCCGCGCTGCGCGTCGTCGCTGCCCCCCGAGGGGGCGTCGTCCGCCTTGGGGCGGCCCGGCGTCGAACGCAGAACGGCCTTGCCGATGATCAACTGCTGGACCTCGGTCGCGCCTTCGTAGATGCGCAGCGAGCGGATGTCGCGGTAGAGGCTCTCGACCTTGGTGCCGACCCTGACGCCGAGGCCCCCGTGCATCTGCAGCGCCATGTCGATCACGCGGCTGGCGTTTTCGGTGGCGCACATCTTCGCCATCGCGGCGGCGGCCGTCAGGTCGCCGGCCGCGGGCGCGCCGCGGGCTTCGCTGTCGTCGCGCATCCAGGCCGCGCGATAGGTCAGTAGCGCCGCGCTGTCGATCAGCGCCGCCATCTCGCCGAGCTTGGCCTGCGTGAGCTGGAAGTCGGCCAGGGTCTGGCCGAACATCTTGCGTTTCTGCGCATGCTGGACGGCTTCGGACAGGGCGCGGCGGGCCATGCCGAGCGCGGCGCCGGCCACCGAGGCGCGGAAGATGTCGAGCGTGCGCATCGCCAGCTTGAAGCCGCCGTTGAGCTCGCCGAGCTGGGCCGTGCGCGGCACCGTGCAGCCGTCGAAGCGCAGGGTGGCCAGCGGATGCGGCGCCATGACCTCGATGTGCGCGGAGGTGTCGAGCCCCGGCGTCTTCGCATCGACGATGAAGGCTGTGATGCCCCGCGAGCCGGCGCCCGGGTCGGTCTTGGCGAAGACGCAATAGAAATCGGCGATGCCGCCGTTGCTGATCCAGGTCTTCTCGCCGGTGAGGCGCCAGCCGTCGGCGCTGGGCTCGGCGCGCATCGCCATCGCGCCGACGTCGGAGCCGGCCTCGGGCTCGCTCAGCGCGAAGGCCGCGATCTTGTCGCCGCGGCCCACCGGGGCGAGGTAGTCGGCGTGCTGCGCGCCCGTGCCGGCGAGCGTGATGGCGCCGCTCCCCAGTCCCTGCATCGCAAAGGCGAAATCGGCCAGCGGCGAGTGGAAGGCCAGCGTTTCGCGCAACAGCACCAGGGCGCGCGAGTCGAGGCGTTCGAGCGCGCCGCCGGAACTGGCCGGCACGCAGTAGCGCAGCCAGCCGCCGTCGCCGAGGCGCCGCACCCAGTCGCGGCAGGCGGCGCGGTCGTCGCGCTCGTCCACCGATTGCGCTGCGGCCCAGGGCAGCAGCGCGCGCGCGAGGGCGCGGTGCGCCTCGTCGAAGAAGGGCAGCGCGAGATGCGCCGTCGAGGGATCTACAGCGGAGGCGGCCATGCGCTCAGTCTCCCTGGAAGGCGGGCTTGCGCCTGGCGGCGAAGGCCTCATAGGCGCGTCGGAAGTCGCCGGTCTGCATGCAGATCGCCTGGGCCTGGGCCTCGGACTCGATCGCCTGGTCGATGGTCATCGACCACTCCTGCGACAGCATGGTCTTGGTCATGCCGTGGGCGAAATTCGGGCCTTCGGCCAAGTCGCGGGCGACCGCCGTCGCGGCGCCGAGCAGGGCGTCGCTCTCGTGCAGCGCGTTGAAGAAACCCCACGCATGGCCTTCCTGGGCGGTCATGGCGCGGCCGGTGAACAACAGTTCGGAAGCGCGGCCCTGGCCGATCATGCGCGGCAGCAGCGCGCAGGCGCCCATGTCGGCGCCGGCCAGTCCGACCCGCGTGAACAGGAAGGCGGTGCGGGTGGCGGGCGAGCCGTAGCGCAGGTCGCAGGCCAGCGCGATCATGGCGCCGGCACCGGCACAGACGCCGTCGATGGCGCCGACGATCGGCTGCGGGCAATGGCGGATGGCCTTGACGAGGTCGCCGGTCATGCGCGTGAATTCGAGCAGTTCGGGCATCTTCATCTGCGTCAGCGGGCCGATGATCTCGTGCACGTCGCCGCCGGAGCAGAAGTTGCCGCCCGCGCCGGTGACCACGATCGCCTTGACGTCGGTGGCGAAGTTCAGCGCCCGGAACAAGTCGCGCAACTCGGCGTAGGAGTCGAAGGTCAGCGGGTTCTTGCGCTCGGGGCGGTTCAGCGTCACGGTGCCGACGCCGGCCTCGAAGGCCCACGAGAAATGCTCGGCCTGGTAGCCGGCCTTGGGTTCGAACTGCGCGCGCATGGGACTCGCCGCGCCGATGTAGTGCTTCATAGGACCTCCGCCATTTGTTGATGCGAATGCTGCTTGACCTTGCCGAGCAGCTTGTGGAGCTGGTTGATTTCCTTCGGGGTCAACGACGCGAAGGCGTCGCAGATCCAGGCTTCGTGCTGTTGCGCCATCTCGTTGAACAGCTTGCGGCCGCGTGCCGTGAGTCGCACGCGCCAGGCGCGGCGGTCGCCGGCGACGTCGACGCGCTCGACCAGTCCTTCGGTGACCAGCTGGTCGGTGATGCCGGTGACGTTGCCGCCCGTGACCATCATGCGGCGCGACAGCTCGTTCATCTTGAGACCTTCGGGCGCGCGCTCGAGCTGCGACATCAGGTCGAAGCGCGGCAGCGTGGTGGCGAATTGCTCGCGCAGCTCGTTGCGCACCTGCTTCTCGATCAGCTGGGTGCAGGTCAGCAGGCGCAGCCAGAGCCGGAGCTCGTCCGGGTGTTCGCTGTGGGCGCGGGCTTCGAGGTCCATGTCAGTGCCCGCCCGGCCGCCCGAAGGGCACTGAGCGCCCCCTCGGGGGGCAGCGATACACGAAGTGATGAGCGTGGGGGCTTTTCATGCAGTGTCCGCCCGGCCGCCCGAAGGGCACTGAGCGCCCCCTCGGGGGGCAGCGATACACGAAGTGATGAGCGTGGGGGCTTTTCATGCAGTGCCCGCCCGGCCGCCCGAAGAGCACTGAGCGCCCCCTCGGGGGGCAGCGATACACGAAGTGATGAGCGCGGGGGCATTTCATGTCAGTGTTCCTCTTCGGCGGCGCGCGGAGCAGCCGCCAGCGCCGCCGCCAGCTGCTGCTGTTTGGCGATTTCACGGTACATCTGGTCGCGGCCGCTCAGGTACTGCTTGGGCCAGTCGACGTCGCGGTTCTGCAGCTTGGCGGCCTCGTGCAGCGTCCAGGCCGGATCGGCCAGGTGCGGCCGGGCGATCGCGCAGAGGTCGGCACGGCCGGCCGCAATGATGCTGTTGGCCTGGTCGGCGTCGGTGATGGCGCCCACCGCGATGGTCGAGATGCCGACCTCGTTGCGGATCCGGTCGGCGAAGGGCGTCTGGTACATGCGGCCGTACACCGGCCTGGCGGCGCGCGTGGTCTGGCCCGAGGAGACGTCGATGAAGTCGCAGCCGGCCTCCTTGAAGGCGCGTGCCATCACGACCGCGTCGGCGTCGGTGTTGCCGCCCGGCGCCCAGTCGTGGGCCGAGATCCGCACGCTCATCGGGCGCTCGGCCGGCCAGGCGGCGCGCATGGCGCGGAACACCTCCAGCGGGTAGCGCAGGCGGTTCTCGATGCTGCCGCCGTAGTCGTCGGTGCGCAGGTTGGTCAGCGGGCTCAGGAAGGCCGACAGCAGGTAGCCGTGGGCGCAGTGCAGCTCGAGCCAGTCGAAGCCGATCTCGGCGGCGCGGCGGGTGGAGGCGACGAACTGGTCGCGCATCAGGTCCATCTGCGCGCGGGTCATCGCCGCGGGCAGCTGGTTCTGCTCGCCATACGCCAGCGCGCTCGGCGCCAGCAGCGGCCAGTTGCCGTCCTCGAGCGGCTCGTCGGAGCCTTCCCAGCCGACGCGGGTCGACCCCTTGGGGCCGCTGTGGCCGAGCTGCATGCCGATCTTGGCGCTCGACTGCGCGTGGACGAAATCGGCGATGCGCTGGAAGGCCGCCTGCTGGGCGTCGTTGTAGAGCCCGGTGCAGGCCGGCGAGATTCGGCCCTCGGGCGTCGGGCTGGTCATCTCGACCATCACCATCGCGGCGCCGCCGAGCGCGCGCGCGCCCAGGTGCACCAGCAGGAAATCCTGCGGCACGCCGTCGACCGCGCTGTAGGTCGCCATCGACGACACCAGGATGCGGTTCTTGAGCTCGAGCCCGCGGACCTTGAGCGGCAACAGCATCGGCAGTTGCCTGGCGGCGCTGCCTTCGGCCAGCATGCGCCCACCCCCTCCCTGGCCCGACAGCCACTGCTCGTAGCCGTCCAGCCATTGCGTGTCGCGCAGGCGCAGGTTCTCGTGGCTGATGCGCTGCGATCGCGTGAGCAGCGAATAGGCGAACTGCTCGATCTCCATGCCGGTGTAGCGCGGCACGTTCTCGAACCACTCGGTGGAGTTGCGCGCCGCGTTCTGGATCTTCAGCACCTCGACGCTGCGGCGGGCCTCGTAGGCCTCGAGCACCGGGCCGATGTCGCCGCCGCTTTCGAATTCGTTCGCCAGGTCGATCGCGTCCTCGAGCGCCAGCTTGGTGCCCGAGCCGATCGAGAAGTGCGCCGTGTGGGCGGCGTCGCCCATCAGCACCACCGGCACCGTCTTGCCCTCGACCTCGACGCGGTGCGTCCAGTGCTTGCAGACCACGCGCGGGAAGCGGATCCAGTTGGCCGAGCCGCGCAGGTGCGTGGCGTTGCTGATCAGCGTATGGCCGCCCAGGTACTTGGCGAACAGCTTCTCGCAGAAGGCGATGGCTTCGGGCTGCTCCATCTTGTCGAGTCCGTGGGCCTGCCACACGGCCTCGGGCGTCTCGACGATGAAGGTCGAGGTCTTGTCGTCGAACTGGTAGGCGTGGGCCTGGAACCAGCCGTGCTCGGTCTGCTCGAAGGCGAAGGTGAAGGCGTCGAAGGTCTGGTGGGTGCCGAGCCAGACGAAGCGGCACTGGCGCAGGTCGATGTCGGGCTGGTAGACCTCGGCGTAGCGCTGGCGGATGCGGCTGTTGAGGCCGTCGCTGGCGATCACGAGGTCGGCCTTGTACTGCGCCGCCAGCGCCTGGTCGTCGGTGGCGTCGGTCTCGAACACCAGCTCGACGCCGAGCTCGAGGCAGCGCTCCTGCAGGATGTTGAGCAGCCGCTTGCGCCCGATGCCGCAGAAGCCGTGGCCGCCCGAACGCACCTGCCGGCCCTTGAAGAAGACCTGGATGTCGTCCCAGTGATGGAACTCGCGGCCGATCAGCGCCGCGGTGGGGGCGTCGGCGGCGGCGAGGTTGGCCAGCGTCTGGTCGCTCAGCACCACCCCCCAGCCGAAAGTGTCGAACGGGCGGTTGCGCTCGATCACCGTGACCTCCAGCGAAGGCTGCCGGGCCTTCATCAGAAGCGCGAAGTAGAGCCCAGCGGGGCCGCCGCCGATGCACAGCACGCGGCGAAGATTCGGAGTGAAGCTATTCATGGATAAATAGTTTAGGCATAAACGATCTCGTGTCAACCATGGAAAGCCCGAGGTTCCCGGCCCGACCGGTTGACGAGCCTCTTTTCGCTGGCAAGAATGTTCTGTATGCAAAGCCTGATACCGAAGATCGAGTCCCAGCTTTCCTCGCTGTCCGTTCCCATCGCGCTGCAACTCCCCGATGGCCGGCAGGTGGCCAAGGCCGGGGCCCGTGTCACCCTGGCCTTCAAGGACTGGTCCGAGCTGACCAAGCTGGCGGGGCGCCAGATCGGCTCCATCGGCGAGTCCTACGTCGAGGGCCGCATCCAGATCGAGGGCGCCATGCGCGACCTGATCGATGCCGCGGTCGGCCTGCTGCCCGGCAATCCGGCCGAGACCAACACCAGCTGGTGGAGCCGCCTGCAGCGCCGCGCCAAGTCACGCGGCTCGCATTCCCTGGGCAAGGATGCGGCCCAGATCGAGTTCCACTACGACGTCTCCGACGATTTCTACGCCTTGTGGCTCGATCCGCGGCGGGTCTATTCGTGCGCCTATTTCCGCAGCGCCGACATGACGCTGTCGCAGGCCCAGGAGGCCAAGCTCGACCACATCTGCCGCAAGCTGATGCTGAAGCCGGGCGAGCGCTACCTGGACATCGGCTCGGGCTGGGGCGCGCTGCTGATGTGGGCGGCCGAACACTACGGCGTGGACGCCACCGGCATCACGCTGTCGAAGAACCAGCATGCCCACGTGCAGCACCTGATCGAGGAGAAGGGGCTGCAGGGCCGGGTGCGGGTCGAGCTGCGCGACTACCGCCAGCTCGACAGTGCCAGGCCCTTCGACAAGATCTCGTCGGTCGGCATGTTCGAGCACGTCGGCAGCGCCAACATGGGGACCTACTTTCGCAAGCTCCATTCGCTGCTGGCGCCCGGCGGCCTGGTGATGAACCACGGCATCACCTCGGGCCAGCTCGACTACCGGCAGCTCGGCGCCGGCATGGGCGACTTCATCGAGAAGTACATCTTCCCGGGTGGCGAATTGCTGCACGTGACCCACGTGCTGCGCGAGACCGCGGCTGCGGGGCTGGAGATGGTCGATACCGAGAACCTGCGGCCGCACTATGCGCGCACGCTGTGGGCCTGGTCCGACGCCCTCGAGGCGCGGCTCGGCGAGGCGCGCGAAGTGCTCCAGCGGGGCGGCGGCCGCCAGGCGGAGAACGCCGAGCGCATCCTGCGCGCCTACCGGCTCTACCTGGCCGGCTCGGCGATGTGCTTCGAACAGGGCTGGATCTCGCTGCACCAGATGCTGTCGACCCGTCCGGACGGCCGGGTCGAGGCGCGCGCGCTGCGTGGCGCGCAATCGGAGTACCCTTTCGTTCGCGACCACATCTACAAATGAGAGAGGCACCATGCTGTATCGATTCCAATCGCGAGCCACCCCCCCTTTCGTGATGCTCGAAATCCACGCGCGCCAGTTGCTCGAAATCATCGGCAAGGCGCCGGCGCACGAGGGCGTCATCACGGGAGCACAGATGCCGGCCGCCATTTCGGCGCTCGAGGCGGCCGTGGCGCGCGAGAGCCGCAATGTCCACAATGCCGACGACTATGCGGTCGAGGGCCACGACAACGAAGCCGAGAAGCAGCACATCGGCCTGCACCAGCGAGCCGTACCGCTTCTGCACATGCTCAAGGACTCGCTGGCCGACGGCAAGGACGTCGTCTGGAGCACTTGAGCTCGCCCCCAGGTTGGGCTCACTTCGTGTAGCCCGCCCACCCCCTACCGGGGGCAACACCAGCGGCCCGGCGAAGCCGGTTTCGCGGTGTTTCACCAACGGGCCTGGCTGCGCCGGCCGTGAAAGACAAGGAGGCGGTGCTTGTCCTGCGGCGGCGCGAAGCGCACGCCTGTTCGTGGGCAGTCGCGGAACCGGCTTCGCCGGGCCGCTGACTGCGCCCCCTGGAAGGGGGTGGGCGCCCGGACACGAAGTGCCGGGCAACCTGGGGGTCAGTCCACTTTCGCCCCGGAGGCCTTGACGACCTTTGCCCACTTGGCGTGTTCGGAATCGATCAGCTTGGCGAAGTCGGCGGGTGAATTCCCGCTGGGGATGGCGCCCTGGGCGACCAGCTTTTCCTTCACGGCCGGCGTGGCCAGGGCCTTGGCCACTTCCTGCTGGATGCGGTTGACGATCTCCGGCGAGGTGCCGGCCGGGGCCAGCAGGCCGAACCACGAGCTGGCCTCGTAGCCCTTGAGTGCGGGGCCGCCGGCTTCCTCGACGGTCGGCACGTCGGGCAGGGCGGGCGAACGCTGCGAACTGGTCACGGCCAGCGCCTTGAGCTTGCCACCCTTGATCTGCTGCATCGAGGACGGCAGGTTGTCGAACATCACGTCGGCATTGCCGCCCACCATGTCCATCAGCGCCGGGCCCGAGCCGCGATAGGGGATGTGGGTCATGTAGCTGCCGGTCATGCTCTTGAAGAGCTCGCCCGCCAGATGGATCGAGGTGCCACTGCCGCTCGAGGCCATGTTGAGCTTGCCGGGGTTGGCCTTGGCGTACTTCACGAAGTCGGCGACGCTGTTGATGCCGAGCGCGCGGGCCTTGTCGACGTTCATCTCCATCACGTTGGGCACCGCCGCCACCAGCGTGATCGGTGCGAAGTCCTTGATCGGGTCGTAGGGCAGCTTGGGATAGAGCGCCCGGTTGATGCCGTGCGTGCCGACCGTGCCCATCAGCAGGGTGTAGCCGTCGTTCGGCGCCCTGGCCACGATCTCGGCGCCGACGTTGCCCCCGGCACCGGCCCGGTTGTCGACGATGAACTGCTGGCCGAAGGCCTTCGACAGTTCGGGCGCGATGGCGCGCGCGAGGATGTCCGTGGTGCCGCCCGGCGCGAAGGGCACCACGATGCGCACCGGTTTGGTCGGCCAAGTGGTGGCCTGGGCGGCGGCGGGGCCGGCCAGGAGGGTGAGGGCGGTGGTCGTGGCCAGCGCCAGGACGGCTCGGCGCGGAAGAGAGGTGGAGAGGGTCATGGGCTGTTTGTACCGGTTAAGCGGCCCCGGCGTCGCAGGTGGAAACCCCGTGCGGGCTGGACTGGCCCCCACGCTCCCTCACTGCGTGTGGTCGCTGCCCCCCGAGGGGGCCGCAGGCCGCCTTGGGGCGGCCCGGCGCCGGCCTGGGCCCCCACGCTCCCTCACTGCGTGTGGTCGCCGCCCCCCGAGGGGGCCGCAGGCCGCCTTGGGGCGGCCCGGCGCCGGCCTGGCCCCCACGCTCCCTCACTGCGTGTGGTCGCTGCCCCCCGAGGGGGCCGCAGGCCGCCTTGGAGCGGCCCGGCGCCGGCCTGGGCCCCCACGCTCCCTCACTGCGTGTGGTCGCCGCCCCCCGAGGGGGCTGCAGTCCGCCTTGGGGCGGCCCGGCAGCGGACGGACGCGATCAGTTTGTCGAGCGTGGCGTTGAGCTGCTGCAGCGCCTCGGGCGCGACGCCGGCGAACAGTTCGGCCTCGCGCTGGCGCGCCTGCACTGCGACCGCCGCGTACACCGCCTTGCCGGCGCTGCTCAGGTAGAGCCGGCTGCGGCGCTGGTCGGTCGGATCTTCGTGGCGATGCAGGCGCCTGGCGCGCTGCAAGCCCGCGAGGGCCCGGCTCACCGCCATCTTGTCGAGCCCGGTCAGGTCGGCGAGCTGCGTGGCGGTGAGGCCCGGGCGACTGCCGAGCACGGCCATCGTGCGCCACTCGTTGAGCGTGAGCTGGTGGGCGCGGCCGACCCGCTGCTGGAAGGGCCGCGCCGTCAGGTTGACGACCCGCACCAGCTTCAGGAAGACCATGTCCTCCACAGCGGTTGCATTCGCCGGGGCGCCCGCCGTGCTCATAGGGCAACCTTCGCGCAGCTGCGCTCCGGTATTCGCCTTCGGAGCGGCCGGGCGGCTCATAGGGCAAGCTCCGCGCTTCGCATTGCCGTGCGAGCTTGCCTGGGGCGGCCCGGCGCGACGCTCATCCGTGCAACGCCCGCGCGGCATTCACGATCTGCTCGGCGCCGACGCGCGACTGCGCCTCCAGCACCGGCGCATAGCCGACCGGAACGCGCGGGCTGCCGCGCCGGGCGACGCGGCAGCCCGTCGCCTCGGCCGCTGTGGCCGCGATCTCGGCGCCGAAGCCCGCGGCCTGCACCGCCTCGTGCACCACCAGCAGCCGCCCGGTGCGGCCGCAGGATTCGAGGACGGCCTCGCGGTCCCAGGGCCAGAGCGTGCGCAGGTCGAGCAGGTCGACCTCGATGCCCTCGGCCGCCAGCGTCTCGCAGGCGGCGTCGCAGACCTGCATCTGCCGGCCCCAGCTGACCAGCGTCAGCGCATCGCCGCGGCGCCGCCGGGCGGCCTTGCCGAGCGGCAGGTCCAGGCTTTCGTCGACCGGGCCGCGCGCGCCCCAGAGCGTCTTGTGCTCGATGTAGACCACCGGATCGCCGCATTGCAGCGCGGCGCGCAGCAGCGAATGGTTGTCCTGCGGGGTCGAGGGACACACCACCACGACCCCCGGCAGGTGCGCAAACCAGGCTTCGAGCGACTGCGAATGCTGCGCCGCCGAGGCGTCCCAGATGCCGCCGGGCATGCGCGCCACCAGCGGCACGCGGCCCTGGCCGCCGAACATGAAGCGGTTCTTGGCCGCCTGGTTGACCAGTTCGTCCATGCCGCAGAGCGCGAAGTCGACCACCCGCATCTCGACCACCGGCCGCAGCCCGGCCAGTGCCATGCCGACGCCGGCGCCCATGATCGCGGCCTCGGAGATCGGCGTGTCGATCACGCGCTCGGCGCCGAAGCGCTGCTGCAGGCCCCTGTACTGGCCGAAGATGCCGCCGCGGCCGACGTCTTCGCCGAGCACCACCACGCGCGGGTCGGCTTCCATTTCGCGTTGCACCGCCAGCGCGGCGGCTTCGGCGTAGCTGAGTCGAAGGACGGCCGCAGCCGCCGAATCGTGCGTCATGTCCATTGGCCGGCTCCGGTGGTCTGCACGTCGGTGAAGGCGGCGCTGGCCTCGGGCCAGGGCGCGGCGTCGGCGGCGGCCAGCGCGGCCTCGACCTCGGCATGGGCCTGGTTCTCGATCGCCGCCAGCGCGGCGGCATCGATGCCGCCGGCGATCATCCGCGCGCGGGCCCGCGCGATCGGGTCGGTCTCGAGCGCAGCGGCCAGTTCGGCTGGGTCGCGGTAGGCGGCCGGGTCGACCGAGACATGGCCCTTGACGCGGTAGGTGAGGGCGTGCAGCAGGCGCGGGCCGCTGCCGGCACGTACCTCGGTGACCAGCCTGCGGGCCGCGGCATGAACCGCGAACACTTCGTTGCCGTCGACCTGGGTGGCTGCGATGTCCAGCGCCTCGGCGCGCGCCGAGGCGCCCTCGCCGGCGGTCATCGGGCCGCTCGCGGTGGTGGCGCTCCAGCGGTTGTCCTCGCAGACGAACAGCACCGGCAAGCGGTAGACACGGGCCCAGTTCAGCGATTCGAGGAAGGGCCCGCGGTTGATCGCGCCGTCGCCGAAGAAGCAGACCGTGATGGCGTCCTTCTTCTGCAGCTTCTGGGCGTGCGCGGCACCGACCGCGATCGGCAGGCCGGCCGCCACCACGCCGTTGGCGCCCAGCATGCCGACCGAGAAGTCGGCGATGTGCATCGAGCCGCCCTTGCCGCCGTTGAAGCCGCTGGCCTTGCCGAACAACTCGGCCATCATGCGGCCCAGGTCGGCGCCCTTGGCCAGCGTGTGGCCGTGGCCGCGATGGGTCGAGGTCAGGTAGTCGGCGGCCACCAGATGGGCGCAGACACCGGCCGGCACCGCCTCCTGGCCGGTCGACAGGTGCAGCGGCCCGCGCACCTTGGCGGCCCCCGCCGCTTCCTGGCCATAGGCGCTGACGCCGCCCTGGCTGGCCGTCTCGGCAGCGTTCTCGAAGGCGCGGATGCGCACCATCGCGCGATAGAGCGCGAGGCGCTCCGGCGCTGAAATTTCAGGACTCATCTTGTCTCCAGCTTATGCACAGCGTGCTTTCAGCCAAAAATCGTATCGGCTGTGACTAACGGGGCGGCAGCGCATTTACCCGCAGGGAATGTCCCAATGCCGCCGCGCGAGGACGGCCGACATACTTAGTTTGTTGCTCAAACTAATAGGGCAACCTAACCAAGAACGCTGGAGACACACTCATGAAGCTCGCCCGTACCCTGCCTGCCCTGGCCACTCTGGCCCTGGGCCTCAGCGCCCTCGGCGCCGCCGCCCAGACCGTGGTCGGCGTGAGCTGGTCCAATTTCCAGGAGGAGCGCTGGAAGACCGACGAGGCCGCGATGAAGGCCCAGCTCGAGAAACTCGGCGCCAAGTACATCAGCGCCGACGCCGGCGGCTCGCCCGAGAAGCAGCTCGGCGACATCGAGGGCCTGATGTCCAAGGGTGCCAAGGCGCTGATCGTGCTCGCGATGGACAAGGACGCGATCCTGCCGGCGGTCAACAAGGCGCTGAAGCAGAAGGTGCCGGTGGTGGCCTACGACCGGCTGATCGAGACGCCCGGCGTGTTCTACATCACCTTCGACAACACCGAGGTCGGCCGCATGCAGGCGCGCGCGGTCTACAAGATCCAGCCCAAGGGCAACTACGTGATGATCAAGGGCTCGCCGACCGACCCGAACGCCAACTTCCTGCGCGCCGGGCAGCAGGAGGTGATTGCCGACGCGGTCAAGAAGGGCGACATCAAGATCGTCGGCGACGAGTTCACCGAAGGCTGGAAGCCCGAGGTGGCGCAGAAGAACATGGAGCAGATCCTGACCAAGGCCGGGAACAAGGTCGATGCGGTGGTGGCCTCGAACGACGGCACCGCCGGCGGCGCGGTGGCGGCGCTCACGGCCAAGGGCATCCGCGGGATCCCGGTGTCGGGCCAGGACGCCGACTTCGCCGCGCTGAACCGCATCGCGCTCGGCACCCAGACCGTCTCGGTCTGGAAGGACTCGCGCGAGCTCGGCCGCGAGGCGGCTTCCGCCGCGGTCGCGCTGGCCAGCGGAAAGCCGGCCGAGAAGGCGACCGACTGGAGCGGCGGCGAGAAGAAGGTGGCGATCTCCTCGCGCTTCCTGACGCCGGTGCCGATCACGCGCGACAACCTCGACGTGGTGGTGAAGGCGGGCTGGATCAAGAAAGACGAGCTCTGCAAGGGCGTCAGCGGCGACAAGGCACCTGCGGCCTGCAAATGAAGCTCTCCCCCAGGTTGGCCCGCTTCGTGTGGCCGCCCACCCCCTCTCCGGGGGCAACACCAGCGGCCCGGCAAAGCCGGTTCCACGGTGGGGCTGTTGCTCGCCCCCAGGTTGGCTCACTGCGTGTAGCCGCCCACCCCCTGCCGGGGGCAACACCGGTGGCCCGGCAAAGCCGGTTCCACGGTGTTCTTGAAAGGAGGCGATCCCCATGAACTCGTCGCCGAATCTGTGGCGCCGCAGCGGCGTCGACCTCCGGCTGGCGCTCATGAGCGTGCTGCTGGTGGTGATGGCGATCGTCTTCCACGTGCTGTCGGGCGGCGTCTTCCTGTCGCCCGAGAACCTCTACAACATCGCCCAGCAGACCGCGGTGGTGGGCATCGTGTCGACCGTGATGGTGCTGATCATCGTGGCCCGCCACATCGACCTGTCGGTCGGCTCGGTGATGGGTTTCGTCGGCGTGCTGATCGCCTACCTGCAGTACAGCGCGGGCTGGTCCTGGCCCGCCGCCTGCCTCGCGGGGCTGGCGGTGGCGTTGCTGGTGGCCCTCTACCAGGGCGGGCTGACGGCGGTGCTGGGCGTGCCGTCCTTCGTGGTCACGCTGGGCGGGCTGATGTCCTTCCGCGGCGCCGCCTTCCTGGTGGCGGACGGCAAGACGCAGCCGGTCAACGACGAGTTCTTCCAGCGCCTCGGCGGCGGCTACGACGGCGGCATCGGCACCGCGGCGTCCTGGGTGCTGGCGGCGCTGGTGGCCATCGTGCTGTTCGCGCGGATGCTGCAGAAGCGGCGCGCGCGGCAGCGCCACGAGATGCCGGTCGAGCCGCTGTGGCTGGACCTGCTGCTCACGGCGCTCCCGGTGGTGGTGGTGTTCGCCTTCGCCGCTACCATGAACAACTACCAGATCTCGTCGAAGACCGAGGCCCAGGGCATCCCGATCCCGGTGCTGATCTGGGCCGTGGTTGCGGTGGTGCTGTCGTTCATCGTTCATCGCACCCGCTTCGGGCGCTATGTGTTCGCGATGGGCGGCAATCCCGATGCGGCGGCGCTGGTCGGCATCCCGGTCAAGCGTGTGACGCTGATGCTGTTCGCGCTGCTGGCGGTGCTGGTGACGATCGCCGCGATCGTCTCGATCGCGCGGCTCAACGCCGGTACCAACTCGCTCGGCACCGGCATGGAGCTTTACGTGATCGCCGCCGCGGTGATCGGCGGCACCGCGCTGGCCGGCGGCAGCGGCTCGATCTTCGGCTCGGTGCTGGGCGCGCTGATCATGCAGTCGCTCGACAGCGGCATGCTGCTGCTCGACGTGCCGATCGGCAAGCGGATGGTGATCATCGGCCAGGTGCTGATCGTGGCGGTCGTCTTCGACGTCCTCTACCGCAAGAAATTCGGGGAGAACTGAAATGAGCGCCAACCCACCCCTGGTCGAGCTGCGCGAGATCCACAAGGCCTTCGGCGGCGTGAAGGCGGTCGACGGCGTCAGCGTCAACCTCTACCCCGGCGAAGTGGTCGCGCTGCTGGGCCACAACGGCGCTGGCAAGTCGACCTTGATGAAGATGCTCGCAGGGGCCTATCCGATCGACTCGGGCGAGACGCTGATCGCAGGCGAAAAGGTGAGCATCCGCACGCCCTCCGAGGCGCAGGCCCAGGGCATCGAGACCATCTACCAGACGCTGGCGCTGGCCGACAACCTCGACTCGGTCGCCAACCTGTTCCTCGGCCGCGAGAAGCTCACGCCGTGGCGCACGCTCGACGACCATTTCATGGAGGGCCAGGCGCGCCGTGTGTTCCATCGCCTGAACAAGAACTTCACCAACATCCGGGTGCCGGTGCGACGCCTGTCGGGCGGCCAGCGGCAGGTGGTGGCGATCTCGCGCGCGCTGTATTTCAACGCCCGGATCCTGATCATGGACGAGCCTTGCGCCGCCCTCGGCCCCGAAGAGACCGCGATGGTCGGCGCGCTGGTCAAGCAGCTCAAGGCCGATGGCGTCGGCATCTTCCTGATCACCCACGACATGCCCGACGTGTTCGGCCTCAGCGACCGCCTGGCGGTGATGAAGAACGGCCGGCTGGTCGGCACCTACCGCACTGTCGACGTCACCGAGGACGAGGTGCTCGGGATGATCATTGCCGGCAAGCGGCCCGAGGGCAAGGCGCAGGCCGAGCACGCGAAGGGCACATGAGCCCCCACGCTCCGCACTGCGTGTCGTCGCTGCCCCCCGGGGGGGTGCCGCCCGCCTGGGGGCGGCCCGGCGGCGGGTGGAGCCCCCACGCTGCGCACTGCGTGTCGTCGCTGCCCCCCGGGGGGGTGCCGCCCGCCTGGGGGCGGCCCGGCGGCGGGCGGAGCCCCCACGCTGCGCACTGCGTGTCGTCGCTGCCCCCCGAGGGGGCGCAGTCCGCCCTTGGGGCGGCCCGGCGAGCGGCCTGAGGACCGGGGCCGGATGAAGACCACGGGCGACCAGCAGCTGGTCAAGCGCATCAACCGCAGCGTGCTGCTGCGGCTGCTGCGAGCCCGGCCCGGCCTGTCGCGCGCGCGGCTGGCGGCCGAAAGCGGCCTGACCAAGTCGACCGTCAGCCTGCTGGTGCGCGAGCTGCTCGACGACGGCTGGCTCGAGGAGGCCGAGGCCCCGGTGGCCGACGGCCTGGGGCGGCCATCGACCCCGTTGTCGATCAACGTCGGGGTGCGAGCGCTGGTGGGTGTCGAGATCGCGGTCGAGGTGGTGCGCGTGGTCTGCGTGTCGCTGCGGGGCGAGCTGCTGCATTCCGACTCGGAGCCGCTGGCCGACCATGCGCCGGTGGTGGCCAGTGCCCAGGTGGCGCGCATGGTGGCGGCCGTGCATGCGCGGATGCAGGCCGCGGGACTTCGCCTCTCGGGCATCGGTGTCGGCGTGCCGGGGGCGCTCGACGATGCCACGGGCATGGTGCGCTTTGCGCCCAACCTGGGCTGGCGCAACCTCGACCTGCTGCCGATCCTTGCCGAGGCGCTGGCACGCGAAGGCCTGGCGGGCATCGCGGTGCAATTGCAGAACGACGCCGATGCCGGTGTGCTCGGCGAATTCGAGTTCTCGGACGGCGAGGGCGAGGACCCGCTGATCTTCGTCAGCTGCGATGTCGGCGTGGGCGCCGGCGTGGTGCTGAACGACCTCCTGTTCACCGGCGCGCGCGGCATGGCCGGCGAGATCGGACACACCGTGCTGCAGATCGACGGTCCGCGCTGTTCCTGCGGGCGGCGGGGCTGCGCCGAGGTGTTCCTCGGCTCGCGCGTGCTCGACCGCGACGCGGAAGGTCCGGCGCGCGCGGCCCGCTTCCTCGGCGTGCTGCTGCAGAACCTGTGGGTCACCTTCGAGCCGCGCGCGATCGTGGTCGGCGGCAAGTCCTGCGAGGCGCACCCGGGCTTCCTGCCGGGCGCGATCGCGACCGTGCAGGGCTATGCCGAGAGCGCCGGCCTGGCGCCGCCGGTGGTGCGCGCGGCGCGCTACGGCCCTTGGGCGACAGCGGTCGGCGCCGCCGCGCTGGCCCTGCACGAATACCTGCGCCCGCTGCATCCGACCTCGGAGGCACGGCGCGAACGCGCGGCGGCGATCGACCCCGCTTCCTAGGACCTCGGATCTCGGCCAGCCAATGAAAAAGCCCCCGAAGGGGCTTGTTCAGAACGGGCTGTTCAGGCCGCGGTCTTGGGCGCCTTCTTGTGGGCGACCTTGTGCGAAGTCTTGTGGGTCGAGTGCTTCGTCGACTTGGCCTTGGACTTGGTGGCGGCCGGCGCTGCGGGCGCTGCACCATCGGCAGGCGTGGCGGCGAAGGAGGCGCCGGCGGCAAGGGCGAAGGCGGCGGCAGTGAGGGCGATCAGAGTGCGTTTCATGGAGCGTCGAAGTTGGAGTGAGGTAGGGGGGACGATCGGCCAGCCCTGAAAATAAGGACGGGCTGAACCTACAACGCGCCGGTCATGCGCCGGATGACAGCCGAAGTTGTAACGGTGCCGCCCCGGCCTCGAAGGCAGCCGCTTCATTCCCGAGGCGCCCGGTCCTCCTCGCGCCAGCGTTTGAGCCGCCGGTAGAGCGTGCCGCGCGACACGCGCAGCTGGCGCGCCGCGTGCGAGATGTTGCCGTGGTGGGCCGCCAGCGTTTCCTCGATCAGCCTGCGGCTGCGGCCTTGCAGCGTGCCATCGCCGGCGTCCTGCCCCGCGGCTGGCGAGGCTTCGACCGGTTGCTGCGGGGCGTCGGCAGCGCTCGCCCGTGCCTCCGCGACGGGCGTCGGCGTCGGCGCCGCCGCGGGCACGCTCACGGCGTGGCGAAAATCAACGCCATCGTGTGCTTTTGCGCGGGCCTGCAGCCAGACGCCGAGCCCGCTCGCAAGCCGCACGGGCTGCGCGGCTTCCCGCCGGCCCAGGCGCAGCAACCCATCGACGTCGAGGCCGAACAGCATTTCCACGGCGCAGGGGCCGGCCTCGGGCAGGCCGCCGATCAGCCGTGCGCCGGCGCTGTTGAGCCAGGCCACGGTGCCGTCCTCGGCGATGCCCGCCAGCGCTTCCATCGGCGTGCCGAGCAGCGTCGGGCTGGCCTGGAAGCGCAGCACCAGACGGTCGCGCGACTGCGCCAGCAGCAGCCGGTTTTCGATCGTGGTGGCGTAGAGCGCGACCATCGAGGCCGCATCGAAGCCGAAGCGGCGCGATTCGACCGACAGGTCGAGCACGCCGGCCAGTTGGCCGTGCACGTCGCGGATCGGCGCCGCTGCGCACTGCATGGCGCGCAGGCATTCGAAGTAGTGCTCGGCGCCGTCGACCGTGCAGGCCTGGCCGGTGCGCGCCACGATGCCGGGCGCGGTGGTGCCGACCACGCTCTCGGCGATGTTGACGCCCAGCCGCGCCGTCCGGTGCAGGATCGGCTGCTGGGCCGCGGCCGGGTGGTGCGTGACGTGCACGATCACGCCCTGCGCGTCGGTCAGCAGCACGCGACAGTCGGTGCCGGCCAGCGAGCTCTCCATGTCCGCCAGTTCGCCGCGAGCGGCCTCGAGCAGGTCCTGGTTGCGCGCCAGCGTGGCATGCAGGCGGCTCGGCGTCACGGCCTCGAAGGACACGGCACGGCGGGTGTCGGCATGGGTGCGCGCGCAGCGCATCCAGGACTGGATCACGGTCTCGCCGACCAGCCCGGAAGGGCGCACGCCCTCCTCGAAGAACTGGGTGCGGGCCAGCGCCACGCGCTCGGCGGGCGTGGTGGCGAACAACTGTAGTGGGCCGCCGGCCACGGCGCGCGTCGAAAGGGCCACGGGCGCCTCCAGGGCAAGGAAAAATGAGGCTCGAATTTGTTCCGCAATGGAACAGTCCGGGTCTAGGGAAATCCCGAGGATGATCAAAGTGCCGGCTGGGCCGATCCTTCGTCTCACAACGATAGGAGACGACACGATGATCAAGACTCACGCAGCGCTGGCGCTCGGCGCGTTGCTGTGCCTGGGCGCCACGAGCGCCGCGGCGCAATCCGCCAAGGGCTCGCCCGAGCACATCAAGGCCGCCACGCAGAAGGTCGACGGCGCCTTCATCCGGGCCAACGCCGCCAGGACGCCCGACTGGCCCAGCTATGGCCTGGACTACGCCGAGACCCGCTTCAGCAAGCTCGACCAGGTCAACACCGGCAACGTCAAGGACCTGGGCCTGGTCTGGTCCTACGACCTGCAGTCGACGCGCGGCGTCGAGGCCACGCCCTTGGTGGTCGACGGCATCATGTACGTCACGGCCTCCTGGAGCGTGGTGCATGCGGTCGATGCGCGCACCGGCAAGAAGATCTGGACCTACGACCCCAAGGTCGACCGCGCGAAGGGCTTCAAGGGCTGCTGCGACGTGGTCAACCGCGGTGTGGCGCTGTACCAGGGCAAGGTCTACGTGGCCTCGTACGACGGCCGGCTGATCGCCCTCGACGCCGCCACCGGCCAGGTGGTGTGGGAGAAGGACACGATCATCGACCACAGCCGCGCCTACACCATCACCGGCGCGCCGCGCGTCTTCAAGGGCAAGGTGGTCATCGGCAACGGTGGCGCCGAGTACGGCGTGCGCGGCTACGTCACGGCCTACGACGCCGCCTCGGGCGAGCAGAAGTGGCGCTGGTTCGTGGTGCCGGGCGACCCGTCGAAGCCCTTCGAGGACGCTTCGATGGCCAAGGCGGCCAAGACCTGGGACCCGAGCAACAAGTACTGGGAGTCGGGCGGCGGCGGCACCGCCTGGGATTCGCTCACCTTCGACCCCGAGCTGAACCTGATGTACGTGGGCACCGGCAACGGCTCCCCATGGGCCCGCAGCCAGCGCAGCCCGAAGGGCGGCGACAACCTCTACCTGGCATCGATCGTGGCGCTCGATCCCGACACCGGGGCGTACAAGTGGCACTACCAGGAGACGCCCGGCGACAACTGGGACTACACCTCGACCCAGCCGATGATCCTGGCCGACATCAAGATCGGCGGCAAGCCGCGCAAGGTGATCCTGCATGCGCCCAAGAACGGCTTCTTCTTCGTCATCGACCGCACCAACGGCAAGTTCATCTCGGCCAAGAACTTCGTCGACGTGAACTGGGCCACCGGCTACGACAAGAACGGGCGCCCGATCGAGGTCGCCTCGGCGCGCGATGGCGCCAAGCCCAACGACAGCATCCCGGGCCCCTTCGGCGCCCACAACTGGCATCCGATGTCCTACAACCCGCAGACCGGGCTGGCCTACCTGCCGGCCCAGCACGTGCCGCTCAACCTGATGGACGACAAGGACTGGAAGTTCAACGAGAACGCACCGGGCCGGCCGCATGCGGCACTGGGCTGGAACACCGCCAAGTTGGTCAACGCCGAGCCGCCGACCAGCAAGCCGATGGGCCGCCTGGTCGCCTGGGACCCGATCGCGCAGAAGGAGGCCTGGGGCGTCGACTACGTGTCGCCGTGGAACGGCGGCACCCTGACCACCGCCGGCAATCTGGTGTTCCAGGGCACGGCCGATGGTCGGCTGGTGGCCTACAACGCCAAATCCGGCGAGAAGCTCTGGGAGACGCCGACCGGCACCGGCGTGGTCGCCGCACCGGCCACCTTCATGGTCGACGGCAAGCAGTACGTGTCGGTGGCGGTCGGCTGGGGCGGCGTCTACGGGCTGGCCCAGCGCGCCACCGAGCGGCAGGGGCCCGGCACGGTCTACACCTTCGCGGTCGGCGGCAACGCGCCCAAGCCGGAGTTCGTGCAGTACCGCATGGACAAGCTGCTGCAGGGCGTCAAGTACGACCCCGCCAAGGTGGAGGCAGGGACCTACCTGTACGTGAGCAACTGCGTGTTCTGCCACGGCGTGCCCGGCGTCGACCGCGGCGGCAACATCCCGAACCTCGGCTACATGAATTCGGCCTTCATCGAGAACCTCGACAAGTTCGTCTTCAAGGGCCCGGCCACCGAGCGCGGCATGCCGGACTTCAGCGGCAAGCTGACGCCCGAGGATGTCGACAAGATCAAGGCCTTCATCCAGGGCACCGCCGACGCCATCCGGCCGAAATAGTTGCTCGCCCCCAGGTTGCCCGGCACTTCGTGTCCGGGCGCCCACCCCCTGCCGGGGGCAACACCAGCGGCCCGGCGAAGCCGGTTCCGCGGTGTTTCACCAACGGGCCTGGCTGCGCCGGCCGGGGAAAGAAGAAGAGGCGCCGTGCTTGTTCTCCGGCGGCGCGCAGCGCACGCCTGTTGGTGGGCAGTCGCGGAACCGGCTTTGCCGGGCCGCTGACTGCGCCCCCGGCAGGGGGTGGGCGCCCCGACACGAAGTGCGGGGCAACCTGGGGGCGAGCGAAGGCTAGTCAGCGTAGACGCCGGCGGCCTTGATGATCGGGCTCCACTTGGCGATCTCGGCCGCCACGAACTGCTTGTGGCCCTCGGGCTCGATGCGGCCATCGGTCGCCACCACGGCGCCCAGGCCTTCCTGCTTCTTGATGAACTCGGGGTCCTTCAAGGCCACCTTGAGCGCGTCGTTGAGCTTCTTGGTGATGGCCGGCGGCGTGCCCTTGGGCGCGTAGAGGCCGTGCCAGATCGTGACCTCGAAGCCCTTCAGGCCCTCTTCCTGCAGCGTCGGCAGGTCCTTCAGCAGCGGCGTCGTCAGGCGCTTCGACGTGGTCACGGCGTAGGCCTTGACCTTCTTGGCCTCGATCTGCGGCGAGGTGTTGGTGGTCTGGTCGCACAAGAGGTCGATCTGGCCGCCGATCAGGTCGGTGATGGCGGGCGCCGTGCCCTTGTAAGGCACCGGCGTCATCTCGGTCTTGGTCGCGGTCTGGAACAGCAGGCCGCACAGGTGCGAGGCCGATCCGACGCCGGCGTTGCCGAGGTTGATCTTGCCCTTGTTGGCGGCGATCCAGGCGCTGAGTTCCTTGTAGTTGCTGGCCGCCATCTGCGGCTTGGCGATCAGCGTCATCGGGACGTCGTTGACGATGCCGAGGTACTCGAAGCCGGTCTCGACCTTGAAGGGCACGTTGCGCACCAGGGTGGGGATGGTCGACATGCCGATGTGGTTCAGCAGCAGGGTGTAGCCGTCCGGGTTGGCGCGCGCCACCTTGGCGGCGCCGATCGAGCTGCCGGCACCGGGCACGTTGTCGATCACGATGCTGCCGCCGCCCAGCGGTTTGCGCAGCGCTTCGGCGAGGTCGCGCGCGACGCGGTCGGTCGGTCCGCCCGCGGCGAACGGCACCACGATGCTGATGGGCTTGCCGCCCGGGAAATCCTGGGCCTGTACGCCCACCGCGAACACGGCCAGCGCGGCGATTGCGAGCAGTTTGTTCATGCTGTCTCCGAGTAGAAAAGGCCGCGATCTTATCGGCTGACCGGAGCCTGACTACCGCCAAGCCCTTGATTCAGACCAAGGAATGTGAGCGAACGCACGGATTTCGGCATGGGCGCTATCGGGGGCGCGCCGGCGTGCCCAAGGGGCTGCCGCAATTGCCGCAGCCGCCTGAGATCGTGTCCATAAGTTACATGGGGTGTCGAGTTTTGCGCGCCGCTTGTGGCGGCCGCGCGGCCCGCGCAGAATACAACTCATGAAATCTGTGGCGGAAATCCTCATGGCCAAGGGCGATGCGACCGTTCATTCGATCGCGCCCTCGGCAACGGTGTACGAGGCGGTCGCGCTGATGGCCGAGAAGAATGTCGGCGCGCTGCTCGTGATGGAGGGCGACAAGATCGTCGGCATGGTCACCGAGCGGGACTACGCGCGCAAGGTCGTGCTGCTGGCCCGCTCGTCCAGGGACACGCCGTTGCGCGATGTCATGACGTCGGCCGTGATCTACGTGCGGCCGGACCAGACCACGGAGGACTGCATGGCGCTGATGACCCAGAGCCGCATCCGCCACCTGCCGGTCATCGACAACGGCAAGCTGGTCGGCCTGATCTCGATCGGAGACCTGGTCAAGAGCATCATCTCCGAGCAGACCTTCATCATCGAGCAGTTGCAGCACTACATCTCCGGGGATCGTCGCTGAACTTGCGCCGGGGGCCTCAGCCGACCATGAGGTCGTCGAGCAGTCGGTAGTCGGGCAGGGTGGTGTCGATCGCGCGGCCGGCGCGCAGCACGGTGCGGTCGAACTGGGTGCGCGACAGCATCTCCGAATAGCTGCGGGCCTTGAGCACCAGCAGGTCGGCGGGCGCGCCGGTCTTCAGCACGCCGCGGTCGATGCCCAGGATGGCCGCCGGCGTTTCGGTCGCGGCGCGGATCCAGTCGCCCAGCGGATGGTCCAGGTGCAGGATCTTCACGGCCTGGGTGAAGGTGTCGAGCATGTCGTGGTCGCCGTAGGCATAGAAGGGGTCGCGGCAGTTGTCGCCCGCCACCGCCACCCGCAGGCCGCGCGCCTTCATCTCGTGCAGCACGGTCACGCCGCGCCAGCGCGGCGTGCGCGCCCCGGCGCTGCGGTCCTGCAGGTACATGTTGACGGTCGGCAGGCTCACGATGTCGATGCCGGCATCGCGGCAGGCGGCAATCGTCTCCTCGATGAATTCGTCGGTCTGCAGGGCCAGCGAGGTGACGTGGCCGCACAGGATGCGGCCCTTGAAATCCTGGGCCTGCGCCGTGCGCGCGACGCGGATCAGCGCGCGCGAGCGCGGGTCGGTCGACTCGTCCACATGCAGGTCGAGGTCGAGCCCGCGCTCGGTGGCCAGGGTGAACACGCGCACCAGGGCCTCGTCGAGGTCCGGCGGCATCGGCTCGCTCGGATGGGCCGCGGAGCGTGTCACGCAGCCCAGCTTGCCGCCGCTGTCGGCCACGATATCGGCCAATTGGCGGCCTTCGTCGGTCAGGAAGACGTCGAGCGGCGCGATCGAGGACACCTGCAGGTCGACCCGCCCGGCCCAGCGCTCGCGCACCTCGCGCAGCACCGGGAACGAGATCGAGGCCTGCGGCGCCAGCGAGTCGAGGTGGGTGCTGATCGCGACCACGCCCTTGGCGTAGGCGGTGGCGAGCCCGAACTCCATGCGCCGGCGCACGTCCTCGGCGTTCCAGTGCGCCTGGCGGTCGCGCATCGTCGCGGCCGAGGCGCCCGCGCCGTCGCCGGTCGGATTGGCCTGGCGCGGCCAGATGTGGCCCTTGTCGAGGTGCGTGTGGCAGTCGACCATGCCCGGCAGCACCATCGACGCGTCGAGGTCGGGGCCGAGTTCGGCCGGCAGCGTGCCCGCGGCTTCGATGGCGGCGATGCGGCCGCGGTCGACCAGCAGGTCGATGGCACAAAGCGCGTCGCCGGCGCGGTCGGGCGCTTCGGGCTGCACCAGGCAGCGGGGCCCGCGCAGGTTGCGCAGGGCGAAGCGGTCGCCGACGGGGGGCTGGAAGAAGGAGTGGGTCATCGCAGGAGAAGAAGGGCGCTCGTCACCATGACGCTGGCCGCCTGTCGCTCGCACGAACCGTGCCGCCGCGCATTGCCGCGCAGTGTCAAATCAGCTTCGCGTGCCTCGCCTGCTCGGTCAGCTCGGCGCGGAAGTCCGGGTGGGCGATGGCGATCAGTTCCTGCGCCCGCTGCTTGGCCGACTTGCCGCGCAGCTGGGCGACGCCGTATTCCGTCACCACGTAGTTGATGTCGTTCTTGCTCGTGCTCACATGCGTGCCGGGCGACAGCGAAGGGACGATGCGCGACAGCGTGTCGCCCTTGGCGGTCGAGGGCAGCACGATGAAGGCCTTGCCGCCGCGCGAGCGGTTGGCGGCACGCACGAAGTCGGACTGCCCGCCGGTGCCGGAAAAGGGCGCGTGGCCCAGGCTTTCCGAGCCGCATTGCCCGAGCAGGTCGATCTGCAGCGTGGCGTTGATGGCGACCAGGTTGTCGTTGAGCCCCGCCAGCGCCGGGGCGTTGGTGAAGTCGACCGGATGGATCTCCACCGACGGGTTGCGGTCCATGAAGCGGTACAGCTTGCTCGATCCCAGCGCGAAGGTCGCCACCGTCTTGCCCGGCAGGTAGTTCTTGCGCCGGTTGGTGACCACGCCGGCCTCGATCAGGGTCAGGATGCCGTCGCCCAGCATCTCGGTGTGGATGCCGAGGTCGTGCTTGTGGGTGAGCTGCATGACCACCGCGTCGGGGATGCCACCGTAGCCGATCTGCAAAGTCGATCCGTTCTCGATCAGGTCGGCGACATGCTTGCCGATGGCCTGCTGCACCGGCCCGATCTTCGGCAGCCCGACCTCGAGCACCGGGTCGCTGCTTTCCACCAGGGCTGCGACCTGCGAGATGTGGACATGGCAGTTGCCGTTGGCGAACGGAACGTTGGGGTTGACCTCGAGCACCACCGCGCGGGCCCGGGCCACGGCCGCCATCGTGTAGTCGGCCCCGAGGCTGAGCGCGAAGTAGCCGTGGGCATCCATCGGCGAGGCCATGCTGAACACCACGTCGGCGGGGATCTGCCCGCGCTCGATCTGCGCCGGGATCTCCGAGAAATAGTTCGGGATGAAGTCGATCCACCCTTCCTGCCCGCCGGCGCGGGTCGCGCCGCCGAAGAAGAGGGCCACGTGGCGCACGTGCTGCGAGGTCTCCCGGTCGATGTAGGCGTACTTGCGCATCGCCAGGATCTGCGCCACTTTGACGTCGCGGAAGTCCAGCCGCTGCTCGGACAGGGCGGTGAGCAGCGTGGGCGGCTCGCCGACGCCCGTGGGAACGATGATCAGGTCACCGTCGTGCACCTGGCGCACCGCCTCCGCGGCCGGCATGCGCTTTTGCTGGTATTGGTCAAGGAGTGTCATGTCGAAGCTTCCTGTTCGCGGCCGACATCTTCGCTCTTATCGGTAGCTGCGTGCATCTTCGATCACCTTGCCGTCGTTCGGAAGGCTGCCGGGCGCTGCCCATTCGACCGCGCCGCGCAGCTTCGTGACGTCGCGGATCGCTTCGGCGATGCGTTCGGCCAGGCCTTCCGGCGGCGCCGGGCACTCGAGCCTCAGCGTCATGCGGTCGTTGGCCATCTCGCCCTCGACCACCAGCCGCGCGCGCTGCACTTCGGGAAAGCGGCGCACGATCTCGGCCACCTGGCCGGGGTGGACGAACATGCCGCGCACCTTGGTGGTCTGGTCGGCACGGCCGAGCCAGCCCCGGATGCGCGCGTTGCTGCGGCCGGTCGGACAGTGTCCGGGCAGCAGCGCCGACAGGTCGCCGGTGCCGAAACGGACCAGCGGATAGTCGGGGTTCAGGGTGGTGACGACGACTTCGCCGACTTCGCCTACGGGCACCGGGTCCCCGGTGCCGGGCCGCACGATCTCGACGATCACGCCTTCATCGAGGACCAGGCCCTCGCGGGCGTTGGTCTCGTAGGCGACCAGGCCCAGGTCGGCGGTCGCGTAGCACTGGATGCCGGTCACACCGCGCTCGGCGATCCAGTCGCGCAGGCTGGGCGGAAAGGCCTCGCCCGACACCAGCGCCTTGTCCAGGGTGCCGAGTGCGATCTTCTTCTCGGCCGCCTTCTCGATCAGGATTTTCAGGAAGCTGGGCGTGCCGACGTAGCCCGCCGGCCGCAGTTCGGCGATCGCCTCCACCTGCTGCTCGGTCTGCCCGGTGCCGCCCGCGAACACGGTGCAGCCGAGCGCGCGGGCGCCGCTTTCCATGATCGAGCCGGCCGGCGTCATGTGGTAGCTGAAGCAGTTGTGCACCAGCTCGCCGCGGCGAAAGCCCGCCGCGTACAGCGCACGCGCGGTTCGCCAATAGTCCGCTGCCTCGCCCTCGGGCTCGTAGAGGGTGCCGGGGCTCGCGAACACGCGCGGCATGCGCGAGCCGAAGCGGATCGCCGAGAAGCCGCCGAAGGGGTCGCTCGCGCGGCGCTCCTTCTGCAGCGCGAGCAGCTCGGACTTGCGCGTCACCGGCAGCTTCGCCAGCGCATCGCGGCTCGCCACCTCGGCCGGCTTCACGCCGTCGAGGATCTTCGCGAAGGCCGCGGTCGCGGACTGCGCCTGCAGGATCTGTTTCGGCAGCGCCGCCAGCAGGTCGCGCTCGCGCTCGGCCGGGTCGCGCACTTCGAGCGCATCGTAGAAATCCGTCATGCCAACCACCGCTTTCTGCGCTTGTAGCTCTTCACGTCGCGGAAGCTCTTGCGGTCCGCACCGCCGACGCCGAGGTAGAACTCCTTGACGTCTTCGTTCTCGCGCAGGCTCTTCGCCTCGCCGTCCATGACGATGCGGCCGTTCTCGAGGATGTAGCCGTAGTCGGCATAGCGCAGCGCCATGTTGGTGTTCTGCTCGGCGAGCAGGAAGGTCACGCCTTCCTTCTCGTTGAGGTCCTTCACGATGCCGAACACCTCGTCGACGATCTGCGGCGCCAGCCCCATCGAGGGCTCGTCGAGCAGCACCATGTTGGGGTTGGCCATCAGCGCGCGGCCGATGGCGCACATCTGCTGCTCGCCGCCCGAGGTGTAGGCCGCCTGCGAGGCGCGCCGCGTCTTCAGCCGCGGGAAATAGGCGTAGACCTTCTCGAGCGTCTGCGCGACCGCGGCCTTGCCGTCCACCCGCGTGTAGGCGCCGGTCATCAGGTTGTCCTCGATCGACAGATGGGCGAAGCAGTGGCGGCCTTCCATCACCTGGATCAGGCCGCGCTGCACCAGCTCGGCCGGCGACAGCGCTTCGATGCGTTCGCCGCGCAGCTCGATCGTGCCCTTGGTCACCGCGCCGCGCTCGCCGGCCAGCAGGTTCGACACGGCGCGCAGGGTGGTCGTCTTGCCCGCGCCGTTGCCGCCCAGCAGCGCCACGATGCCGCCTTCGGGCACGGTCAGGGAAACGCCCTTGAGCACCAGGATCACGTGGTTGTAGATGACCTCGATGCCCTTGACGTCGAGCAGGATCTTGCGTTCGCTCATGGGGCGGCCAACGTCAGGCGCTGCAGTCGGCGGCGTCGCGCCGGTTCAACTTCTTCTCGCCTGCGTACTTCTCGCCCGCCGCCTTGACCATCGGCTTGATGATCTGCTCGTCGGCCTCGTACCAGTCGGGCGCGATGTTCCACTTGCTGCCGTCCCAGGTTTCGATGCGGGCCCAGGTCGAGCCCATGTGGTCCTGGCAGGAGGTGCTGATCGGCCGCATCACGCCCGTGAAGCCCAGCGCGTCGAGCTTCTTCTGGTCGAGCGCGAGGTTCTCGAGGCCCCATCGCACCTGCTCGCCGCTCATGACCTTGCCCTTGCCGAAGCGCTCCTGCGCCCGCTTGACCGCCTCGATGCCGAGCATCTGGATGATCACGCCGCGCGTGTAGAGCACCGAGCCGACCTCGTCCTTCGGGCCCGTGCCCTGGCCCTTGTCATGCACGTTCTTGAGGATCTCCTGCATCACCTTCGGTTGCGTGCCCGCGCTGTTGAGCGCCAGCGCGTTGTAGCCCTTGGCGTTCGCGCCCACGTCCTTCACGTCGGGTTCGGCGCCGGCCCACCAGACGCCGTACATCTTCTCGCGCGGGTAGCCGGTGGCGACGGCTTCCTTGAGCGCGGTGGAGTTCATCACGCCCCAGCCCCACAGCAGCACGTAGTCGGGCCGCGACTGGCGCACCTGCAGCCAGGCCGACTTCTGCTCGATGCCGGGCGCCGCGACCGGGATCAGCAACAGCTCGAAGCCATTCATCTTCGCGCGTTCCTGCAGCAGCGGGATCGGCTCCTTGCCGAACGGCGAGTCGTGGTAGACCAGCGTGATCTTCTTGCCCTTGAGCTTGTCGGCGCCGCCTTCTTTCTTGGCGATGTGCTGGATCAGGATGTCGGCCGCGGTCCAGTAGCTGCCCATCAGCGGGAAGTTCCACTTGAACGTGTTGCCGTCCTGCGAGGCCGACAGGCCGTAGCCGAGCGTGATCAGCGGGATCTTGTCGACCGGCGCCTTGTCGGTCAGCGCGAAGGTGATGCCGGTCGCCTGCGGGTCGATCAGGGTCGCGCCCTTGTCCTTGAGGCGCTCGTAGCATTCGACGCCCTTGTCGGTGGCGTAGCCGGTCTCGCATTCCTCGTAGGCGATCTTCACGCCGTTGATGCCGCCGGTGGCGTTGATGTACTTGATGTAGTCCTGCTTGCCGTTGGCCCAGGGCGTGCCGTTCGGCGCATAGGGGCCGGTGCGGTAGACCAGCAGGGGGAAGAACTGTTCCTTGGCCTGCGCCTGCACGAGCGAGGGCGCGAGCAGCGCGCCGAAGGTGGCGGCCGCGAGGGCGGCGGTCGCAGCGAGCGATTTGAGTTTCATGCCTGTCTCCTAGGGGTTGTTGCGAACGAATGTCGAGGGATCAATGCGGGAAGGGCCAGAGGCGCAGCTTCTCCTTGGCGGTCGACCACAGGCGCGCCAGGCCGTGCGGCTCGACGATCAGAAAGAACACGATCAGGGCGCCGAAGATCATGAATTCGAGGTGTGAGGCGAAGGCGGTCGAGATCGAGATTCCGAACCAGCCCGGCAGCTGGTTGAGCAGGATCGGCAGCAGCACGATGAAGGCGGCGCCGAAGAAGCTGCCCATGATCGAGCCGAGGCCGCCGATGATCACCATGAAGAGGAGCTGGAACGAGCGGTCGATGTTGAAGGCCGCCGGCTCCCAGGTGCCCAGGTGCACGAAGCCCCACAGCGCGCCGGCCACGCCGACGATGAAGGAACTCACCGCGAAGGCGGTCAGCTTGGCATACACCGGGCGGATGCCGATCACCGCGGCCGCCACGTCCATGTCGCGCATCGCCATCCATTCGCGGCCGATGGAACTGCGCACCAGGTTCTTCGCCATCAGCGCGAACACGGCCAGCAGGCTCAGGCACAGCAGGTACTTCTGCACCGCGGTCTCGATCGGCAGTCCGAACAGGGACAGGCTCGACACGCTGACCGAGCCCGAGGACGAGTTGTTGGTGAACCAGTTGATGCGCAGGAAGGCCCAGTCGACGAAGAACTGCGCCGCCAGGGTGGCCACCGCGAGATACAGGCCCTTGATGCGCAGGCTCGGGATGCCGAAGAGCACGCCGACCGCGGTCGAGCACAGCCCGCCCAGCAGCAGCGACAGCAGCAGCGGCATGCCCTCGATGCGGACGTGGAAGTTGTAGGCCGCATAGGCGCCGACCGCCATGAAGGCACCGGTGCCGAGCGAGATCTGGCCGCAATAGCCGACCAGGATGTTGAGGCCCAGCGCCGCCAGCGACAGGATCAGGAAGGGGATCAGGATCGCGCGGAACCAGTACTCGGGCGCGGTCAGGGGCACCACCGCGAAGGCGAAGACAAGCAGCACGAGCATCAGCACGCGGTCCTGCAGGATCGGGAAGATCTGCTGGTCGGCGCGGTAGCTCGATTTGAACTGGCCGTTTTCTCTGTAGAACATGTCAGTGCCCGCCCGGCCGCCCGAAGGGCACTGAGCGCTCCCTGGGGGGGCAGCGATTCACGAAGTGAAGAGCGTGGGGGTGCATGTTCAAACCCGATCGATGATTTTTTCGCCGAACAGGCCTTGCGGCCGGACCAGCAGGAAGACCAGTGCCAGCACGTAGGCGAACCAGATCTCGATCCCGCCGCCGAGCATCGGGCCGAGGTAGATCTCCGACAGCTTCTCGCCGACGCCGATCAGCAAGCCGCCGATGATCGCGCCCGGGATCGAGGTCAGGCCGCCGAGGATCACCACCGGCAGCGCCTTCAGCGCCACCAGCGAGAGCGAGAACTGGACGCCGAGCTTGGAGCCCCAGATGATGCCGGCGACCAGCGCCGCGAAGCCCGCCACCGACCAGACGATGACCCAGATGCGGTTCAGCGGAATGCCGATCGACTGCGCGGCCTGGTGGTCGTCGGCCACTGCGCGCAGGGCGCGTCCGGTGGAGGTCTTCTGGAAGAACAGCGCCAGCACCACCACCAGCGCGGCGGCCACCAGCGCCGCGATCAGGTCCTCGCGGCTCAGCAGCAGGCCGCCCTGGAACAGGTTCTCGAGCACCATCATCGGCTCCTTGGGCATGCCGACGTCGATCTTGTAGATGTCGTTGCCGAACAGCGTCTGGCCCAGGCCGTCGAGGAAGTAGGCGATGCCCAGCGTCGCCATCAGCAGCGTGATGCCTTCCTGGTTGACCAGTCTGGAGAGCACCAGCCGCTCGATCAGCCAGGCCACCGCGATCATCACCGCCATTGCGGCGACGAAGGCCAGCAGGTTGGCCAGCACCAGGCTCTCGAAACCGAGCCAGCGCGGCAGCCACTCGGCGAAGCGCGCCATCGCGAGTGCCGCGAACAGCACCATGGCGCCCTGCGCGAAGTTGAAGACGCCCGAGGCCTTGTAGATCAGCACGAAGCCGATCGCGATCAGCGAATACAACATGCCCACCATCAGGCCGCCGAAGAGTGTTTCGAGGAAAAATCCCATGTCAGTGCTCCACGCCCAGGTATGCCCGGATCACGTCCTCGTTGTTGCGAACCTCGTGCGGCGTGCCGTCGCCGATCTTCTTGCCGTAGTCGAGCACCACCACGCGGTCCGAGATGTCCATGACCACGCCCATGTCGTGCTCGATCAGCACGATCGTGGTGCCGAACTCGTCGTTGACGTCGAGGATGAAGCGGCTCATGTCCTGCTTCTCCTCCACGTTCATGCCGGCCATCGGCTCGTCGAGCAGCAGCACCTGCGGCTCCATCGCCAGCGCCCGGCCGAGGTCGACCCGCTTCTGCAGGCCGTAGGGCAGGCGGCCCACGGGCGTCTTGCGGTGCAGCTGGATCTCGAGGAAGTCGATGATGCGCTCGACGAACTCGCGCTGCGCGATCTCCTCGCGCTCGGCGGGGCCCCAGCGCAGCGCCTGGGCCAGCAGGCCGCTCTTCATCTTGAGGTTGCGCCCGGTCATGATGTTGTCGAGCACGCTCATGCCCTTGAACAGCGCCAGGTTCTGGAAGGTGCGCGCCACGCCCATCTCGGCCACCTGGCGCGAGTTCATGTGCTTGAAGTGCCGGCCGCGGAAAGTGATCTCGCCTTGCTGCGGCTGGTAGACGCCGTTGATGCAGTTGAGCATCGAGCTCTTGCCCGCGCCGTTGGGCCCGATGATCGCGCGCACCTCGTGCTCGCGGACGTCGAAGCTGATGTCGGTCAGCGCCTTGACGCCGCCGAAGCTCAAGGAAATGTTCTGCACGTCGAGGATGACGTCGCCGATTTTTCTACCGCTCATGCCGCTGCCTTCATCGGTGGAAAGCGCTTGGCATCGACGATCTTCAGCGTCGCACTGACCAAGCCGGTGCGGCCATCCTCGAACTTGACCTGCGTCTCGATGTACTGCTCGGTCCTGCCGCCGTACAGCGCATCGATCAGCACCGCGTACTTGCCCGCGATGAAGCCGCGCCGCACCTTGCGCGTGCGCGTCAGCTCGTCGTCGTCGGGGTCCAGTTCCTTGTGCAGCACCAGGAAACGCGCGATCTGGGTGTCGCCCATGCCGTCCTCGGTCGCCAGGTCGGCGTTGACCTTGGCGATGCACTCGGCCACCAGCGTGAGCACCTCGGGCTTGCCCGCCAGGTCGACATAGCCGCCGTAGGCCAGGCCGCGCCGCTCGGCCCAGTTGCCGACCGCCTCGTAGTCGATGTTGACGAAGGCGCAGACCTCGTCGCGCGCATCGCCGAAGCAGACGGCTTCCTTGATCTGCGGAAAGAACTTGAGCTTGTTCTCGATGTAGTTGGGTGCGAACATCGCGCCGCCGTGCATGCGGCCGACGTCCTTGGCGCGGTCGATGATGCGCAGGTGGCCTTCGGCATCCAGCACGCCGGCGTCGCCGGTGTGGAAGTAGCCGTCGGCATCGAGCACCTCGGCGGTGGCGTCGGGCCGCTTGTAGTAGCCCTGCAGCACCGACACGCCGCGCACCAGCACTTCGCCGTCGTCCGCGATCCGCAGCTCGATGCCGGGCGCCGCGCTGCCCACGGTCTGCAGCTTGACCTTGCCGTCGCGCTGCAGGCAGACATAGGCGCAGGTTTCGGTCTGGCCGTAGAACTGCTTCAGGTTGACGCCGATCGAGCGGTAGAAGCGGAACAGGTCGGGTCCGATCGCCGCGCCCGCGGTATAGGCCACCCGGATGCGGCTCATGCCGAGCACATTGCGCAGCGGCCCGTAGACCATCAGGTCGCCGAGCGCGTACACCAGCCGGTCCATGGCGCCGACCGGCGCGCCGTTGAGGATGTCGGCGCCCACGCGCCGCGCCAGCGTCATGAACTTTGCGTACAGCCAGCGCTTGGGTGCGGCCGCGTCCTCCATGCGGATCGACACCGCCGTCAGCAGGCCCTCGAAGGTGCGCGGCGGGCCGAAGTAGTAGCTGGGCCCGATCTCGCGCATGTCGTTCATCACGGTCTCGGCCGACTCCGGGCAGTTGAGCGTGAAGCCGCCGACCAGCCACTGGGCGACCGAGAACAGGTGGTCGCCGACCCAGGCCATCGGCAGGTAGCTCATGATGTTGTCGCCGGGGCCGAGCCGGTCGGTCTCGACGCCGCCGCGGCCCGCCGCGATGAAGCTCGCATGGGTCTGGCAGACGCCCTTGGGGCGCCCGGTGGTGCCCGAGGTGTAGAGGATCACGGCAACGTCGGAGGCCTCGCCGGCCGCCACGCTCTGCGCGAAGAAATCGGGATGCGCGGCGTCCCAGGCGCGGCCGAGTTCGCACAGCTTCTCGTAGCTCAGCAGCCCGGGCTGGTCGTAGTGGCGAAGCCCGCGCGGGTCGTCGTAGATGATGTGGCGGATGGCCGGTCGGGTCTCTCGGCATTCGAGCAGCTTGTCGACCTGCTCCTGGTCCTCGGCGATCACGAACTCGACGGCGGCGTCCTCGAGCATGAAGACCATCTCGCCGGCCACCGCGTCCTGGTAGAGCGGCACCGGCACGCCGCGCAGGCTTTGCGCCGCGATCACCGCCATGTAGAGGTGCGGCCGGTTGGCGCCGACGATCGCCAGGTTGTCGCCGGCCTTGAAGCCCAGGCTCGCCAGTCCGCAGGCGAACTCGCGCACCTCGCGCGCGACGTCCGCCCAGCGCCAGCTCTGCCAGATGCCGAGATCCTTCTCGCGCACCGCGGGGGCATCGGGCTGCTGCTGCGCATGGGCCAGCAACAGGCGGGGGAAGGTAGGGTCTGTGGTCTGCACGATGGGCGGACTGTAGGACCAACTTTGACGCCAACTTGTCGTTTCAACGACAATCCTAGGGACACTACTCCCCGGAGTTTCCCGATGCGCGTCGGCACTGACAGCGGCACTTCATCGATCCGCGACCGCGTGCGGCCGGCCAGCGGCGACGAACTCGCCAGCATCCCATGGATGGAGGCGCTCACGCTCCCCGAGCGGCGGCGCGCCGAAGCGGCGGTGGTGGTCGGCGAGGCCGAGCCGGGCGACCTGGTCTGCCGCATCGGCCGGCCACCGACCTACTGGTTCGGCGTCATTGCAGGGTTGCTCAAGATGAGCAATGACAACGCCGACGGCACCTCGATGACCTACAGCGGCCTGCCGCCGGGGGGCTGGTTCGGCGAGGGCACCGTGCTCAAGCGCGAGCCCTACCGCTACAACGTCCAGGCACTGCGGCACAGCGTGGTGGGCGGATTGCCGACGGACGACTTCCACTGGCTGCTCGACCACTCGATCGGCTTCAACCGCTTCGTGATGAACCAGCTCAACGAGCGCCTGGCCCAGTTCATCGCCGCGCGCGAGACCGACCGCCTCAACGACCCCGACGTGCGCGTGGCGCGCAACCTCGCGGCGCTGTTCAACCCGGTGCTGTTCCCGGGCGTGGGCGAACTGCTGCGCATCACGCAGCAGGAACTGGCCTACCTGGTCGGGCTTTCGCGCCAGCGGGTCAACGAGGCCCTGCGCACCTTGCAGGCGCGGGGCGCCATCCGGGTCGAGTACGGCGGACTGCGCGTGATCGACCTGGCGGCGCTGCGCGCGGGCGTGTCGGTGGCCAGACCCTAGACCGCGATGCCGACCGGCAGGACCTGCCGCACCAGCTTGTCGTCGGCATAAGGCCGCAGGTAGGCCGCGGTTTCCTCCACCGGACAGTGGAGCCAGTCGTCGATCCAGGCGTCGCGCAGGATCGCGCTGCGGCGCTGCTCCGGGTTGCCAGGCGCACCGAAGGTCAGCAGCGCAAAGCTCTCCACGCACTCGCCGGCGGGCGAGCGCCAGCCGTTCCAGAGCCCAGCCAGCGCGAGCGGCTGGCCGTCGGTTCGCGACACGCGCACGGTCTCGCCGTCGCCGCCTCCGGCCTGGAACAGCGCATCGGCAAGGATCACGCAGCGATGGCCGCGCTTCCACGGTTGGTAGAAGTTGCGTTCGGCGAAGGCGGTCTCGCCGCACGCCTCATGGGTGTTGCGATCCTGGCCGTCCTTGCTGAACAGCGGGATCAGGCCCCAGCGCCCGGGGGCGATCTGGAACCGGCCCAGCGCCTCCTGGGCCGCGCCGTCGGCACGAGGGCGTCGCACGAACAGGCCCTGCTGGCCCGGCCGCACGATCGATGCCTCGGGATTGCAGGCCAGACCGAAGCGCTGGGCGAAGTCACCTGGCTCGCTCGCGGCTTGGTAGTGGGTGGGCATGGCCTGAGGGTGTGGAAGCCGGCCGATTCTAGTCAGGCGCCGATACCATTGGAAGAGTCGGCCGGCGCGCAATGGCTGCCGACGCGCCTTTGCTCACGAAATTGCCACAAAACACCATGAAATCATCCCGTCTCGCCATCATCACCGGCGCCTCCCGTGGCCTGGGCCGCGCCATGGCCGAGCAACTGCTGCAACCGGGCCAGCGGCTGCTCTGCATTTCCCGCCACGGCGACGCGCAACTCGCCGCCCGTGCCCGCGAGACCGGCGCCGAGCTGGCGCAGTGGCAGCTGGACCTGTCCGACCCGGTGCCGGCCGCGGCGCGGCTGGCGGCCTGGCTGCAGGGCCTCGACGCCGGCGCCTTCGACAGCGCCACCCTGATCAACAACGCCGGCACGGTCGGCCGCCCGCGCCCCTTGTCGGAGGCGGTGGCGAGCGAGCTGGCGCAGGCGCTGCGCGTCGGACTCGAAGCGCCGATGCTGCTGACGTCCGCCTTTCTCGGTGCCACCAAGGGCTGGCGCGCCGAGCGCAAGGTGCTCAACATCTCCTCCGGCCTGGGCCGCAACGCGATGGGCAGCCAGGCCCCCTACTGCGCCGCCAAGGCCGGCATGGACCATTTCTCGCGCGCCGTGGCGCTCGAGGAGAAAACCGTGGCCGGTGGCGCGCGCATCGTGTCGCTGGCGCCCGGCGTCATCGACACCGACATGCAGGTGGCCTTGCGCGCCAGCGAAGCCGACATGTTCCCGGACCGCGTGCGCTTCGAGAAGCTCAAGGCCGACGGCCTGCTCGACAGTCCGGCCTCGGCCGCCGCCAAGATCCTCAAGTACCTGGAACGCCCCGATTTCGGCAGCAATCCGGTGGCCGATATCCGAGACTGACCCCACCCGGCCGGCGCAGCCTGGCCCGTTGGTGAAACACCGCGGAACCGGCTCCGCCGGGCCGCTGGTGTTGCCCCCGGCAGGGGGTGGGCGGGCTACACGAAGTGAGCCCAACCTGGGGGCGAGCAACAGTCCCACCGCGGAACCGGCTTCGCCGGGCCGCTGGTGTTGCCCCCGGCAGGGGGTGGGCGGGCTACACGAAGTGAGCCCAACCTGGGGGCGAGCAACAGTCCCACCGCGGAACCGGCTTCGCCGGGCCGCAGGTGTTGCCCCTGGCAGGGGGTGGGAGGGCTACACGCAGTGAGCCCGACCTGGGGGGTTACTCAATGGTTGCGCCCGAGGCTTGCACGATGCCCTTCCACTTCAGGTAGTCGGTCTTCAGCAGGGTTTCGAGTTCCTGCGGCGTCATGGCCTGCGGCTCTGCGCCCTGGGCGATGATCGCGGCCTTCATTTCGGGTGTCGCCAGCAGCCTGTTGACCTCGGCGTTCACGGTCGTGACGATCTCCTTTGGCGTCCCGGCGGGCATGAAGAGGCCATACCAGGTGCTGACGTCGAAGCCCTTGTAGCCCAGTTCGGCGACCGTGGGCACATCCGGCAGCGAGCTGCTGCGGCGGGCCGAGGTCACGGCCAGCGGGCGCAGCTTGCCGCCCTGGATCTGGCTCATGGCCGAGGGCAGCGACGACACCATGAGGTCGACGTTGCCGGCCAGCACGTCCATCATCGCGGCGTTCGAGCCCTTGTAGGGCACATGGCGCATCTTGATGTTGGCGGCGGTCTTGAAGATCTCGCCGGCCAGGTGGATCGTGGTGCCGTTGCCGGGCGAGCCGTAGGTGATCGAATCGGGCGCCGCGCGGGCGGCATTGACGACGTCGGCCAGGGTCTTGAACTTCGAGTCGCTGCGGGTGACGATCACCACCGGCGTGTAGGCGACATGCGCCACCGCCACCAGGTCCTTGGTCGGGTCGTAGCTGAGGTTCTTGTAGAGCCAGGGCGCGACGACCATGTTGTCCTTCTGGCCCATCACCATGTCGTAGCCGGTGGGCGCAGCGCGCACCGCTTCGGCGATGCCGATGGTGCCGCCGGCGCCGGCGCGGTTGTCGGGCACCACGGTCCACTTGCTGGCCTCGGTCAGCTTGTTGGCGACCAGCCGCGACAGGATGTCGGTGCCGCCGCCGGGCGGGAAGGGCACGATCATGCGGATCGGCTTGGCGGGATAGGGCTGGGCCTGCGCGGCGGTGATTGCCAGCGCCAGGGCGGCGATGGTGAGCAGCTTTCGGATCATGGGATGTCTCGTCGTTCGGGCGCCGCGAGGGTGCGGCGCACTGGCGCCGAGTGTGCCTGAACGAGCGCGCTGCAGTGCTCGCCATTCGAGAGGGGCGAGGTCGCGGATCGCGAGCCCGCGGGGCTGCGTCAGTGGATCGTCGGCGGCCCGGAATCGTCCCGCGCGTCGGCGCGCCGCTGCAGCGCCGCGATGCCGGCCATCATGGCCGCGCCGTAGGTCGGCATCGGCCCCTCGGCGGCATCGATGGGGCGGCAGTCGCAGCCGTCCTGCTTCTGCAGCACCCAGTAGAAATGGCCGGCGATCGGTTCGTCGACGATCAGTGCGATGGCATCGGTGTCCATGGGCGGCTCCTTGGTCAGTCCATGGCACCGGTTGTACGCAGACGATGCCTGCGCGCACAGCAACGAAATCACGCTGCGGCGCTCCGAGTTGCAACAGCAGCGGCGGGCGTGAAAAACGCACGATCCCGGATCGCGGACAATGCATCGCCGAGCCCCACGATCCCACCCGCGATGTCCGAAACCCCCGCACCCTCCCGCCTCAACAAGCGCATGGCCGAGCTGGGCCTGTGCTCGCGCCGCGAGGCCGACGACTGGATCGCGCAGGGCTGGGTCAAGGTCAATGGCCAGGTGGCCGAGATGGGCGTCAAGGTGCTGCCCTCCGACCGCATCGAGGTCGACAAGAAGGCGCAGAACCAGCAGCAGCAGCAGGTCACGATCCTGCTGCACAAGCCGATGGGCTATGTCAGCGGCCAGGCCGAGGACGGCCACGAGCCGGCGGTGGTGCTGATCAACCCGCGCACCCACTGGCGCGAGGACCCGAGCCGCAACCGCTTCTCGCCGCCGCAGCTGCGCGGCCTCGCGCCGGCGGGCCGGCTCGACATCGATTCGGTCGGCCTGCTGGTGCTGACGCAGGACGGCCGCGTGGCGCGCCGGTTGATCGGCGAGGACTCCGGCATCGAGAAGGAATACCTGGTGCGGGTCTCCTACGGACCGGTGGCGCAGAACTCGCAGGCCGCCTTCCCGCGCGAGGAACTGGCCCGGCTGCGCCATGGCCTGAGCCTCGACGGCCAGCCGCTGAAGCCGGCCAAGGTCGACTGGCAGAACCCCGAGCAGCTGCGCTTCGTGCTGACCGAAGGCAAGAAGCGCCAGATCCGCCGCATGTGCGAGCAGGTCGGGCTCAAGGTGGTGGGCCTGAAGCGCATCCGCATCGGCCAGGTGGTGCTGGGCAACCTGCCGGTCGGGCAGTGGCGCTACCTGGGGCCGCACGAGCGCTTCTAGGCGAAGGCGAACTCCGCCCCGGCGTCCTTGTGCCGCATGCTCATGCGCGCCTAAGAATTCAGGCGTAGCCTCGCCCGGAATGGCGTGTCGAACGCCGAGGAGAGACCCTGTGCGCGCCTTGCTCGTGGAAGACGACGAAATGATCGGCCGCGGCCTCATGCACGCGCTCGACAACGCCGGATGGTCGGTCGACTGGGTGCGCGACGGCGTGCTGGCGCACAGCGCCCTGGCCGACGGCGGCTACACCTGCGTGCTGCTCGATCTCGGCCTCCCCGGCGAAGATGGCACCGAAGTCCTGCGGCGCGCGCGCAAGCGCGGCGATGCCACGCCGGTCCTGGTGCTCACGGCGCGCGACGGGCTCGACGACCGCATCCACACCCTCGACCTCGGCGCCGACGACTACCTGCTCAAGCCCTTCGAACTGCGCGAGCTGCTGGCGCGCATGCGCGCCGTGGTGCGGCGGCGAGACGGCGCCGCCCATTCGGTGATCGGCACCGCCGCGCTCCAGCTCGACCTGACGACCCGCGACGTGATCGTGAAGGGCGTGCGCGAAGTCCTGACCGCGCGCGAGTTCGCCCTGCTGCACGCGCTGCTCGAGCGGCCCGGCGCGATCCTGTCGCGCGAGCAGCTCGAGGACCGCATCTACGGCTGGGGCGAGGAGGTCACCAGCAACGCCATCGACGTCCTGATCCACGGCATGCGGCGCAAGCTCGGCGCCGATGCGATACGCAACGTGCGCGGGCTCGGCTGGCGGGTCGTGCCGGCGTGAAGGCGCCCTTCCCGCTCCGGTCGCTGCGCGGACGGCTGCTGCTGTGGCTGGTTGCGCTGCACCTGGTGGCGATCGCGGCCACGGTCTGGTTCTCGTACGTGGCCTACGGCCGGCTGGTCAACAACTTCATGGACGACCAGATGCGCCTCGTGGCCGAATCGCACGCGACCCATCACCGGCCGCCGACCCTGGATGCCACCACCCGCGACGACGCGCTTCGCCGCGGCAGCTTCGTCGTCCAGGTCTGGAGCGCGGACGGCCGCGCGCTGCTCGCTTCCTCCTGGCCCGGGCTGGTCCTGCCGCTGCAGGCCGAGCCAGGTTTCAGCGACGTGCGCCTGGGCCTCGGGAGCGAGGACGCATGGCGCGTCTATACCTTGGAAGGCGGATCGCAGGCGGATGCGCCGCGCGTGCAGGTGGTGCAGAACGACGGCTTCCGCCGCAATCGCATCGTTCGACGGGCCCTGTTCGAGAGCCTGCCGGTCCTGCTGATGCTGCCCGTCTCGCTGCTGATGCTGCTGTTGATCGTCTCGGCGGCCTCGCGCTCGCTGCGTGCCGTGGCGCGGGACGTGGCCGCGCAGGAGGAGGGCGACATCGCCGAAGTCGCCGTCGCCCGCGTGCCGGAGGAGATCGCGCCGCTGGTGAGCGCCTACAACAGCCTGCTCGGCAGGCTGCGCAAGGCCCTCTCGACGCAGCGCCGCTTCATGCAGGATGCGGCACACGAGTTGCGCACGCCCATGGCCGCCATCGGGCTCCAGATCGAGAACCTGCGCGCCCACGTACCGGCCGGCGACGCCGGCGAGCGCTTCGCCCAGCTCGAGAGCGGGGTGAAGCGCGCGCAGCATCTCATCGAGCAGTTGCTGCGGCTGTCGCGCCAGGATGCGCCCGCGGCGGCCTCGCGCGGATCGGTCGATGTCGCCATGCTGCTGCGCGACAGCGTGAGCCAGCTGATGGTGCTGGCCGACCAGCGCCGCATCGACGTCGGCTTCGAGGGCCGGATCGTCGCGCTGGTCTCCGCGCCGCCGGCCGAGCTGCGCAGCGTGTTCGACAACCTCATCGACAACGCCGTGCGCTATGCACCGGAAGGCGGGGTGGTCGACGTCTGGCTGCACAGGGTCGACGGCCAGCCGGTGGTCGATGTGCTCGACGACGGCCCGGGCATTCCGGCCGACCAGCTCGAGCGCGTCTTCGACCGCTTCTTCCGGGCCGCGGGCGCGCCGCCCGGAGGCAGCGGACTGGGCCTCGCCATCGCGCAGGCGGCGGCGTTGCGCAACGGCATGCGCATCGCGCTCGCGAACCGGACGGACGGCAGGGGTCTGCGGGCCCGCGTGGTCCTGCCGGGCTCATCCTGAGCTCATTCTTTGCTCACTCCCCGCTCAGTCGGCCTGCCTAGAGTGGCAACAGGCCGCCCGCGCCGCCCTTCGCGTGCTGCGGGACGGCCCCGTGCAACTCCAGGAGATCCCTCATGCATGCTTCCGTCAAGATCCTCGCCTTCGGCGCCATCGCCACCCTGGGTGCCCTCGCCTCGATGACCGCCAGCGCGCAGTCGGACGGGGTCGACTATCGTCCGATGCAGACGAACAACACGGCGCCGAATCCCGAGGTGAGTGCCGGCGCCAGGGCCGCGGCGCGACCGACCGGCACGGAGTCCATCGGCGAGTCGACCGCGGCGCCCATGGTCAATTCGCAGCTCACGCGGGCGGAAGTCCGCAAGGGCGCGATCGAGGCCGCGCATCCCTCGAACACCGAGTCGATCGGCCAGTCGACCGGCATGGCCGGCATCACTTCGGGCACGCCGCGCTGATCGGGGGGGCGGCGCCAGGCGCTATCCTGCGGTTTCCTTCGCGAAACCCGGGATCCGCCATGCGCCACTTCCGTTCCAGATACACCGCCTTCCTCAGTGCACTCCTGGGGCTGCTGGCGGCGACCGGCGCCGGCGCGCAGGGGACGGTCAACGCGCTCTGCAGCACCGACGCCGGCTGGTGCGAGGCCGCGGCGGCCGAGTTCAGCCGCGCCACCGGCATCCGGGTGCTGCAGGCGCACAAGGGCACCGGCGAGATCGGCGCCCAGTTGCGGGCCGAGGCCGCCAATCCGAAGACCGACATCTGGTGGGGCGGCACCGGGGATCCGTTCCTGCAGGCGGCCGAGGAGGGCCTGCTCGAACCCTACCGCCCGGCCTACATCAACGACCTGTACGACTGGTCGGTGCGGCAGTACGCGATGTCGGGCAACCGGGTCGGCGGCTTCTACACCAGCGCCATGGGCTTCGGCTTCAACACCGAGGTGCTGAAGAAGAAACACCTGCCCGAGCCGCGCTGCTGGGCCGACCTGGTCAAGCCCGAGTACAAGGGCGAGGTCGAGATGTCGCACCCGGCCACCAGCGGCACCGGCTACACCATCGTCGCCGGCCTGGTGCAGCTGATGGGCGAGGACGCCGCCTTCGACTATCTGAAGAAGCTGCACCGCAACACCAACACCTACACCCGCAGCGGCCAGGCCCAGGCGCCCAACGTGGCCAAGGGCGAGGTGGCGGTCGGCATCAGTTTCATCTTCGGCTTCGACAAGTGGCGCCATGACAAGTACCCGGTCAAGGCGGTGGCGCCGTGCGAGGGCACCGGCTACGAGATCGGCGGCATCGCGCTGGTGAAGGGGGCCCGCAACCGGGCCAACGCGCAGCGCTACTACGACTGGCTCATGAGCCCGGCCGGGCAGGCGATCGGCGCCCAGGCGGGGAGCCTCCAGTCGCCGGCCAACCGGACCTTCAAGCCCGACCCGCGGATCCCGTCGATGGACGGCGTCAAGCTGATCAAGTACGACTTCGAGAAGTACGGCCAGGCGGCCGAGCGCAAGCGGCTGATCGACCGCTGGACGCGCGAAGTGGAGTCGCAGCCGCGCTGAGCCCCCACGCTCCCCCACTGCGTGTGGGTCGCTGCCCCCCGAGGGGGCCGCAGGACGCCTTGGGGCGGCCCGGCGCCGGCCTGCTGAGCCCCCACGCTCCCCCACTGCGTGTGGGTCGCTGCCCCCCGAGGGGGCCGCAGGCCGCCTTGGGGCGGCCCGGCGCCGGCCTGAGGCCTTGTAAGCCTTTGAAACCGACTCGCCCTTGCGAATCGGTCAAGCTGCCCCAGCTCTTGTAAAGTTGCCGGTTCGCCGAAGGCGAGCCGTTTTCATTTTGATTGCCACTGCGCCATGACCCTTTCCAAGACCAAACTCCCGTTCCAGGCCGAAGTCGCCCAACTGCTGCACCTGGTGACGCATTCGCTCTACTCGAACAAGGAAATCTTCCTGCGCGAGCTGATCTCGAACGCCTCGGATGCCTGCGACAAGCTTCGCTTCGAAGCCATCGACCAGCCGGCGCTGTTCGAGGACCAGCCCCAGCTCGAGGTGCGCGTCGCCTTCGACGCCGAAGCCAAGACCCTGACCATCACCGACAGCGGCATCGGCATGAGCCAGCAGGAAGCCATCGACCACCTCGGCACCATCGCCAAGAGCGGCACCAGGGAGTTCATGAGCCGGCTCTCGGGCGACCAGAAGGCCGACGCGCAGCTGATCGGCCAGTTCGGCGTCGGCTTCTATTCGGGCTTCATCGTGGCCGACAGGATCACCGTCGAATCGCGCCGCGCCGGCCTGCCGGCCGAGGAGGGCGTGCGCTGGGTCAGCAGCGGCGCCGGCGACTTCGAGGTCGACACCATCACCCGCCCCGAGCGCGGCACCAGCGTCACCCTGCACCTGCGCGAAGACGCCGGGGAATACCTCAACGCCTGGAAGCTCAAGTCGATCATCGGCAAGTACTCCGACCACATCTCGCTGCCGATCCTGATGGAGAAGGAAGAGTGGAAGGAGGGCGAGGACAACAAGGGCGGCGCGATGGCCAAGACCGGCGAGTGGGAGCCGGTCAACAAGGCCAACGCGCTCTGGAGCCGGCCGAAGAAGGACATCAGCGACGAGCAGTACGTCGATTTCTACAAGAACATCAGCCACGACTTCGAGGCGCCGCTGGCCTGGAGCCACAACCGGGTCGAGGGCAACACCGAATACACGCAGCTGCTCTACATTCCGGCCAAGGCGCCGATGGACCTGTGGAACCGGGACAAGGGTGCCGGCGTCAAGCTCTACGTCAAGCGCGTCTTCATCATGGACGACGCCGAGGCGCTGCTGCCGAGCTACCTGCGCTTCGTCAAGGGCGTGATCGACTCGGCCGACCTGCCGCTCAACGTCAGCCGCGAGCTGCTGCAGGAAAGCCGCGACGTCAAGGCGATCCGCGAAGGCAGCACCAAGCGCGTGCTCGGCATGCTGGAGGACCTGGCGAAGAAGCAGAAGACCGCCGTCGACAGCGTCGAAGGCAAGATCGACGTCGGCTCCGGTGAGTCCGTGCCGGCACCCGAGCCGACCGAAGGCATCACCGACGTGGTCGACAAGAAGGCTGCCGACAGCATGCCCGCCGCCGAAGCCGCGGCCGAGTACGCCGACGAATCGGGCAAGTACGCCAGCTTCTATGCCGAGTTCGGCTCGGTGCTCAAGGAAGGCCTGGGCGAGGACTTCGGCAACCGCGAGCGCATCGCGAAGCTGCTGCGCTTCGCGTCGAGCACCAGCGACACGGTCAGCGTGAGCTTCGCCGACTACAAGTCGCGCATGAAGGACGGCCAGGACGCGATCTACTACATCACGGCCGACACGCTGGCCGGCGCCAGGAACAGCCCGCAGCTCGAGATCTTCAAGAAGAAGGGCATCGAGGTGCTGCTGATGACCGACCGCGTCGACGAGTGGGCGCTGAACTACCTGACGGAGTTCGACGGCACGCCGCTGCAGAGCGTGGCCAAGGGCGCGGTCGACCTGGGCAAGCTGCAGGACGAGGCCGAGAAGAAGGCGGCCGAAGAAGCGGCCGAGTCTTTCAAGCCCTTGCTCGAGCGGCTCAAGGAGGCCCTCAAGGACAAGGCCGAGGACGTGCGCGTGACCACCCGCCTGGTCGATTCGCCGGCCTGCCTGGTGGTGCAGGACGGCGGCATGAGCACCCAGCTCGCGCGCATGCTCAAGCAGGCCGGCCAGCCCGCCCCCGACCTGAAACCGGTGCTCGAGGTCAACGCCGAGCATCCGCTGGTCAGGAAGCTGGAGGGGTCGGCGCACTTCGACGATCTGGCCAACATCCTGTTCGATCAGGCGCTGCTGGCCGAAGGCGGCCTGCCGGCCGACCCCGCCGCCTACGTGCGCCGGGTCAACGCCCTGCTGGTCTGAGGCGCGCGCCGCGCGACGCTGCCATGCCGAGCTACTGGTTGATGAAGTCCGAGCCCGACGAGTGCTCGATCGACGATGCACTGGCCGCCCCGAAGGCAACCGTGCCCTGGACTGGCGTGCGCAGCTACCAGGCGCGCAACTTCATGCGCGATGCGATGGAGGTCGGCGACGGCGTGCTGTTCTATCACTCCAGCTGCCCCGAGCCCGGCATCGTCGGCATCGCGCGCGTGGCCTCGGGCACGCGGCCGGACCCGACGCAGTTCGACCCTGCCTCGCCCTACTTCGACGCGGCGTCCAGGCCCGAGCAGCCGCGCTGGCTGCTGCTGGACGTGCAGGCGCTGCGCAAGACACGGCTGCTGTCGCTGCCGGAACTGCGCGCCACGCCGGCGCTGGCCGACATGCTGGTGCTGCGCAAGGGCAACCGGCTGTCGATCACGCCGGTCGAGGCGCCGCACTGGCGGCTCATCACCGAGCAGCTGCTGGCCTGAAGCAGGCCGGCCGACTTCAAGGAAACGTCAGTGCGGCGGTTCGGCGTCGGGCTCGAAGCACGTGCCCGGCGTCAGCGGCGCATGCCGGTAGCTGGCCGGCGTCCGGCTCAGCTTCACCGGCGCGCCGATGCCGCGCCAGCCGCCTTCCATCTCGACCACCATCTGGCGGTGCTTCGTGTGCGGATGTTCGAGCGCGGCGTCGACCGCCAGCACCGGTGCGGCCGGCACGCCCGCGGCCATCAGTTGGTCGACCAGCTGGCGACCGTCGAAGGCCGCCAGCTGGGCCTCGAGCCGCTGCTTCAGGCCATCGCGGTTCACCGAGCGCGAACCGGCGTCGCGGTAGAGCGGGTCGTCGCTGAGCTCGGGCAGCCCGATCGTGCGGCAGAAGCTCGCGAACTGGCGGTCGTTGCCGACCGCCAGGAAGATCGGGTCGGTGCCGGTCTTGAGCGCATCGTACGGATAGATGTTCGGGTGCGCGTTGCCGGTGCGGCGCGGCGCCCGGCCATCGAGGAACCAGTTGGCCGCATGCGGATGCAGCAGCGACAGGCCGCTGTCGTACAGCGCCGCCTCGACGAACTGGCCGAGCCCGCTGCGGTTGCGCTCCTGCAGCGCGAGCAGCACGCCGATCACGGCGTTGAGCCCGGTCACCATGTCGACCACCGGCAGCCCGACGCGCAGCGGTCCGCCGTCGGACTCGCCGTTGATGCTCATGATGCCGGTCATGGCCTGTACCGCGGCGTCGTAGCCCGGCAGGGCGCCGAGCGGCCCGTCGGCGCCGAAGCCCGACACGCGGCACCAGATCAGCCGCGGGAAGCGCGTCGACAGCGCGTCGTAGCCGAGGCCCCAGCGCTCCATCGTGCCGGTCTTGAAGTTCTCGATCAGCACGTCGGCCTCGGCCACCAATGCCAGCAGCGCCTCGCGTCCTTCGTCGCTGCCGAGATCGAGCGCCATGGTGCGCTTGTTGCGGTTCAGGCCGTGGTAGTACGAAGCGACCCCGTCCTTGAAGGGCGGGCCCCAGGTGCGCGTGTCGTCGCCCTGCGGCGGCTCGACCTTGAGCACGTCGGCGCCGTGGTCGCCGAGGATCTGGCCGCAATAGGGGCCGCCGAGAATGCGCGAGATATCGAGCACGCGGATGCCGGCCAGTGCGCCGGTGTTGACGATGGAGGTCATGTGTCGCTCCTCGGGATCAGTCGAGCTGCGCGCCGGACTTCTTGACCACGTCCTTCCACTTGGCGGTCTCCGACGCGATGAAGCGTCCGAGCTGCTGCGGCGAGCCGTCCGCGGCCGGCTCCAGGCCTTGCGAGGCGAACAGCTGCTTCACCTTCGGCGTCGCCAAGGCGTCGGCGAAGGCCTTGTTGAGCTTCGCGATGGTGTCCGGCGGGGTGCCGGCCGGCGCCACGATGCCGAAGAAGACGCTGACGTCGTAGCCCGTCACGCCCTGTTCGGCCAGCGTCGGCAGATCGGGCAGGGCCTGCGAGCGCTGTGCGGTGGCGATGCCGAGCGCCCGCAGCTTGCCGGCCTTGACGTAGGGCAGCGCGGTGAGCACGTCGGTGAAGCTCATCGATACCTGGCCGCCCAGCAGGTCGTTGAGCGCCGGGCCGGTGCCCTTGTAGGGAACGTGCTGCAGGTCGGTGCCGGCGATGCCGTTGAACAGCACGCCCGCCAGGTGCGACGAGGCGCCGTTGCCCGACGAGGCGTAGCTCAGCTTGCCCGGGTTGGCCTTGGCATAGGCGATCAGCTCGCGCACGTCCTTCGCGGGCACCGCGGGGTTCACCACCAGGATGTTGGGCAGGTGCCCGACCTGGATCACCGGCGCGAAGCTCGTGGTCGGGTCGTAGCTGATCTTGCGATAGAGGCTCGAATTGATGGCCAGCGGCCCCGAGGTCCCGAACAGCAGCGTGTGGCCGTCGGCCGGCGCGCGGGCCACGAAGTCGGCGCCGATGTTGCCGCCGGCACCGGCCCGGTTCTCGACGATCACGGGCTGGCCCAGGTTGCCCTTGATCTCGGCCGCCAGGGTGCGCGCCATGGCGTCGGTGGGCCCGCCCGGCGGGAACGGGATGATCAGCGAGATCGGCTTGGTCGGGAAAGCCTGGGCATGGGCCGTCGTCAGCAGTGGCAGCACCGGCAGGGCCGTGACGCCGGCGGCGAGGATGAGGGTCTTGAGCAGTTTCACGTTGTCTCCTGGATCGTTGTTGTGGGGGTCAGGCGGTGGCGACGTGTTTTTCGATCGCCGTGCTGTGCCATGACGCCGGCACGGCATCCGGCGCCAGCGGATCGCGCGGCAGCACGCGGTGCAGCAGCACGCCCTGCGCCCACTGGACGCGCTGCGCGGACCCGCTGCGCGCGCCTTCCCAGGCCATCGCGATCGCGCTGCAGGTGTGATAGAGGGCCGAGGCCGCCTGGCGCGCGAGGACGTCGCCGCCCTCGTGCGCCGCGGTCGCGGCCAGTGCCGCCGCGCGCGCCAGCGCATCGCGCAGCGCCTGCGCGAAGGCCGGCGCCACCGCGGTGTCGTCCAGCAGCGCGCCGAAGTGCGCCTGCAGGGCCGGCAGCGATCCCTCGCGCCTGATGGCGCGGATGACGTCGAGGGCGACGATGTTGCTGGTGCCTTCCCAGATCGAGCCCAGGTGGGCGTCGCGCACCAGCCGCGGGTCGCTCCATTCCTCGATGTAGCCGCAGCCGCCGCGCACTTCCATCGCATCGCCGGTGACCTTGCGGGCGTCGCGGCAGGCGCGGAACTTGATGAGCGGCGTCAGGATGCGCAGCAGCGCGTAGGCGCCTTCTTCGCCGCCGTCGGAGCGCGCCAGCGCCAGTGCGGTCTGGAACACCATGCTGCGGGCCTGCTCGGCCGGCAGCCTGAGCTTCTGCAGCTGCCGCTGCATCAGCGGCATGTCGACCAGCCGGCGGCCGAAGGCGCGGCGCTCGCTGGCGATGTATTCGGCCTCCGCGACCGCGCGGCGCATCAGGCCGGCGGCGCGCACGCCGTTCGACAAGCGCGAGTTGTTGACCATGTCGGCCATCTGCTGGAAGCCTCGGCCTTCCTCGCCCACCAGGTAGGCCACCGCGCCTTCGAGCCGGATCTCGCCGCTGGCCATCGAGCGGGTGCCGAGCTTGTCCTTGAGGCGCAGGATGCGGTAGTGGTTGGCGCTGCCGTCCTCGAGCTGCTTCGGCAGCAGGAACAGCGAGACGCCCTTCATGCCGGCCGGCGCGTCGTCGGCGCGCGCCAGCACCATCGCGAAGTCGGCGTCGGGATTGGAGCAGAACCACTTGTCGCCTTCGAGCCGCCATTGGCCGGCCTCGTCCTTGCGGGCCAGGGTGAGGGTCGCGGCGATGTCGGAACCCGCCGCCTGCTCGGTCATGAACATCGCGCCCTGGGCCAGGGTGTCGAAATCCAGCGACTGGAAGCGTGGCAGGAAGCGCTTCACCAGTTCGGGGCTGCCGAACTTCTTCAGCGTGCGGGCCAGCGAGTCGGTCATCGAGACCGGGCAGCACAGGCCGAACTCGGCCTGCACGAAGAGGTAGGTCAGCACGTACTTGACCAGGGGCGGCATCTTGCCCTTCCAGCCCAGCGTCTCGTCGCGGTGCGACATCGCGGCCAGGCCGAACTCGCTGAGCGCGAGGCGTTCCATCTCGACGTAGGCCGGGTGCTTGATCACCTTCTGCTGGTCGATGCCGGTGCGGGTGCGCAGCGACAGCGTCGGTGGGTTCTTGTCTGCGGTCTGCGCCAGCTCGTCGAGCCGGCCGCCGGCCAGGGCGCCCAGCCGCTCGAAGTGCGGGCGCATGTGCTGCAGCACCGCGGGCGGCAGGTAGAGCGCGAGCATCTGCTGCAGCTCGGCGTCGGTGGTGAACAGGTTCTGCCCGTGGCGGTCGGGCACCGGGTGGACGGGGGAATCAACGCGGGTAGCGGGGGTGCTGGACATGTCTCGTCTCCTTTGTCGGTCGCATCTTTCCGCGCTCGACGATGCTTGTCCAATATCAGATATGTCTTGATTGATTTGATTTGCCTATTGTGAAAAACTGGCCCGCATGGAACTGCGTCACCTGCGTTATTTCGTCGTGCTGGCCGAGGAACTTCATTTCGGCCGGGCGGCGCGCCGGCTGGCGATTTCGCAGCCGCCGCTGAGCGTCGCCATCCGGCAGCTCGAGGAATCGGTCGGCGCAAGGCTGTTCGACCGCAACAGCAAGGAGGTGCGGATGACGCCGGCCGGCCAGGCACTGCAGGTCTCCGCCCGTCTGCTGCTGCGCCAGGCGGAGGAGGCCGCGCTGGAGGCGCACGACGTCTCGCGCGGGTCGGCCGGGCGGCTGCGGATCGGCTTCGTCGGCGCCATGCTCTATCGCGGCCTGCCCCAGGCGCTGGCCAAGTACCAGGCCCTGCATCCGGCGGTGCGCGTGACGCTGGCGGAACTCAACTCAGGCGAGCAGATCACCGAGCTGCTGCATGACCGGCTCGATGTCGGCTTCGTCCACACCAGCCGCATGCCGCCCGAGCTGTGCCATGCGCTGCTGCTGTCGGAGCCCTTCCTCGCCTGCCTGCCGGTCGGGCATCGGCTCGCGCGCAGGCGCACGGTGGCCGTGGCGAGCCTGCGCGACGAACCCTTCGTGCTGTTTTCGCGCAGCGCATCGCCCGACTATCACGAGCGCATCCTCGCGATCTGCGCCGGTGCCGGCTTCCGGCCCGAGGTGCGGCACGAGGTGCGGCACTGGCTGTCGGTCGTCTCGCTGGTCTCGCAGGGCATGGGCGTGGCGCTGGTGCCGAGCGCGCTGCACCGCACCGCGCTGCGCGGCGCGGTGTTCCGCCCGCTGGAAGAAGACGTGGCCGGCTCGGACGCCTACTGCGTGTGGCGGGACGGGCCCGAGAACGCGGTGGTGCAGGGCTTTCTTCGCGTGGCGCGCGCCGTCACGCTGCCGCCCGGCGATCAGGCGTAGAGCGGCTCCTCGGCCATCGCCTCGCACTGGTCCTGCAGCATCTGGATCTGGCCTTTCCAGTAGTCGCTCGAGCCGAACCACGGGAAGTTGATCGGGAAGATCGGATCTTCCCAGCGCCGCGCCAGCCAGGCGCTGTAGTGGATCAGGCGCAGCGTGCGCAGCGGCTCGACCAGTGCCAGCTCGCGGCGATCGAAATCGCGGAACTGCTCGTAGCCGTCGAGCAGGCCGCTCAGCTGCCCGGTCTGCTGGGCGCGGTCGCCCGAGAGCAGCATCCACAGATCCTGGACCGCGAAGCCGGTGCGGGCGTCGTCCAGGTCGACGAAGTGCGGGCCGCCGCTGGGGCGGTCGGTCGGCGTCCAGAGGATGTTGCCGGGATGGACGTCGCCATGCACCCGCAGTCTCTTGAGCGCCGGGTCGTTGTCGCCGTCGTGGCCGGTGCCGAGCGCGGTGGCGGCGATCATCTCGAAGGCGGCGTTGCAGGCGGTCTCCCATTCGCGCTGAACGTCGAGCGGCACCATCTGGTGGCCGAGCAGCCAGTCGCGGGAATCGATGCCGAAGGTCTGGAGATCGAGCGCCGGCCGCGCCACGAAAGGCGTGCGCGCACCGACCGCATGGATGCGGCCGAGGAAGCGGCCGATCCATTCGAGCACCTCGAAATCGTCGAGCTCGGGCGCGCGGCCGCCGCGGTAAGGGCTGACGCTGAAGGCGAAACCGCCGTGATGGTGCAGCGTCCGGCCGCCGACCGAGATCGGGGCCACGGCAGGCACCTCGGCCGCCGCGAGCTCGAGGGCGAAGGCGTGCTCCTCGAGGATCTCGGCCTCGCTCCAGCGGCCCGGCCGGTAGAACTTGACCACCACCGCGCTGAGATCCTCGAGGTGGACCTGGTAGACGCGGTTCTCGTAGGAGTTGAGCGCCGTGAGGCGGCCGTCGCCGTGCAGATCGAGCGCCGCGAGCGCATCGAGCACCACGTCGGGCGTGAGGCGGTCGTAGGGATGTGCGGCGGGGGCGGCACCGGGGGGAGGGGAGTTGAAAGGGGGCACATCGACATTGTCGGGCTTCGGCGCGATGGCGCTTGATCTTTGCCCGGCTTGCGCGCACAGCCATGCAAGTTTGTCATTCGAGTCGAACCCTTGGACGAATCTCACCGGCCCTGCTAGCATTTTTCCGGGAGTCGAAAGCCCGAGGGGGCTGCAGAACGGGGGAAGGAAAGCCCATGGTCAATTCGTTGATCGCCTACTGCGGTGCCGCCGCGGTCCCTGGCGATGCATGGACGCGCTGGAACCTCGATCCACCGCTGATCGCCGTGCTCGCCGCCCTGGCCTTCGGGGTTGCCCGCGGCCGAACCTCCGACGCTCGGTCGGGCTGGGGCGCGATCGCGCTGATGGTCGTGGTCTTCGTCTCGCCGCTTTGCGCCTTGTCGTCTGCGCTCTTCTCGGTCCGCGTGCTGCACCACGTGATCCTCGTCAGCGTCGTGGCGCCGCTGCTGGGGCTGGCATTCCCGCAGCGGCGCGCCGGTCCGGTCCCGCTGGCGATGCGGGTCGCGGCCTACGCGGTCGTCCTCTGGCTCTGGCACGCGCCGGGCCCCTATGCCTGGGGGCTGGCCAGCGTTCCGGCCTATTGGCTGATGCAGCTCTCCCTGCTTGGCAGCGCCTGGCTCCTGTGGCGGGCGATCCTGTCGCCGGCCACGCCAGCCGGCCTGGCGCTGGTCGCGCTCGCGGTGACGATCGGGCAGATGGGGCTGCTGGGCGCGCTGATCGTCTTCGCGGCGCAGCCGCTCTATCCGGTGCACTTCGCGAGCACCCTGGCCTGGGGCTTCACGCCGCTGGCCGACCAGCAGCTCGCCGGCCTGCTGATGTGGGTGCCGGCGATGCTGCCCTATCTCGCCGTCGGACTCTGGCGCGCCTGGGCCAGCCTGCGACCCGCCGAGGCGGCCCTGTGACGACCTTCCTCAAGTTCGTCCATCTGGCCGCCATCGCGGTCTGGTCGGGCGGCCTGCTCGCCTTGCCCTTCCTGTTCTGGCAGCGGCGCGGGCTCGAGGCCGGGGCGGAGCTCGACCGGCTGCATCGGATCGTCCGGCTGGTGTACGTGGAGCTGACTTCGCCGGCGGCCTTCATCGCGATCGGCAGCGGCACGGCGCTGATCTTCCTCCAGGCCACCTTCGAGGAGTGGTTCTCGATCAAGATGGTGCTGGTCGGCATCATGGCGATGCTGCACGTGATGGCCGGTCTGGTGGTGCACCAGTTGTTCTCGCCCAAGGGGACCTTCGGGCGCTTCTCGTTCGTCGCGCTGTCGGGCACCTACGCGGTCTTGATCGTCGCCATCCTGTGGGTGGTGCTGGCCAAGCCGCAGATCGACTCGAACCAGTTCGCCGCCCACCTGTTCGAGCCCGGCGCGCTCTCACGCCTGTGGCATCAGTCCTTCGGCGACACCAGGATGCCGATGCCATGATCGAACACCAGCTTGCCCCCGTGCCAACCGGCGAAGCCCACCATGATCGAGGCCAGGACCGAGAGCACCAGTCCGTGCGGCAGCACGGAGGCCGGATCGGTCAGGCGCAAGCCCCAGCTGGCACCGGCGATGGCCACCAGCGTCATCGCGGCGATGGCGTGCGACCAGCTGGCTTCGTGCAGGCGGATGCCGCGCACCAGCAGCAGCTCGCCGGTGCCGACCAGGCTGGCGGCGACGCCGCTCCAGAACGCCATGCCGGCCGCCCAGAGGCCTGCACGCAGCCAGAACACATCGCCCGACCACCAGTAGAAGACATCGACGCCGAGTGTCGCGACCACGAAAGCGACCGGGAAATGCACCAGCATCACGTGCAAGGGATGACCGACCAGCGCCACCGCCGAGCCGACATCGAGTCGCTGCAGTTCCAGCAGCACCTGGCTCTGGGGTGGCGTCGGGTCGCCCTTGTCGGCCATGGTTCTTCTCCTTGGCCGCGGCTGCAGCCGATGAGCGGCCATCGTAGCGTCTTGCGCGCATCGCTCCAAGCCGGATCGTTGGCGGCATTGACCGGTTGCAGCGGACCGCTGTCGACGCTCGATCCTTCGGGACCCGCCGCGGCCTCGATCGCAACGATGTGGTGGGTGATGCTGATCGGCTCGGCCCTTCTGTTCCTGCTCGTCGTCGGCATCTTCATCCTGGTGATCAGGCGACCGGGCTGGGGCTCGAGCGTCTCGCCGACGCGCTGGATCGTGCTCGGCGGCCTGGTGCTGCCGGCCTTCGTGCTGCTGCCGCTGCTGGCCTATGGCCTGGTCACCGGCGAGCGCCTGCTGCCGCTCGCCGGCAGCGCGCCGCCGCAGCGCGTCGAGGCGATCGCGTCGCAGTGGACCTGGACCTTCCGCTATCCCGAGCACGGCGGCGTCGAGACCCGCAACGTGCTGCTGCTGCCGGTCGGCAAGCCGGTCGACATGGTCGTGACGAGCAAGGACGTGATCCACGCCTTCTGGGTGCCGCGCTTCGCCGGCAAGATCGATGCGGTGCCGGGCAGGGTCAACCGGCTGCGCATCCAGGCCGATCAACCCGGCCGCTACGAAGGAACCTGCGACGAGTTCTGCGGCCTCGGCCACACGGGCATGCGCTTCGCGGTCATCGTCCATCGTCCGGAGGACTTTTCCGCTGCCCTGACGCAGGCGCTCGCAGCGCCGGAGGCGAAGAAATGAGTGGATCCGTCGACCCGCAGCCGGAAGGCGCCCGCGCCCTGCGGCTGCACCGGCAGCTGAACAAGATCTGGGCCACCGGGCCGGGATGGCAGCGGCTGGCCGCGGTCAATCATTCGGTGATCGGCCTGCGGATGTTCATCACCTCCTTCGCCTTCTTCCTGATCGCCGGCCTGCTGGGCATGCTGACCCGCGTGCAGCTCGCCACGCCGCATTCGCTGTTCCTCGATCCCGAGACCTACAACCAGGTCTTCTCGGTGCACGGGTCGATGATGCTGTTCCTGTTCGCGATCCCGATGGTGGAGAGCTTCGCGGTCTACCTGACGCCGAAGATCCTCGGCACGCGGGATTTCGCATTCCCCCGGCTGACCGCCTACGGCTACTGGTGCTACCTCTTCGGGGCCTCGATCGTGACCGTCTCGCTGGTCCTGGGCGTGGCGCCCAACGGCGGCTGGTTCATGTACACGCCGCTGAGCTCCAACGTCTACACCCCGGGCGTGAATGCCGACGTCTGGCTGCTCGGCATCACCTTCGTCGAGATCTCGGCGCTGTCGCTGGCCATCGAGATCACGGTCTCGGTGCTGAAGATGCGCGCGCCGGGCATGTCGCTCGACCGGATGCCGATCTTCGGCTGGTACATCCTCGTCACGGCGATGATGATGCTGGTCGCCTTTCCGCCGCTGATCCTGGCCTCGATCCTGCTGGAACTCGAACGCGCCTTCGGCCTGCCCTTCTTCGACCCGACGCGCGGCGGCGACGCGCTGCTGTGGCAGCATCTGTTCTGGCTGTTCGGCCATCCGGACGTCTACATCATCTTCCTGCCGATGGCGGGCGTGCTGTCGACCGTCATTCCGGTCTTCGCCAACCGGAAGCTGGTCGGCTACCGGGCCATCGTCGTGGCCATCATCGCGCTGGCCTTCCTGAGCTTCGGCATCTGGGTGCACCACATGTTCGCGGTGGGCATCCCGCATCTGGCGCTGGCCTTCTTCTCGGCCGGCTCGGCGATCGTCTCGGTGCCGACGGCGGTGCAGGTCTTCGCCTGGCTGGCGACGCTGTCGCACGGCAAGCCACGCTGGGACGTGCCGATGCTCTACGTCTTCGGCTTCTTCTTCGTCTTCGCGATGGGCGGACTCACCGGCGTGATGCTCGCGATGGTGCCCTTCGACTGGCAGGCGCACGACACCTATTTCGTGGTCGCCCACATGCACTACGTGGTGGCCGGCGCGCTGGCCTTCCCGATGGTCGCCGCGCTCTATTACTGGCTGCCTCTGCTGACCGGACGCGCCGCGGTGCAGCGCCTGTCGGTGCCGGCGTTCTGGCTGATCTTCGTCGGCTTCAACATGACCTTCTTCATGATGCACCTGACCGGCCTGCTCGGCATGCCGCGGCGGGTCTACACCTACCGCGGCGACGAAGGCTGGAACTGGCTCAACCTGCTGTCCTCGGTGGGCAGCTTCGTGATGACCATCGGCTTCGGATTGCTGATCATCGACCTGGTGGTGCAGCTGCGCCATGGGCGTCGCGTCCGGCGCGACCCCTGGCGCGCCCAGACCTTCGAATGGGCGATGCCGATCCCGCCGGCGCCGTATGCCTTCGCGTCGATACCGCATGTCGGTCCGCAGACCGAAGGCGTGCCGAAGGCCGAGCTCGCACTGTCGCTGGCGCGTGGCGAAGGCTACCTGGGCTCGACGCGCAACGGCTGGCAGGAGGCGCTGGGCGTGCACATCACGAGCGGCAAGGCCGAGCAGCTGATCGTGCTGCCGAACCCGACCTACCTGCCGCTGGTCACGGCGATCTTCACGGGCGGTGCCGTGCTGGGTTTTCTGTTCAAGGCCTATTGGGTGTCGCTGGCGCTGGCGCTGGTCACCTTCAGCCTGTTCGTCTTCGCGGGGCGGCGCGCCGGCCTGCCGCGCGACTATGGTCCGCTGCCGGTCGGCCTGGGCGTTGCCGTGGCACCGCACACCGAGGCCGCGAGCTCGCCGTCCTGGCTGTCGCTGATCTGCGCCCTGGTGGCCAATGGCACGCTGTTCACGTCGCTGGTGTTCGGTACCTTCTATCTCTGGCTGGCCGGTGGCGACTGGCAGAAGATGCCGCCGCCCGAGCCGAGCCGGCTGCTGGCCTTCGGCGCCATCGCCTGCCTGGTCGTCGCGGGGGTGGCCGCGCGCGGCTCGCTCAAGGTCGTGGTCGCCAGCGGCAAGGCATCGGGCTGGATGGCGGTCACCGCGATCGCGCTGATGGTGGCGGCGGGGATGATCGTGGACTTGATCATGAGCGTCACGCCGCACCCGCGCGTGCATGCGCTCGGCGCCACCGCAGCGGTGCTGCTGGGCTATGTGGGCTTCCATGCCGCTGCCGGGCTGCTGTTCCTGATCAGCAACTTCCAGCGCGTCCGCAGCGGCTACATCTCGCGCTCGCGCTGCACCGACCTGCGCCTGACGCGGCTGTGGATCGACTACACGCTGGTGACGGGCGTCATCGCGCTGGGCCTGGTGCTCGCGCTGCCGTCGCTGGTGACGGTTCTGGGAGCTCGGCCATGAATGCAGCTGTGACGACTGTTCCACCCCGGCGTGCCTGGTGGCTCACCGCCGCGTTCATCGCCTGGTGCATTGCGCTGTCGGCGCTGTATGCGATCCACGCCATCGGCTGCGCGTTCGGCTGGTCGGCGGCCTCGCTGCGCTGGACCCTGGTCCTGGTCTTCATCGCGCACTTGGTCGTGATCGGCTGGATGTGGCTCAAGTTCGCCAGGTCCGCGCCCGACCCTGGGTCCGGCGACACCGGAAGCTTCCTGCACGACGCGATCGTCTGGACGACCCTCGCTGCCTTTGCGAGCGGCGTGCTCGCGCTCGGTCCGTCGCTGCTGCTCACGTCATGCATCTGATTCCAAGCGAACCCAACCGGGGTGAGCCATGAGCCGCCGGGCCGCTCCCAAGGCGAATACCGCAGCGCCGCTGCGCGGAGGTACGCCGATGAGCTCCCACGATGCCGTCCGAAAGGCCGTCTGGGCCGCGATCTACCTGCTCTTCATCCTGGCCCCGCTGCTGGCACTGCTGACCGGCGCGCTGCCGCCCAGCCGCGGCTTCTGGACCGAATTCTCGGTGGCGCTCGGCTACACCGGCCTGGCGATGATGGGCCTGCAGTTCGGCCTCACGGCGCGCTTCAGGTACGTGACCGATCCGTGGGGCGAGGACGTCATCTACCATTTCCATCGCCGCGTCTCGCTGATCGCGGTCGCGCTGGTGGTGGTGCACCCGACGATCCTGCTGGCCACCGGTTCGGACAAGATGGCGATGCCCGACTCCCTGGCCGATGTGCCGCTGGGCGCCGTCTTCGCGGTGCTGTCGCTCGGCGCGTTGGTCCTCCTGGTGGTGATGGCGCTCTGGCGCACCCGGTTGAAGATCAGCTACGAGTTCTGGCACCTTACGCACATCGGGCTCGCGCTGGTCGCCGTCGGCGGCGGCCTGCTTCACATGGTGGGCTGGGGCTTCTATCTGGTCGATCCGGTGAAGCGCGCGCTGTGGATCGGCATGACGATCTTCTGGATTGCGCTGCTGCTTTACGTGCGCATCGTCAAGCCGCTGTTCATGCTGCGACGGCCCTACCGCGTGGCCGAAGTGCGCGCCGAGCGCGGCGACACGACGACGCTGGTGATGCGGCCCGAGGGCCACGCAGGCTTCCGCTTCCGGCCCGGCCAGTTCGGCTGGCTGACGCTCTGGGGCAACCCGTTCAGGATCACCGGCCATCCGTTCTCGTTCTCGTCGAGCGCCGAGGCGGCCGACGGGCGCGTCGAGATGACGATCCGCAACCTCGGCGATTTCACCCGCGGCATCGCGAAGGTGCCGGTGGGCCGGCGCGTCTATCTCGACGGGCCCTACGGCGCCTTCACGATCGGCAACCCGGCCGACATGCACGTGCTGATCGCGGGCGGCATCGGCATCACGCCGATGATGAGCATGATCCGCACGCTGGCCGATCGCGGCGACAAGCGGCCGCTGATCCTGCTCTATGGCGGCAAGGATCTCGAATCCCTGACCTTTCGCGAGGAACTGGATGCGCTTGCGAAGCGGGTCGACCTCACGGTGGTCTACGTGCTGTCGCAGCCGCCGGAAGGCTGGGCCGGCGAGAGCGGCTACATCGACGCCGCGTTGTTCAAGCGGCATCTGCCGCCGGGCTACGCCGAGCACGAGTACTTCATCTGCGGCCCGAACGTGATGATGGACGCGATCGAGGCGGCACTGGGCGAGATGAAGGTGCCGCTTGCCAAGTACCACTCGGAGCGCTACAGCTTCGTCTAGGAGGTTTCGATGCGCCGCTTGTTTGCCGATCGACTGGTTCTGGCCACCGGGATCATCGTGGTCCTGGTGGCGATGGTGTTTGCGCTCTGGCGCGTGAGCGCCTGAATGGGGAACTCCTCCAAGATGGCGGCCCCGGCGCACGGCGCACGACGGATGACCGACGGCGCGCCATGAGTGAATTTGCCGAAGAACTGCATGAGGTCTTCGAGCGCTTCGGCCGGATCTCGCTGCGGCGGATGTTCGGTGGCCATGGCGTGTTCCATGACGGCCGCATGTTCGGCCTGGTCACCGGCGACCGTCTCTACCTCAAGGCGGACGACCAGACGGTGGCCTTCTTCGACGCCCGGCAACTGGCGCCTTTCGAATACATGCGCCAGGGCAAGATTGCGCGCCTCTCCTATTACGAAGCCCCGCCCGAGCTGTTCGAGGATCGCGATGAAGCGGCGCTTTGGGCCCGTCGGGCCTGGGAGGCCGTGCTCCGGGCGGGTCCGCCGAAGCGCAAGCCGCGACCCCGGCTCAAGGGGTAGGCCTCAGCAGCACCTTGATCGAGTCCATCGAGTCGGCCAGCTTGATTGCCGTGTCCCACTCCGACAGCGCGAAGCTGTGGGTCACGATGCCCGCCGAGCTGACCAGGCCCCGCGCGAGCAGGTCGATCGCGACCGGATAGCAGTCGCCGCTCAGGTGGGCGCCGCGCAGGTCCAGTTCCTTCTCTTCGCCGATGATCGACCAGTCGACCGTGGTGTCGCGCCCGAACACGCTGAACTCGACGAAGCGGCCGCGCTTGCGGATCATGTTCAGGCCCTGGATGACACCGGCCGGCGCCCCGGTGGTTTCGATGTAGACATCGCAGCCGTAGTTGTCGGTCAGTGCGCGCACGACGGCCTCGGCACCTTCCTGGCCTGGATGGATCACGACATCGGCACCGAAGCCCCGCGCCAGCTCGAGGCGTTCGTCGACCATGTCGATCACGATCAGCTTTTTCGGCGTCTTGAGGCGGGCCACCTGCACCATCAGCAGCCCCAGGGTGCCGGCGCCCGCGATCACGACCACGTCGTCGAGCTGGATGTCGGCCCGGTTGACCGCGTGGATCGCGCACGACAAGGGCTCGGTCACCGAGGCATCCTCGAAGGAGATGTGATCGGGAATCTTGTGGATCACCGCGCGCTTCGACAATCGCATGTAGTCCGCCATGCCGCCGTCCGCCACCTGCCGTTGAAAGCCGTGAACGTCGTGCACTTCGCACATCCAGCGAAAGCCCGTCTTGCAGTAGCGGCAGCGCGTGCAGGGCACGATCTGCTCGGCGATGACGCGGTCGCCGATTGCCACGCCATGGTGCGCGTCGGCGCCCGGACCGAGCTCGACCACGTGGCCCCAGAACTCATGGCCGGGAATGACGGGCGGCTTGACGTAGGACGGCTTGTTCTTCTGCGCATCGCCCCAGAAGCGGGCCGCACCTGCGTGGCATTTGCAGTCGCTGGCGCAGATGCCGCAGGCGGCGATCCGGATCACTGCTTCGTCGATGCCGGCGGCGGGTCGCTTGACGCGCTCGAGCCGGTAGTCCTGGGGTGCGTGGCACACCACCGCCAGCATGTCCTGGTCGTGAAATTTCATTGCTGTCTCCTCTCTGGATTGCCTGTCACTGGGCGGTGTAGCCGCCGTCGATCAGGATGTTTTCTCCGGTCACCATGGCCGAGGCATCGCTCGCCAGGAACAAGATCAGGCCGGCGATCTCGTCGGGCCTGGCGAAGCGCCCGACCGGGATCCGCGCCCGCATGGCGATGCCCGGGTCGCCGTCCCAGGCCTGCCGGCCCAGCGCGGTGTCGACCACCGCGGGCGAGATCGCGTTGACCGTGATGCCGTAGGGCGCCCACTCGAGCGCCAGCACCCGGGTCAGCCCGACCAGCGCGGCCTTGCTGGCGCAGTAGGCCGCGTGGCGGTCCAGCGCCACCACGCTGGCCTGCGAGGCCAGATTGATGATGCGTCCGTATCGCCTCTGCTTCATGCCGCAGCCGACGGCTTGCGCGAGCAGCAACGGGGCCTTGAGGTTCACGGCCATCGTCCTGTCCCATGCCGCTGCGGACAGATGCTCGGCCTTGTCGAGCAGCGCGATGCCGGCGTTGTTGACCAGGATGTCGACGGCGCCGAAGCGGTCGTGCGCCTGGGCGATGGCTTCGGCGATCGCGTCAGGATCCTCCAGGTCGACCTGGCAGGCCAGATGGCGATCGAGCCCGCCTTCGAGATCGGCCGCCACGCCGAGCACCTCGGGCCGAAGGTCCAGCAGAGCGAGCCGGGCGCCGCAGCGCGACAGCAGCTCTGCGGCCGCCAGGCCGATGCCGCTGGCGGCGCCCGTGACCACCGCCGCCTGCCCGGAAAGATCGAAGCCGTGGGTCCACTGCGAATGCATGGCCGTCCCCTGGCGCGTCACTGCGGCTTGAGCTTCTTGAGGAACGCCTCCGCGTTGGCTGGCGTGATCTCGGTCCACGGGACCGTGTACGACTTCGCCGTGCCGTCGCCCCAGGGCATCTGCTCGGCGTATTCGGTCCAGATCGGGGAGCGCGGCTGGTATGAAGGCCCTTTCATCGCGCGCAGCGCCACGTCCATCGCACCTTGCGCCTGCGCTTGCGCGTCCTGGAAGTTGGTCGTCATCTCGCCGCGCTGCACCGCGCCGATGGCCGCGGCGATGCCGTCGACCCCGACCACGGGAATCTTCGCGATGTCCATGCCCTTGGACTTGATCGCCTGCACCGCGCCCAGCGCTTCGTCGTCGTTCTGCGCGATGACGCCGTCGATCTTGCCGGGGAAGGCGGTCAGCCAGTTCTCCATCAGCGACATCGATTCGGCGCGCGACCAGTTGCCGGTCTTGCGGGCCAGCACCTTGACCTCGGGATGCTTCGCCAGCACTTCGTCGTTGCCCCTGGCACGCTCGATCTGCGCCGACTGGCCGATCGGGCCCTCGATGACGACGATGTTGCCCTTGCCGCCGATCTTCTTCATGAGTGCCTCCGCTTCCATGCGGCCGGCGACGACGTCGTCGTTGCCGACATAGGAGGTCAGCACATCGCCGGACACGCGGGTGTTGGAGCCGACGACCGGGATGCCGGCCTTGATCGCCTTTTGCACCGGCGCGGCGCCGGCCTTCAGGTCGATCGGCACGAAGATGATCGCGTCGTACTTCTGCGTGATCATGGTGTCGAACTGGTTGCTTTGCGTGAGGGCGTCGTAGTTGCCGTCGAAGATCGTGACCTTGACGGAGCCATCCATCACGGAAGGGTGGGCCTTCAGTTGCGCGCTCCACATCTGCATGAACTCGCCCTTGAGGCCGTAGATGGCGGCACCGACGCGCAGGGGCTTGTCCTGCGCGTGGGCCATTGCCGCGCTCGCGAGCGTCACGGCCAGTGCCACGGCCGATGCCAGAGTCTTCAGTCGCTTCATGGTTGTCTCCCTTGGTGAAAAAACGCCTACGTATTCTTCTTGCGCGAGGTGTCGAGCAGCACGGCGCCGACGATGATCACGCCCTTGATCACCTGCTGGTAGTAAGACGAGACACCCAGCAGATTCAAGCCGTTGTTGATGACGCCGATCAGCAGTGCGCCGAGCAGGGTGCCTGCCAGCGATCCGGTGCCGCCCGAAAGACTGGTGCCGCCGATGACCACCGCGGCGATCGCGTCGAGCTCGTACGAGATGCCGGCCTGGGGCAGCGCGGCCGTGGTTCTGGCGGCGAGCAGGATACCGGCCAGTCCGGCCAGCAGCCCGCTCACCGCGTAGACCGCGAACACCACCTTGCGGGTGCCGATGCCGCTGGTCTTGGCGCTCTTCACGTTGCCGCCGACCGCATAGATGTAGCGCCCGTAGATGGTGTAGCGCAGCACGAACCAGAAGACGCCGATGACCGCCGCGAAGATCAGGATCGGCAAAGGCACGCCGCCGACGCGGGCGTCGCCGATCGCGAGGAAGGCGGGCGGCAGGTCGGAGACCGGCATGCCGTCGTTGAAGATGTAGGTGAAGCCGCGCGCCGCGCTGAGCATGCCCAGCGTCGCGACGAAGGGCGGCACGGAGAAGTGTGCGATGAGCAGGCCATTGACTGCGCCCAGCGACAGGCCGACTCCGAGCCCCGCGAGCACGCTGGCGGTCACGCCATAGGAGCCGCCGCTCGCGACCAGCCAGGCGCTGACGATGCCCGAGAAGGCCAGGATGGCGCCGACCGACAGGTCGATGCCGCCGGTGAGCACCACGTAGGTCATGCCGACGGCCAGGATGCCGTTGATGGAGGTCTGGCGCAGGATGTCGGCCCAGTTGCCCCAGGTCATGAAGAACTCGTTGGCGAAGGACAGCGCGATGCAGACCCCGAGCAGGGCGGCGAGGATGCCGTAGCGGGCGTAGAGCTCGCGCAGGCTCAGCGCATCGCGGCTGGCGCCGGTGGGCAAGGAGAGGGTGTTGTGGGTCATCACGAGGCCAGGTGAAGCAGTTGCTCTTGAGTGGCGTGGTCGGCGTCGACGACGGCAACCAGGCAACCCGCCTTGAAGATCGCGATGCGGTCGCTGACATCCAGGACTTCCTGGGCCTCCGACGACACCAGCAGCACCGCGCCGCCGGACTGTGCGAACGCGTCCAGCAGGCGATAGACCTCCTGCTTGGCGCCTTCGTCGATGCCCCGCGTCGGCTCGTCGCACATCAGGCACATCGGCGCTGTCGAGAAGCAGCGCGCGAGCACCACCTTCTGCTGATTGCCGCCGCTCATGGACGAGACCGGCAGCTCGGTCGAGCGGGTCTTCATGCGCATGCGCTCGACCATCGTCGTCACCAGCTTGCGGGCTTCGTCGGTGTGGACCAGCGACAGCGTCGTCATGCGCCGGTAGGCCGACAGCGCGATGTTCATGGCGATGGAGCTGGTCAGGACGAGCCCGGTCTCCTTGCGGTCCTCGGTGACCAGGGAGAGCCCGGCCGCGATGCTGCGCGAAGGGCTTCCCGTCGCGAGCCTCCTGCTGCATAGCTTGATCTCGCCATGCTGCGGCTTGCTCAGGCCGTAGATGCAGTTGAGGAACTCGCTGCGTCCCGCGCCCATCAGGCCGTAGATCCCCAGCACCTCGTTCTTGTGGACGGTCAGCGAGATGTCCGAGAACTCTCCGTGGCGCCCCAGCGCGATGGTCTGGAGCACCGGCGCGCCGGGCGCGCGGCGTGCCTTTTCGGCCGGCTTCAGCGTCCGGCCGACGATGGTGCTGACCAGGTGGTTGCGGTCGATGTCGCCGATCAGGCCGCTCTCGACGAAGGCGCCGTCGCGGAACACCGTGTAGCGATCGGCGATTCGGAAGATCTCCGACAGCCGATGCGATACGTAGACGATGCCGGCGCCATGGGCGGTGAGGCTGCGAATGGCATCGAACAGCACCTCGGTCTCGCGCTCGCCGATGGCCGAGGTCGGCTCGTCCATGATGATGATCTCGCTGTCGTGGCTGAAGGCCTTGGCGATCTCGACCAACTGGGTTTGCGCCAAGCTCAGGCGGTGCATCGGTGCGCGCGGGTCGATGTCGAAGGCCAGGCGATCCATCAAGGCACCGGCGATCGCGAAGAGGCGCGCGTAGTCCACGACGACGCCGAGGCGCCGGGGCTCGCGGCCGAGATAGATGTTCTCGGCGACGCTCATGCCCGGAATCGGCGAGAGCTCCTGCGTGATGATCGAGATGCGCGCGCGCAGCGCGTCGTCGGGTCCCTGGAAGTCGACCAGCTGGTCCCTGACCCGGACGCTGCCGCCGTCCCGCCGCAGGATGCCCATGAGGATGTTGAGGAAGGTCGACTTGCCCGCGCCGTTGCCGCCGCACAGGGCGTGGACGCTGCCCCGTTCCAGCGTGAGGCGGCCGTCGATGAGGGCTGGTACGCCGCCGAAGCGCTTGGCAACCCCTTCGGCCTTGAGCAGGGGGGTGTTCATGGGGCGTCCGCCTGCGCGGCGCGGATGCCGGCCACCTTGTTGGCCGAGATGGCCATGCCGATGCCGGTTCCGCAGAGCAGGATCGCTCGCTCATGCTTGCCGTTGGCGACCGCTTCGGCGACCGCGATGCCGATGTCCGGGTAGAGCGCGTCTTCCTCACCGTGGGTGCCGAAGTCGGTGAGTTGATGGCCTTGCGCGCGCAGGTGCGCCATCAGCAAGGTCTTGAGCCCCGAAGCCGCGCCGTCGCAGCCGATCGCCACATTCATTTTTCTTGTCTCCCTGGTCGCTCGACCGTGATCGATGGATGGGTGCGAGCGAAATGGAGTATTGCTTTCTTTGATCTATTGTCAATACGTAGATCAAATGATCATTGAAATTGATAAAGATATATGAATATTTGCCTTGATATCTGGAGAAATGCCGATGAAATAGAGAATTAGTCTGACATGTCCTTGTTTTGAAATGATCATTTGTACAACTAATGACTCTTTGATCAAGATAGTGCCTGGGATTCGCCGCTTCGGCACAAACAAGGGGCCACATGGCCGGCAGCCGTATCGGGGGGGGCTGGCGGCGCACCGTCGCGCAGTGCGTGCGTTGCGTGACAACCCCAGAGTCGTCCACCAACGCGAACTGCCGGAGCCCGGAAAGGAAACGATGACGTGGCTTCAGTGCCGCGCGGCGACGAGGGCCGGGGGCAAGGCCAACTTCGTCATCGCGCCCGGAACGGGCGCCGCCGCCAAGCTGCTTCAGCTGGTGGAAGCAAAGGGCGTCGAGGTTTTGCTCACTTGACAGCCTGGGGGCGCTGGTCGGTCGCCGACTCGGCCAGCGAAAGGATGTGGCCCACGCGAGGATCCCCCCGACCCGCCAGAACTTCGTTGTAGGCAGCTTGCACTTCGGCCGCGCCCTGGTGCCGCGCGACCCGCAGCCATGGTGCCTGCGCATCCCCAACCCGCGCAATGAATGCATGCCACGCCTGGACCATCCGCTGCCCGAAGGTCTCGCCACCCCACTCGGCGGTCCGCTTCTTGATCTGCGCCGGCGCGAAGAAGAGGGTCGCGCGAGGCCCCGGCAGATCCTTGCCGGACCCGCTGGCCGCCAGCTGGTCGACGTGCGTGCCGCCGATCGATGCGCTGTGCTTCAGGTTCGTGAAGCGGGTGTGAATCGCCCGCCGCAGCGCCCCGTTGCCCGCGAAGTCGACGTAGACGCAGGGCGTGTCGGCCGCCACCTGGTCGAGTTCCTCGTAGGCCAGCACCCGGTGGTAGCAGCCCAGGCTCTCGCAGAAGGCCTTGTTGGCGGCCGAGGTCAGGCCGATCACCTCGATGCCCTCGCGCTGCGCCAGTTGGAAAGCCGTGCCGTAGGCGGTCTTGCTCGATGCGCTGGACAGCAGCGCGGCACCCGGACGGGCGCCGAAGAAATCGTTGTCGTCGAGGAAGTCGTCGATCAGCCACGAGGTGATGAACAGCGGCCGCAGCAGCGCCTGGATGTCCTCGGTGCCGGCGGTGTAGAGCGGATCGGACTTGCAGCGGAAGTACTGGTTGTAGACCGCGGGCAGGGCGCTGCGGTGCGCCGCGGCGTCGGTGAAGCGTTCGGGCGAGAGCCGTGAGGGCGTCAGCACCGCGGCCGAGGCCATCGGGAAGTAGCCGTACAGCCGCTCGCCCACCGCGACCCCCGGATGCAGCGAGTGCGACACGGTCGCGAAACCCCATACCGGGATGCTGCCCCAGCCCTCCTCGCCGCTCGGGAAGAACTGCCAGTAGCTCATCGCCTCGCCGAAGGCGGCATAGGTGATGTTGTTCGACGTGAGTGCGAAGCTGTCGATGCGTACGCGCACCTGCCCGTCGGCCAGCCGCTCGTCGGCGCTGCTGCGCAGGCGGGTGGAAGTCAGGTCGTCCTTGCGGATCAGCAATAGTTCTGTGCTCATCCAGAAACATTAGCGCAGACCTGCGTCGAGCGCATGAAGAAAAGCCCGGCCGCCGTCGCGCAGGCGACGCCGGGCCGGGCTGGCGCTATCGGTCGATCAGGCGATCGACAGTTCGACGTCGATGTTGCCGCGGGTGGCGTTCGAGTACGGGCAGACCTGGTGCGCGGTCTCGACCAGCAGCTTCTTCTGCGCGTCGTCGAGGCCCGGCAGCGTGATCGCGAGCTTGACCGCGATGCCGTAGGCCTTGCCTTCGTTGATCGGGCCGAGCGAAACGCTGGAGTCGATGGCGACGTCGTCCGGCACCTTGACGCTGATCTTCGGACCGACGGCCTTCATGGCGCCGATGAAGCAGGCGGCGTAGCCGACCGCGAACAGCTGCTCGGGGTTCGTGCCCGGCTTGCCCGAGCCGGGCGGGCTGAGCTTGACGTCGATCGCGCCGTCGCTGGACTTGCCGGCGCCGTCGCGGCCGCCGATGGTGTGGGCTTGGGCGGTGTAGAGAACCTTGTCGAGCTTGGTGGTCATGGTGATTCCTTTGCAGTGGTGGAGGGAGGAGGGAAACGGAAAAGTGGCGCTGGCCTCAAGCGGCCTTCTTGACGCGGTCGCGCAAGGACTGGATCTGCTTGGTCAGCGAAATGAGTTCGGGCACCGAGCACTCCGAGGCGGAAATCAGGCAGCCCGGCACGTCGGCGGCGCGCGCCTTGAGCTTTCGGCCTGCGGCCGTGAGATTCACATGCACGCGGCGCTCGTCGGCGACGTCGCGGATGCGCGCCACCAGGCCATTGGCCTCGAGCCGCTTGAGCAGCGGCGTCAGCGTGCCCGAGTCGAGCGACAGCCGCTCGCCGACTTCGGAGACCGTGAGCCCGTCGTGCTCCCATAGCACCAGCAGCACCAGGTACTGCGGGTAGGTGAGGCCGAGCTTCTCGAGCAGCGGCTTGTACAGCCGCGTCATCGCGAGCGAGGCGGAATACACCGCGAAGCAGAGCTGGTTGTCCAGCTTCAGCAGGTCGTCGGTGGGGATCGTTGCGGCGGGCATGGAGCGAAGTATAGCGAGCAATTGAATTGTGCGCAATACAATTTGGCGCCGCAGGGTCTTTCCTGCTTCGGCCTCCGCCAGGGGGCCGAAGCCGCTGCGTCAACGGCCGCTGAAGCGCGCGGGCCGGCGTTCGACGAAGGAGCGCACGCCTTCGGCCGCGTCCTTGCTGTTCGCGAGGCGCTGCTGCACCGGGATGAACTCCTCGACCGCCGCCAGCGGCCCCTGTTCGATCGCCTTGATGACGTTGAGCCGGGTCGCGACCACCGCCAGCGGCGCCTGGGCCGCGATCCGCTGCGCGATGCGCAGCGCCTCGTCGAACTCCTGGCCGGCCGGCACCACCCGCTGCACGAAGTTGAGGCGGAAGGCCTCGGCACTGTCGAACTCGTCGGCCGTGAGCAGGTGCAGCATCGCGTTGCCGAGGCCCGCGCGCTCGGCCATCCGCAGCGTCGCGCCGCCGGTGGCCATGATGCCGCGCTGCACCTCCATCTGCGAGAAACGGCAGTTGTCGGCCGCCACCACGATGTCGGCGCCGAGCATCAGCTCGATGCCGACCGTGAAGCAGATGCCCTTGACCGCCACCACCATCGGCTTGGTGCGCCGGCGGTAGCCGGCCATGCCGAAGTCGTGCGGCTCGACCAGCCCCTGCGGGACCGCCTTCTCGCCGCGCCGCATGTACTCGGCCACGGCCGGCAGGTCCAGGCCGGCCGTGAAATGATCCCCGAAGGCGTGCAGCACGCCCACGCGCAGCCCGGGGTCGTCGTCGAGCCGGGTGTAGGCCTCGGCGAGCTGCCTGAACATCGGCGGCGTCCAGCCGTTGCGCTTGGCGGGCCGGTTGATGCCGATCAGCAGCACGTGGTCGAGCACCTGGGTGTCGATGCAGCCTTCGGCGGGCGGGTGGGTCGGTGTGGTGGTCATCGGGCTTGTCTCCTTCTCTGATCTTGTCGGCGTATCAGTAGCTGTACACGCCGCGCTGGGTCTTGCGGCCGAGCTGACCGGCCGCGACCATTTCCTTCAGCAGCGGGCACGGGCGATACTTCGAGTCGCCGAACTGATCGAGGTAGACCTCCATCACCGCCAGGCAGACGTCGAGCCCGATCATGTCGGCCAGCGCCAGCGGGCCGATCGGCTGGTTGCAGCCGAGCTTCATGCCGGCGTCGATGTCCTCGGCGGTGGCGACGCCTTCGGCCAGCACGAAGAAGGCCTCGTTGATCATCGGCACCAGGATGCGATTCACCACGAAGCCCGGCGAGTTCTTCACCGTGATCGGCGACTTGCCGAGCTTCACCGCCAGCTCCTTCACGGCGTCGTGCGTCGCGTCGCTGGTCAGGTAGCCGCGGATGATCTCGACCAGCGCCATCATCGGCACCGGGTTGAAGAAATGCATGCCGATGAAGCGGTCGGCGCGCGAGGTCGCGGCGGCCAGCTGCGTGATCGAGATCGACGAAGTGTTCGACGCAATGATCACCTCGGGCGCCAGCAGCGCATCGACCTGCTGGAGGATCTTGAGCTTGAGCGCGTGGTTCTCGGTCGCGGCCTCGATCACCAGCTGGGCCGACTTCAGGTCGTCGTAGTTCGTCGAGCCCTTGATCAGCGCCAGCGCGGCGTCCTTCTGGGCCGCCGTGAGCTTGTCCTTCTTGATCAGGCGGTCGAGGCTGCCCGCCACCGTGGCGACGCCCTTGTCGACCGCGGCCTGCGCGATGTCGACCATGACCACGTTGACGCCTGCGACAGCGCAGGCCTGGGCGATGCCGTTGCCCATCGTGCCCGCGCCAATGATGCCGACCGTCTGGATTGCCATGAGAAATGCTCCTTGAACTGAAGAATGAAAGAGGAGGGCGCCGCCCGCGGACGACATCCCGTGGCGGAGATTGTGGAACAGAGCGCGGCCGCCCGCGTTGCCGTCCGTGACAGTGCCGAATGCGGCGCGAGTGATTTAAAGTGCCGCGTTCATCCTCCCCGCCACGAACCGACCCATGACCACCCTCGGCACGCCCCTTTCCCCTACCGCCACCCGCGTGATGCTGCTCGGCTCCGGCGAGCTCGGCAAGGAGGTGCTGATCGCCCTCCAGCGCCTCGGCGTCGAGACCATCGCGGTCGACCGCTACGACAACGCGCCCGGCCAGCAGGTCGCGCACCACGCCCGCACCATCACCATGAGCGACCCGAACCAGCTGAAGGCGCTGATCGAGGCCGAGAAGCCGCAGCTGGTGGTGCCCGAGATCGAGGCCATCGCGACGCCGATGCTGCAGCAGCTGGAGGACGCCGGCGTGGTGCGCGTCATTCCGACCGCACGGGCGGCCCGCCTCACGATGGACCGCGAGGGCATCCGCCGGCTGGCCGCCGAGACGCTGGGCGTGCCGACCAGCCCGTACAAGTTCTGCGATTCACTGGCCGAGTTGCAAGCCGCGATCGACGCGGGCATCGGCTATCCCTGCATCGTCAAGCCCGTGATGAGCAGCTCGGGCAAGGGCCAGAGCAAGATCGACGGCCCGGCCGATGTGCGCAAGGCCTGGGACTACGCCATGGCCGGCGGCCGGGTCAGCCACGGCCGGGTGATCGTCGAGGGCTTCATCGACTTCGACTACGAGATCACGCTGCTGACCGTGCGCTCCCTCGACGGCACCGGCGTGGTGCGGACGCAGTTCTGCGAGCCGATCGGCCACGTGCAGGTGAGCGGCGACTATGTCGAGAGCTGGCAGCCGCACCCGATGGCGCCCGCCGCCCTGCAGAAGGCGCAGCAGATCGCGCAGGCCGTGACCGCCGACCTCGGCGGCCAGGGCCTGTTCGGCGTCGAGCTGTTCGTCAAGGGCGAGCAGGTCTGGTTCAGCGAAGTCAGCCCGCGGCCGCACGACACCGGCATGGTGACGATGGCGACCCAGTGGCAGAACGAGTTCGAGCTGCATGCCCGGGCGATCCTCGGGCTGCCGGTCGACACCACGCTCAAGAGCCCGGGCGCCAGTGCCGTGGTCTACGGCGGCGTCGATGCCACCGGCATCGTCTTCGACGGCGTGGCCGAAGCGCTGGCGGTGCCGGGCGTCGACCTGCGGCTGTTCGGCAAGCCCGAGAGCTTCACGAAGCGGCGCATGGGCGTGGCGCTGGCGCATGCGGCCGACATCGACACCGCGCGCCGCAACGCCAAGGAAGCGGCCTCGCGCGTGAAGCCAAGACAAGCCTGATCTTCTCCATTGTCGGAGCCACTCTGATGCTGCATCCCCAAGCCCAGGCCTTCATCGACCTCCTCGTGCAGCGCGGCGTGCCGCCGACGCACACGCTGACGCCGGCCGACGCCCGCAAGTTCTACCGCGAGCGGCGGGCCCTGACGCAGCCCGATCCCGGCGAGGTGGCCGAGGTGCGCGAACTTCGGGCCGAGGCGCCGCAGGGCGCGATCCCGATGCGGCTCTACCGGCCCCTGGGCGCCGCGGCCCCTGCCGTCCTGCCGGTGCTGGTGTACTACCACGGCGGCGGCTGGACCATCGGCGACCTCGACACCCACGACACGCTGTGCCGCGAGCTCTGCAACCTGTCGGGCTGCGCCGTGGTGGCGGTCGACTACCGCATGGGCCCCGAGCATCGCTTTCCGGCGGCGGTCGACGATGTGCTCGCGGCCACGCGCTGGGTTCGCCGGCAGGCTGGGGCACTCGGCGTCGATCCCGGCCGCCTCGCGGTCGGCGGCGACAGCGCCGGCGGCAACCTGGCGGCCGTGGCCGCGATCGCGGCCCGCGACGCCGGCGACCTGCCCATCGCCTACCAGCTGCTCATCTATCCGGCGACCGACATGCGCCGCGTCCATCCCTCGCATGTCAGCAACGGCCAGGGCTACGTGCTGACCGCCGACACGATCCGCTATTTCCACGACCAGTACATCACCGATGCGGCGCACGACCTCGACTGGCGCGCCTCGCCGCTGCTGCGCGAGGACCTCGCGGGCCTGCCGCCGGCCCTGGTGCTGACCGCCGGCTACGACCCGCTGCGCGACGAAGGCCTGGACTATGCGCGCGCGCTCACCGCCGCCGGCAACCGCACGAGCTACATCTGCTTCGAACGCCAGATCCACGGCTTCATCACGATGGGCCGGCTGCTCGACGAGGCCAACGCCGCCGTCTCGATGTGCGCCGCCGAATTGCGCCGGGCCCTCCGACCCTGACCCCCACGCTTCCCCACTGCGTGTGGGTCGCTGCCCCCCGAGGGGGCGCAGGCCGCCTTGGGGCGGCCCGGCGGCGGCCTAAGGGAAAGTCCCCGCGTCATCGCCGACACGACCGGCGCCGTCCACTCTACGATCAGTCGATGTCGACGCCGGCCGCGGTCCGTCCGTCGACGAGCGGAGGAGACGGCATTGGTCAGCAGGCAAGCGAAGCACACGCCGCGCGGCGATCACCGCGACGAGCGCCTCATGTGGATCACCTCGCAGCGCGTGTTCTACGCCGGCCTGCTGGGCGCAGCCACGGAGCGCAGCATGGGCGGACACGGCGTCTATCTTTCGCCCGTCGGTGCGGTGCTGCGGATTCGCATCGGCGGCGGCGCCTGGCAGAGCGGCGAGCTGATGGTGGTACCGCCCCTGGTGCCGCACCAGATCGAGACCGAGCACCGCAGCATCCTGAATCTGCTGGTCGAACCCGAATTCGTCGACCCGGCCCGCTTGCCGGATTTCCTCCGGCACTGCGGGCCAGCCGATGCGCCGGCCTTCGTGCAGCGCGTGCGCGACGTGCACGTGCAACTGGCCGAGGCCTCGGGACGCGAGAGCTTCGACCGCTTCGATTTCGACACGCTGTTCTTCGGTGCGCCGCTGGCGTCGCGGCCGCTCGACGCCCGCATCCGCGAGGTGATCGAATGCATCAACGCCGATCCGGCGGCGCCCACCTCGGCCGAGCAATGCGCCGCCTCGGTGGGGCTCTCGTTCTCCCGCTTCCTGCATCTGTTCAAGCAGGAGACCGGCCTGACCTTCCGCGCCTTCCGGGCCTGGAAGCGCGCCCGCAGCCTGCTGCGCCATGTGCGCCAGAGCAGCACGCTGACCGACATCGCGCTCGACACCGGCTATCCCGACTCGACCCATTTCAGCCACTCGATCCGGCAGGTCTACGGCCTGCGTCCCAGCGACATCCTGGCCGGATCGCGGCGGCTCGCCGTGCACCAATGAAGCGCGCGCGGAGCGCCGCGTGAAGAAGCCGATGCGGGACAACCCTCTGCGTCGCGGGGGCGAGTCACCGCTATAAACCGCGAAACCCGAACGAGACCTACTTGCAAATACTTCAGCTCCTGCTCTCGGGCATCGCACAAGGCTGCATCTATGGCCTGATCGCTCTGGGCTTCGTGCTGATCTACAAGGCCACCGAGACCGTGAGCTTCGCGCAGGGCGAGCTCATGATGGTCGGCGCCTTCTGCGCCTTCGCCGGCATGTCGCTGTTCGGGCTGCCCTTCTGGCTGGCCGCGCTGCTGGCGGTGGCGGCGATGGTCGCCCTCGGCGTGCTGCTCGAACTGGTCGTGATCCGTCCGATCCTGGGCCAGCCACAGTTCTCGATCGTGATGCTGACCATCGGCATCGGCTACGTGGCGCGCGGGCTGGTCACGATGATCCCGGGCATCGGCACCGAGACCCACACGCTGCCGGTGCCCTACAAGGACCAGATCTGGAAGCTCGGCGAACTGGTCGTCAACCTCGAGCAGCTGGCCATCATCGTCGCCACTGCAGTGCTCTGCGGCCTGCTGTTCGCGATGTTCCGCTACAGCAAGCTCGGCATCGCGATGCAGGCCTCGTCGCAGAACCAGCTCGCGGCCTACTACATGGGCATTCCGGTGAAGCGCCTCAACGGACTGGTGTGGGGACTGGCCGCGGCGGTGGCGGCGATCGCCGGCATGCTGCTGGCGCCGATCACCTTCGTGCACGCCAACATGGGCTTCATCGGCCTCAAGGCCTTTCCGGCCGCGGTGGTGGGCGGCTTCGGCAGCCTGCCGGGCGCGATCGTCGGCGGCCTGGCGATCGGCATCGTCGAATCGTTCGCGGGCTTCTACCTGCCCGACGGCTTCAAGGACACGGCGCCCTACATCGTGGTGCTTGTGATGCTGATGGTGAAGCCCAACGGCCTCTTTGGCGAAAAACTGCGCAAGAAAGTCTAGGCCGTTCTTCATGCGCTACATCTTCAAGACCAGCTACACGCAGGACATCGATCTCGCCAAGCACGGCGGCCACGTGTTCTGGTACAGCCTGCTCGGCGTGGCGCTGATCGCGGCGCCGTGGGTGGTGCCCGAGTACTGGCTGGCGCAGCTGACCTTCGTGCTGATCTACGGCATCGTCGGCCTCGGCCTGATGCTGCTGGCCGGCTTCACGGGCCAGTTCTCGATCGGCCACGCGGCCTTCCTCGGCACCGGGGCCTACACGCAGGCGGTGCTGAGCAACATGGGGGTGCCGTTCCCGATCGCGCTGGTCGCGGCCGCGGCGCTGTCGGCGGCGGTCGGCGTGGTGGTGGCGTTGCCGGCCCTGCGCGTCAAGGGCATCTACCTCGGCATCGCGACGCTGGCCTTCGGCTTCATCGTCGAGGAGGTGTTCGCGCGCTGGGAGAGCGTCACCGGCGGCAACTCGGGGCTGCACGTGAAGCCGGCGAGCCTGTTCGGCTGGGAGCTGAACTCGAGCGAGAGCTTCTACCTGGTGTGCCTGGTCATCGCGGTGCTGTGCACGCTGGCCATCCTGAACCTGCTGCGCTCGCCCACCGGCCGCGCCTTCGTCGCCATTCGCGATTCCGAGATCTCGGCGCAGAGCATGGGCATCCACCTGGCGCGCTACAAGACGATGTCCTTCGCGATCTCGGCCGCGCTGGCCGGGCTCGGCGGCGCGCTGTACGCCCACAAGCTGAGCTTCATTTCGCCCGACCAGTTCAACATCCTGCAGTCGATCGACCTGCTGCTGCTGGTGGTGATCGGCGGGCTGGGCTCGGTGCATGGCGCCTTCCTGGGCGCGATCTTCCTGATCGCGATGCCGCAGCTGATCGCGTCGGCCAAGGACTGGCTGCCGGCCGCGATCGGCCAGGCGCCGGGCCTGCAGGGCCTGGTCTACGGCCTGGTGCTGATCGCCTTCGTGCTGTTCGAGCCGCTCGGCCTCTACGGGCGATGGCTCAAGGTGCGCACCTGGCTGCAGCTGTTCCCGTTCTATCGCCGTGGCCTGTTCAAGCGGCAGAAGTCGTTCACCAAATCGGACCGCTTGAGATGAGCGCCGACATCCTGCTTTCCGCCAAGGACCTGAGCGTGCGCTTCGGCGGCGTGCTGGCGGTCAACAAGGTCAGCTTCGAGGTTCGCCGCGGCGAGGTCTTCACGCTGATCGGTCCCAACGGCGCCGGCAAGACCACGGTGTTCAACCTGATCAGCCGCATCTACACGCCGACCACCGGCGAGATCGTCTGGCATGGCGGCGCTGCGCCGCTGGCGCTGACCGAGCAGGCGCCGCACGAGATCGCGGCGCTCGGCATTGCGCGCACCTTCCAGAACATCGAGCTGTTCGAACATGCGACCGTGCTGCACAACCTGCTGATCGGCCGCCACACGCACCGCCAGACCGGCTTCTGGAGCGAGCTGTTCTTCACCTCCGCCACCCGCCGCGCCGAGATCCAGGCGCGCGAGAAGGCCGAGCAGGTGATCGACCTGCTCGACCTGCAGCACCACCGCGATTCGATGGTCGCGGGGCTGCCCTATGGCGTACGCAAGGTGGTCGAGCTGGCGCGCGCGCTGTGCACCGAGCCCAAGCTGCTGTTGCTGGACGAACCGTCGTCTGGATTGAACATGGAGGAGACCGCCGACATGGCGTTCTGGATCCAGGACATCCAGCAGGAGCTCGGCATCTCGGTGCTGATGGTGGAGCACGACATGTCGCTGGTGTCGAAGGTGTCGGACCGGGTGTTGGCGATGAACATGGGGGAGGCGCTGGCTTCGGGGACGCCTTTGGAGGTGCAGTCGGATGTGCGCGTGGTCGAGGCGTACCTGGGGACGGTGGATGACGTGAGCAGCTTGCGGAGGGGTGCTTGATGTCTTCTTCTTTGTCTTTGGGACGGGCGCCCGGCACGCGGTACGGGCCGAACGACCCCACTGCGCCGGCCCTTCGGGCTCCCTTGCGCTGCTCGCCTTTCGCGGGGTCTCGCTCAAACTCGCCTTCGGCTCAGACAGTCGCGAGCCCTGATCCGCGAAAGGCTGCGCTGCTCAGCGGCGCAGAGGGGATCGCCCGTCCCGCACCGCATGCCGGGCTTCGGGGGTGTGCGAGCAGCCCCTGCGCTTCCGGCTTTGCAATGCAACCCCAACCTGTCCACGGCGGTGGGCGGTATGCCCTGGGCCGGCCGTTGAGGCACCGCCGAGCAGCGCAGCGGTACGCGGATCAGGGCTCGCGACTGTTTGAGCGAAGCGAGTTTGAGCGAGACCCCGCGTACCGCGAGCAGCGCAGGGCAGCCGCGAAGCGGCCGGTGACGTCGGCCGGCCCAGGGCATACCGCCCGCCGCCGCCACCCCGGACGTGAAGGACGAGCGTCATGACCGACACCGTCCTCCAGCTCCTCAACGTCGAGAGCGCCTACGGCCCCATCAAGGCCATCCGCGGCGTCAGCCTCAAGGTGCGCGCCGGCGAGATCGCCACGGTGCTCGGCTCCAACGGCGCCGGCAAGACCACCATCCTCAAGACCATCTCGGGCATCATCGACCCGCGCAAGGGCAGCATCGAGTTCAAGGGCAGGAACATCACGGCGCAGGATCCGGCCCACATCGTCCAGCAGGGCCTCAGCCATGTGCCGGAAGGCCGCGAAGTCTTCCCGCTGCTGTCGGTCAAGGACAACCTCCTGATGGGCGCCTACACCCGCAAAGACCGCGACGGCGTCGCCCGCGACATCGAGACCGTGTTCGGCTACTTCCCGATCCTCAGGGAGCGCGCCACGCAGGACGCCGGCCTGCTCTCGGGCGGCCAGCAGCAGATGCTGGCCATCTCGCGCGCGATCATGGCCGCGCCGCACCTGATCCTGCTCGACGAGCCCAGCCTCGGCCTCTCGCCCAAGCTCACCAAGGAAATCTTCGAGATCGTGGTGCGCATCAACCGCGAGCGCGGCACCACCATCCTCTTGGTCGAGCAGAACGCCAACATGGCGCTCAATGCCTCCGACTACGGCTACGTGCTCGAGAACGGCCGCATCGTCATGGAAGACACCTGCGAGCGGCTGCGCGAGAAAGAGGACATCAAGGAGTTCTACCTCGGCCTCAAGGACGACGGCGTGCGCGGCGAGCGGCGCTGGAAGAAGAAGAAGACCTGGAGATGAGCCAAGCCATGCACGCCAAGGCACCTGCCGGCCTCTGGGACCTGGGCCGTATCCAGCCGCGCACCGACATCGTGGTCCCGGGGGAGACCATGCCCGAGATGTTCTGGAACGCGGCCCGCCTGCGCGGCGACAGCGTCTGGATGCGGCAGAAAAAGCTCGGCATCTGGCGCAGCTGGACCTGGAAGCAGACCGCCGACGCGGTGGCCGAGATCGCCGGTGGCCTGATGGCGATCGGCTTCGCGCCGCACGAATGCGCGTCGATCCTGTCGAATACGGTCATCGAATGGGTGCTGTGCGATCTCGCGGTGCTCAGTTGCGGCGGCGTGGCCAACGGCATCTACCCGACCGATGCCGCCTCGCAGGTGCACTACCTCTGCGAGGACTCACGCACCACCGTGCTCTTCGTCGAGGACGACGAGCAGCTCGACAAGGCGCTCGAGGTCCGCGCCGGCCTGCCGCTGCTGCGCAAGATCGTGGTCTTCGACATGGAAGGCCTGCGCGACCTGCACGATGCCGACGTCATCAGCCTGGACGCCCTGCGCGCGCTCGGCCGCGACTACATCAAGGCCCATCCGCAGCAGCTCGAGCAGCGCGTCGCCGGCTGCCGGCCCGAGGACCTGGCCATCCTGGTCTACACCTCGGGCACCACCGGCAAGCCCAAGGGCGCGATGCACAGCCACCGCGGCCTGGTCTACACGACGCGCGGCTACAACACGCTGGTGGCGCAGGACGAGCACGACGAGCGCATGTGCTTCCTGCCGCTGTGCCACATCGCCGAGCGCATGGGCGGCGAGTACTTCGCGATGTACACCGGCTCGATCCTCAACTTCGTCGAGAACCCCGAGACCGTGCCCGAGAACGTGCGCGAGATCGCGCCCACCGTGTTCACCGCGGTGCCGCGCGTGTGGGAGAAGTTCTATTCGGGCGTGATGATCGCGCTCAAGGAAGCCAGCCGCGTGCAGCAGGCGGCCTATGCGTGGAGCATCGGCGTCGGCACCCGGATCGCCGATCGCGTGCTGGCCGGGCAGCCGGTCGGCGCTGTACTGCGCCTCAAGTTCCGCATCGCGCGCTGGCTGGCCCTGGACAACGTGCGCAAGCTGATCGGCATCCACCGCGCCCGCTTCCTCGTCACCGGCGCGGCGCCGATCTCGCCCGAGCTCGTGAAGTGGTACCTCGCGCTCGGCGTGCCGATGCTGGAGGTCTGGGGCATGACCGAATCCTGCGGCGCCGCCACCGGCGTGCCGGCGGCGCGCATCAAGCCGGGCGCCATCGGTCCGGCCGCGGGCTACAACGAGGTGCGGCTGGATCCCGCTACGGGCGAGATCCTGGTGCGCGGCACCAATGTCTTCATGGGCTACCTGAATCTGCCCGAGAAGACCGCCGAGACCATCGACGCCGAGGGCTGGCTGCACACCGGCGACGTCGGCACGGTCGACGCGGAGGGGTATTTCCGCATCACCGACCGCATGAAGGACATCATCATCACGGCAGGCGGCAAGAACATCACGCCGAGCGAGCTCGAGAACGAGCTCAAGTTCAGCCCCTACATCACCGACGCGGTGGTGATCGGCGATGCAAAGCCCTACCTCAGCGTGATCATCATGATCGACCAGGAGAACGTCGAGAAATTCGCCCAGGACCACGACGTGCCCTTCAGCAACTACCAGAGCCTGACGCGCGCGCAGGAGGTCCAGGACCTGATCCAGGCCGAACTCGATCGCGTCAATGCCAAGTTCGCGCGGGTCGAGCAGATCAAGAAGTTCTTCCTGCTCGAGACCCAGCTCAGCGCCGAGGACGAGGAACTGACCCCGACCATGAAGCTCAAGCGCAAGCTGGTGCAGGCCAAGTACGCCGATCGCATCGACGCCATGTACGCGTAGCCCATTCATTCGACCACCTAGAGGAGACAACCGTATGAAGACCCAGACACTGTTCCCCCTGGCCGCCGCGGCCGGTCTCGCGCTGGGCGCCGGCCTGGCCAGCGCGCAGCAGCAGGGCGTGAGCAAGGACGAGATCCGCATCGGCACGATCCAGGACCTCTCCGGCCCGCTGGCCGGCTTCGGCAAGCAGTCGCGCAACGGCATGCAGCTTGCGGTGGACGAGCTCAACGAGCAGGGCAGCGTGCATGGCCGCAAGCTCAAGCTGTTCGTCGAGGACTCGGGCTACGACCCCAAGAAGGCGGTGCTGGCGGCGCAGAAGCTGGTCAACCAGGAAAAGATCTTCATCATGGCGGGCCACATCGGCACCGCCCAGAACATGGCGGCGATGCCGGTGCAGTTCGAGAAGAACATCGTCAATTTCTTCCCGATCACGGCGGCGCGCGAGATGTACGAGCCGCTCAACCGGCTCAAGTATTCCTTCGCCGCGACCTACTACGACCAGATCCGCGTGGCGCTGCCGAGGATGATCAAGGACAAGGGCGCCAAGAAGGTCTGCACCATCTACCAGGACGACGAATTCGGCCTGGAGGTGCAGCGCGGCGCCGAGGCCGGCCTCAAGGCCGCGGGCATGGAACTGGCCGAGAAGACCTCCTTCAAGCGCGGCGCCACCGACTTCTCGTCCCAGGTCGCCAAGATGAAGGCCGCCAACTGCGACCTGGTGGTGCTCGGCACCATCATCCGCGAGACCATCGGCACCGTCGGCGAGGCGCGCAAGACCGGCTTCAACCCGACCTTCCTGGGCTCCAGCGCGGCCTACACCGACCTGATCCACAAGCTCGGCGGCAAGCCGATGGACGGCATCTACGCCACCATGACGGTGCAGAACCCCTACACCGACGAGCAGTCCCAGCCGCTGCGCTTTTGGGCCAACAAGTACAAGACCAAGTTCAACGAGGACCCGACCGTGTTCTCGGTCTACGGCTACATGATCGTGCAGTCCTTCATCCAGGCAGCGAACAAGGCCGGCCCGAACCTGACGACCGACAGCTTCATCAAGGCCATGGACAGCAGCACCTTCGAGCCCGACATGTTCGGCAGCTCGAAGATGACCTTCAGCGCCACCAAGCGGCTCGGCAACGACCAGTCGCGCCTGTCGCAGATCGTCGACGGCAAGTGGAAGGTGGTGTCGGATTACCTGGCGCCGTAGATGTCGCTCGCCCCCAGGTTGCCCGCACTCCGTGTCGGGCGCCCACCCCCTACCGGGGGCGCCGTCCACGGCCCGGCGAAGCCGGTTCCGTGACGGCCCACGAACAGGCGCGCTACGCGCAACCGAAGAACAGGCGAACCGCCGCTCTCCGGCCGACGCCTATTCCTCTACAAAAGCTTCTTCCCGCTTTGCCTTGATCGACGGCAGCAAGACGATCCCCAGCAGCAGGCAGGCCGCGACCAGCAGCCCGGCCGACAGCGGACGCGTCACGAACACGCTCCAGGTGCCGCGCGACAGGAGCAGCGCGCGGCGCAGGTTCTCTTCCATCATCGGCCCGAGGATGAAACCCAGCAGCAGCGGCGCCGGCTCGGTCCTGAGCTTGATGAACAAATAGCCGATGAAGCCGAAGGCCGCCACCATCCAGATGTCGAAGGTGTTGTTGTTGGTCGAGTACACGCCGATCGCGCAGAACAGCACGATCGCCGGGAACAGGAACTTGTAGGGCACCGTCAGCAGCTTGATCCACATGCCGATCAGCGGCAGGTTCAGGATGATCAGCATCGCGTTGCCGATCCACATCGAGGCGATCAGGCCCCAGAACAGCTCGGGGTTGCTGGTCATGACCTGCGGGCCGGGCTGGATGTTGTGGATCGTCATCGCGCCGACCATCAGCGCCATCACGGCGTTCGGCGGAATGCCCAAGGTCAGCAGCGGGATGAAGGAGGTCTGGGCGCCGGCGTTGTTGGCCGACTCGGGCGATGCCACGCCGCGGATGTTGCCCTTGCCGAAGGGTACTTCGCCGGGCCGCATGCGGATCTTCTTTTCCAGCGCATAGGCCGCGAACGAAGCCAGCAGCGCACCGCCGCCGGGCAGGATGCCGAGCGCGGAGCCCAGCGCCGTGCCGCGCAGCACCGCGGGCGTCATGCGCTTGAAGTCGTCCTTGGTCGGCCACAGGCCCTTGACCTCGGAGGTGAACACCTCGCGTTCCTCGTCGGGCTGCGAGAGGTTGCCGATGATTTCGCCGTAGCCGAATACGCCCATGGCGATCACCACGAAGCCGATGCCGTCCGTGAGTTCGGGGATGTCGAAGCTGAAACGCGCCACGCCCGAGTTGACGTCGGTGCCGACGATGCCGAGCAGCAGGCCCAGCACGATCATCGCGACCGCCTTGAGCAGCGAGCCCGAAGCCAGCACCACGGCGCCGATCAGGCCCAGCACCATCAGCGAGAAATATTCGGCCGGGCCGAACTTGAAGGCCAGCTCGGTCAGCGGCGGCGCGAAGGCGGCCAGGATCAGCGTGCCGACGCAGCCGGCGAAGAAGGAGCCCAGGCCGGCCGCGGCCAGCGCGGGCCCCGCGCGTCCCTGCCGCGCCATCTGGTAGCCGTCGATGCAGGTCACGACCGAGGACGATTCGCCCGGCAGGTTGACCAGGATGGCGGTGGTGGAGCCGCCGTACTGGGCGCCGTAGTAGATGCCGGCCAGCATGATCAGCGCGGAGACCGGCGGCAGCGCGTAGGTCGCCGGCAGCAGCATCGCGATGGTGGCGACCGGGCCGATGCCCGGCAGCACGCCGATCAGCGTGCCCAGGATACAGCCGACCAGGCAGTACAGCAGGTTGGTAAAGGTGAAGGCGACGCCGAAGCCGATCGCGAGGTTGTGGAACAGTTCCATGGCGAAAGGTCTCCTCAGCCCGAAATGAAGGTGGGCCAGACCTGGATCTGCAACTTGAGCGCCCAGATGAACGCCACGTAGCTGCCTGCCGCCAGGATGGTCGAGAGAACCAGCACGTCGCGCAGCTTGAAGTGCTCGCCCGCGAGGCTGGAGATGATGGTGAGCGCGTAGATCGCGATGATCATGCCCATGGCCGGCACGCCGATGCTCGGCAGTCCGCCCAGCAGCACGCCGAAGGCGAGGTTGGCCACGATGACGAAGAACAGCGGCTTCCAGGCCCATTTGCCGATCGGGTCGCCGTCGACCGTCTCGACCACCAGCGACTGGAACATGACAAGGGCGCCAAGGACGGCCAGCAGGATGCCCAGCATGAGCGGGAAGTAGCCGGGCCCCATGCGGGCCCCGTCGCCGATGTTGTAGGTGGTGGCGCCCACGGCGAACGCCGCCCCCACCGCCGTGAACATGACTCCCGAATAGAAGTCAGCCTGACTCTTGATGCGCATTGTCTCGACCCTCGTTGATGTGCCTTCGAGGGTCGTCGCCAGCACCTGACCGTGAGCTGACCACGGCCGTACGGACTTCCACGTACCGGGTTCCGCCCACCAACGAAAAAGGCTCCCGAAGGAGCCTTTCTAGCTGGAAGCAGGGGAGGGCTTAGTAGCCGCCGCGGCCACCGCCGCCGCCGCCGTAGCCGCCACCGCCGCTGCGGTTGCCGCCACCGCCGCCGCCGTAGCCGCCACCGCCGCCGCCGTAGCCACCGCCACCACCGCTGCGGCCACCACCGCCGCCGCCGAAGCCGCCGGGCGAACGGGGCTCCATCGGACGGGCTTCATTGACGGTCAGGCTGCGGCCGTCGAGTGCTTGGCCGTTCAGGCCTTCGATGGCTGCCAGCGCTTCCGCGTCGGTGCCCATTTCGACGAAGCCGAAGCCCTTGGAGCGACCGCTGTCGCGTTCCATCATGACCTTGGCGCTGGCGACCGAACCGTACTGGCTGAAAGCCTGCTCGAGGTCGTTGTCGCGGATGGAGTAGGCGAGGTTGCCTACGTAGAGTTTCTTGCCCATGGAGGGACTCCTAATCAAACCAAAAAAACAAAGCGATGGAGTCCCAGAATCACAACAAACAAATGGCGCTGTGGCGCGAAACTGACCGATCACCGGTTCACGATTCCGGCTTGGAATTGCCAGAAACGCTTCAGCATTGTCATGCACAAATGAGTTTTTGGGTAAATTTCTTCTTGAATTTTTCGCTTATTTGATGCTGCAGCGCAAAAAAGAGAGGCGATTTCAGCCCGGCGGCCCGCGGCGAAGCGGATTCAGGAGCGCCTTCAGGCCGTTGTGGTCGATTTCGTGCATCAGGCCCAGCAGGCGGCCGATTTCCCCCGGCGGAAAACCCTCGCGGGCGAACCACGTGAGGTAGTTTCCCGGCAGGTCGGCGATCAGGCGGCCCTTGTACTTGCCGAAGGGCATTTCGCGGCTCACGAGCTTTTCCAGGTCTTCCGGGTTCATGGTGGCTATGCTCCTCGATCTCTGCGGCGCCTGCCGCTCCTGTTCGTCCATCGGCCCTTCGCGGGCCCTCCGCCCATGCCATTCCAATCCCTGGGACTCGATCCTTCCCTGGCGCGCGCCGCCACCGAAAAGGGCTACCGCGCGCCGACCGCCATCCAGGTCGAGGCCATTCCCGCGATCCTCCAGGGGCGCGACCTGCTGGGCGCGGCGCAGACGGGCTCCGGCAAGACCGCCGCATTCTCGCTGCCCCTGCTGCAGCGGATCGTGGCGGCGGGCCGCTCGTCGCCGCGCCGGCTCCAGGCGCTGATCCTGGTGCCCACGCGCGAGCTTGCGGCCCAGGTGGGCGAGTCGATGCGCAGCCTGGCGCAGCACCTGCCGGTGCCGGTGAAGATCGCGGTGGCCTTCGGCGGCGTCTCGATCAACCCGCAGCTGATGGCGCTGCGCGGCGGGGCCGACCTCATGATCGCGACGCCGGGGCGGCTGCTCGACCTGGTCGAGCACCGGGCGCTCCGGCTGTCCTCGGTCGCCACGCTGGTGCTCGACGAGGCCGACCGGCTGTTCGACCTGGGCTTCGCCGAGGAACTGGGCCGTATCCTGGCGCTGCTGCCGGCGCGGCGCCAGAACCTGCTGTTCTCGGCCACCTTTCCGGCCGCGATCCAGTCGCTGGCCGACGGGCTGCTGCACGATCCGGTGCGCATCGAGATCGAGTCCGGGGCGGCCGAGGAACCGGCGATCCAGCAGCGCGCGATCGAGGTCGATGCGAGCCGGCGCACGCAGCTGCTGCGCCAACTGGTCAAGGACAGCGGCTGGACCCGGGTGCTGGTCTTCGTCGCCACCAAGCATGCGTCGGAGGTCGTCGCCGACAAGCTGCGCCGGGCCGGCATCGAGGCCGAGCCCTTCCATGGCGTGCTGAGCCAGGGCAAGCGCACGCAGGTGCTGGCCGACTTCAAGGCCTCGCGGGTGCAGGTGGTGGTGGCCACCGACCTGGCCGCCCGCGGCATCGACGTCGCGCAGCTGCCGGTGGTGGTGAACTACGACCTGCCGCGTTCGGCGGTCGACTACCTGCACCGCATCGGCCGCACCGGCCGGGCCGGCGCGAGCGGTGTCGCCGTGAGCTTCGTCAGCGCCGATTCGGAAGCCCACTTCAGGCTGATCGAGAAGCGCCAGGGCCTGAACGTGCCGCGCGAGCGGGTGGCCGGCTTCGAGCCGGTCGAGGTGCCGCCGCCCGCGCCGACAGGCGACCCGGGCACCGGCGGCGTCAAGGGCAAGCGGCCGAGCAAGAAGGACAAGCTGCGCGCGCTTCAGGCCCTGGCGACGACCCCGGCGCGCGAGCGGTAGGTATCCCAGGCGGCTGCCGTCATTCCCGCGGCGGGCGCTTCGCGATGCCCATGGTCTTGGCGAGGATGCCGAGCATGACCTCGTCGGCGCCGCCGCCGATCGAGGCCAGCCGGCCGTCGCGGTACAGGCGCGAGACCCGGTTCTCCCAGGTGAAGCCCATGCCGCCCCAGAACTGCAGGCAGGTGTCGGAGACCTCGCGCGTGAGGCGGCCGGTCTTGAGCTTGGCCATCGAGGCCAGTTCGGTCACGTCCTGGCCCTGCACGTGCAGGTCGCAGGCGCGGTAGGTCAGGGCACGCAGGGCTTCGACCTCGGTCTTGAGCTCGGCCAGCTTGAACTGCACCCACTGCTGGTCGGCCAAGGTGCCGCCGAATAGCTTGCGCTGCTGCGCCCATTCGATGGTGTCGGCGATGCATTCGTCGAGCGGCACCAGCGAGCTGGCGGCGCACCACAGGCGCTCTTCCTGGAACTGCTGCATCTGGTAGACGAAGCCCTGGCCCTCCTCGCCGATGCGATAGCGCTGCGGCACCCGCACGTTGTCGAAGTAGATCAGGCCGGTGTCGCTCGAATGCATGCCGATCTTGCGGATCTTCTGCGCGCGCTCGATGCCGGGGCTGTCCATCGGCACCATGACGAGCGACTTGTTGCGGTGCGCCGGGCCGTCGCTGGTGTTGACCAGCATGCACATCCAGTCGGCCTGCAGGCTGTTGGTGATCCACATCTTCTGGCCGCTGATGAGATAGTCGCCGCCGTCCTTGCGCGCGTGGCTCTTGAGGCCGGCGACGTCGCTGCCGGCACCGGGCTCGCTGACGCCGATGCAGCCGACGGTCTGGCCGGCGATGGCCGGCGCCAGGAACTCGCGCCGCAGGTCGTCGCTGCCGAAGCGCGCCAGCGCGGGGGTGCACATGTCGGTCTGCACGCCGATGGCCATCGGCACGCCGCCGCAGCGCACGTGGCCCAGCGCCTCGGCCATCGCCATCGCGTAGGAGTAGTCGAGGCCGGCGCCGCCGTATGCCTCGGGCTTGTTGAGGCCCAGCAGGCCGAGCGCGCCGAGCCGGGCGAACACCGCGTGGGCCGGGAAGGCCTCGGCGGCTTCCCATTCGTCGACGTGCGGGTTGATCTCCTCGTCGATGAAGCGGCGCATCGTCTTCTGGATCTCGAGGTGTTCGTGCGTGTAGTTCAAGGCCTGTCTCCGGTCGGTCCTGTGGTCAGTGTCGATCACTCTAGGGCGACCCGGACCGCCGCGCTTGCGGGAAGTGGCTAGCTGCGGCTTTCGGCGAGCGCGGCCGCGGCGGCTGCCGGCCCCAGGCAACCCAGGCCCTCGAGCGTGGCCGCGACGGCCTGGTCGAGCGGCGTGTGCGCTTCGCTGCCGAGCAGCGCCCGCAGCCGTCCGCTGCGCAGGCGCACCGGCTGCTGCCAGAGGTAGCGCATCTCGCGCAGCTCGCGGAACACGGGCACGACCGGCGAGCCCAGCGCCAGCAGCCACCAGGGGAAGCGCTTCACCGGTAGCTCGGCGTCGCCGCAGGCGTGCCGGATCGCGGCCTGCATGCGGGTGCCGTCGGCATCCCAGTGGCCTTCCATGTGGACGCGCTCGAAGGCCTGCAGGGAGGCCTCGCGCTCGACCAGTTGCGCGATGGTCTCGGCGACGTCGGGCAGGTAGGCCCACTGGTGGCCGACGCCCTGCCGCGCCGGGTCGGTGATGGCGGCCAGCGGCTGGCCGGGCTTCACCAGGCCCTGCGAGAACCAGTTGTTGCCCGCGCGCGGACCGAAGAAGTCGCCGGCCCGCACGATCAGCGTGCGCACGCCACGATCGGCCGCTGCTCGAAGGCGTTCCTCCATCTCGACCCGGATCGCGCCCTTGCGCGTCCGCGGATGCTGCGGCGCGTCCTCGGCGATGTCCGGGAAGGCATCGGGCCCGTAGTTGTAGACCGTGCCGGGCAGCACGATGCGGGCGCCCGAGGCCTGCGCCGCGCGGATCGTGCTGTCGAGCATCGGCAGCACCAGCGCACCCCAGTTCCGGTAGCCGGGCGGATTGACCGCGTGGACGATCAGCGTTGCGCCGCGGGCGGCGGCGATCACGCTGTCGGCGTCCATGGCGTCGCCCGCCACCCATTGCGGGCGCGCGGCGCCGGCCGGCCACCGGGCGGCTGCCCCGGCCGGGTCGCGAGCCAGCGCCCGCACCCGCCAGCCCCGCCGCAGCAGGGCCGCCGTTGTTTCGCCGCCGATTCCGCCCGTCGCACCGAGCACCAGTGCCGTACCTCGTTCCATGACTGTTTCCTTTCGTTGAGGACGCGATTCTTGAACCGAGGGTGAGTAAACACAATTGTCGTAACGATGCGATCGGCTAGTATGAAATGTATGAGCCTGAATCCGTTGGACTGGGAGAACCAGCGTGCCTTCCTCGCGGTGCTGCGCGAGGGCAGCCTGTCGGCCGCGGCACGCGCCCTGGGTGTCGCGCAGCCGACCGTGCGGCGCCGGCTCGAGGCGCTGGAGCGCTCGATCGGCGTCGCCCTGTTCACACGCTCGCCCAGCGGCCTGTCGCCGACCGACGCGGCGCGCGAACTCGGCGGCCACGCCGAGGCGATGGCCGCGGCGGCCGACGCCTTCGCCCGCGCCACCTCGGCCGACACCGATGCGGCAAGCGGTACGGTGCGCATCACCGCCAGCGACGTGGTCGGCGCCGAGGTGCTGCCGGGGCTGCTGGCCGGTTTGCGCGACGCGCAGCCGGGCCTGGTGTTCGAGCTCAGCCTGACCAACCGAAACGAGGACCTGCTGCGGCACGAGGCCGACATCGCGGTGCGGATGATCCGGCCGACGCAGGCCGCGATGGTCGCCACGCGGGTCGGGTCGGTCGCGCTGGGGCTGTTCGCCAGGGCGGACTACCTGGCGAAGAGCGGCCTGCCGGCGAGCCTGGACGAACTGGATCGCTTCGCGCTGATCGGGCCGGACCGGGAGACCGCCGACCTGCGTGCGCTGAATGCCCTCGGCCTGCGCCTGACCCGCTCGAAGTTCAGCTGCCGCACCGACAGCCAGCTCGCGCAGCTGGGGGCCATTCGGGCCGGCCTCGGCATCGGCATCTGCCAGAAGGCGATCGCGCGGCGCGATCCGTCGCTGGTGGCGGTGCTGCCGGAGGCCTTCAGCCACGGTCTCGAGACCTGGATCACGATGCACGAGGACCTGCGTCGCGTGCGCCGTGTGCGCGCCACCTTCGCGCACCTCGTGAGCACCTTCACCGCCTACTGCGGCGGCTGAGCCTCAGCGCTGCGGCCGGATCCGGTAGAGCGCGTTGTTCCGGTCCGCCGTCATGTAGATCGTGCCGTCGCTGCCGACGGCGACGCCGGTCTGCACATAGGGAGGCGGCATGCCGGGACCCGGTTCCAGTCCGATCGGCAGGTCTTCGGCGACCGTGCGGCGGCTGCCGCTCGCCGGGTCGATCTCGACCAGCCGCCGGGCCGCGGTTTCCGCCACGATGAAGCTGCCCCAGGGCGTCTGCGCGACGCCCTCGGGCATTGCCAGCCCCTCGGCCACCGCACGCAGCGGCGCGCTGGCATCGAGCGGGATGCGCGTGAGCTTGCCCGCGGCCTCGGTGACATAGAGCGCGCCGTCCTTGCCGACGATCATCTGCACCGGGCCGCCGAGCCCGCTGGCCAGCACCTGCCGGTCCTCGAACCTGGGGCCGCTCGCACGCGTCACGCTGCCGGTCGCGAGCTCGGCCACGAGGACGCTGCCGTCGGCCATCGGGATGGCGTCGACCGGCGCCTTCAGGCCGTGGATCACGGCCGTGGTCTTGAGCGTCTTGCGGTCGACCAGCTGCACGGTGCCGGTGAACCACGAGCTGAGCGCGAAATGCGTCGCCGACAGGCCGACCGCGAACGGGTACTCGAGCTCCGGATCGCGCTGCATCCGGAAGATGTCGCGCACCGCGCCAGTCTTGGCATCGACTTGCCGGAAGCCGAAGATGTCGGCCACGAAGAGGTCGTTGCCGTCGATCTTGAGCCCGGCCGGCACCGCCAGCTTGCCGCCGGTCAGCAGCCGCAGCTCGCCGGTGGCGGGGTTGAAGGCCTCGACCGAGTTGTCGGCCATGTTCGAAACATAGATCGTGCCTTCGGGCGCGATCGCCAGGTTGTCGAGCGAGGGCTTGAGCTGCTTGGCCACCGTCTTGCGGCCGCTGGCCAGTTCGACCCGCACCAGTTCGCCGCTGCGCGCGTCGACCACCCACAGGTTGCCCTTGCCGTCGAGGTTGGCGGCGGCCGGGATCTTGAAGCCATCGGCGATCACGGTCATGGCGCCGTTGGACGGATCGATCTTCACCACCTGGCCCTTGAACCACAACGGGCCGTAGAGCATGCCGTCGGGGCCGACCTCGAAGCCGTTGAAGCCGCCCATGTCCTTCTTGATCAGGCGCGGCGGCTTCTGGCCGGCGGGGTCGATCTCCCACAGGGCGTCGCCGAGGAACACCTGCGACGCATAGAGCTTGCCGTTGCGGCGGTCGAAGTCGAGCGAATTGAGGCCCGGCAGGTCCTTGGCGACCACGCGCATCGGTGCGGCGTCGCTGTCGCGCATGCGCAGGGCGCCCATCAGGTAGTTGGTCCAGGCGAGTTCGCCTTTGGGGCCGATCGCGATGTCGTCGGCCTGGCCCTCGGGTCCCTTGACCAGCACGCGGGCGGCGCCGCTCTGGCGGTCGACTTCCCACAGCGTGTTGCCGACCACCGAGCCGGCGAGCAGCCGGCCCTGGCGGTCGACCGCCAAGCCGTGCACGCCGGCGAACGAAGAGGGTGCGACGATCGCTTCCGGTGCGGCCCAGGCGGCGGGGCGGCTGGGCGGTGCGGTGACGGTGGTGCAGGCGCCGAAGGCGAGCGTCGACGCCAGCAGGGCGCCGCTCAGGATGCGGTTCATGTTGTCTCCTCGTTGTGAACGGACCCTAACAGTGCAGGCCGGCTTTGCAGTCACACGGGGGACAAGGGCGCGTTCAGGCCGGCGCCGGGCCGCCCCAAGGCGGCCTGCGGCCCCCTCGGGGGGCAGCGACCCACACGCAGTGGGGGAGCGTGGGGGCTCATCACGCCCTGAAGCGCCTTCGCGTCAATCCCAGCGCGATCCAGAACGCGGCCACCGTGTAAGCCGCGAGCACCAGCGCGTGGCGCCACCAGTCGGCCGGCCACTGGTCCATGAAGAGCGGCCGCACCAGCGCCACCGCACTGGCCAGGGGCAGCCACCCCGCGATGCTGCGCACCGCGCCCGGCAGCTGCTCCAGCGGAAAGAAGACGCCCGAGAGAAACATCATCGGCGTCATGAACAGTGTGAAGTAATAGGTGAAGAAGTCGTAGCCCTTGGCCAGCGCGTTGAAGATCAGCGCGATGCACGAGAAGGTGACGCCGACGCCGACCAGCACGAACCAGGCGACGATCAGCTTCGGGCTGTGGCTGATGCCCAGCGCCAGCATCACGAACAGGATCGCGGTGGTGGTGAAGATCGCCTTGAAGCCGGCCCAGAGCATCTCGGCCAGCACGACGTCGTCGAGGCCGACCGGCGCGTTCATGATGCCGTCCCAGGTCTTCTGCACGTGCATGCGCGAGAAGGCCGAATAGAGCGCCTCGAACGAAGCCGCGTTCATCGCGCTCATGCAGATCGAGCCGCTGGCCAGGAACAGGATGTAGGGCACGCGCGTGCCGTCGACCTGCACCTGCCCGACCAGCGCCCCCATGCCGTAGCCGAAGGCCACCAGCCAGATCAGCGGTTCGGCGATGTTGCCGATCAGGCTCGGGATCGCCAGCTTGCGCCACACCAGCAGGTTGCGCAGGAACACCGGCCACCAGCGCATCGAGAGCTCGGGCGGCCGCCAGATCGAAGGGGAGGCGAGGATCACCGCAGACATCAGCGAACCTTCTTTTCCAGGAATCCCGCGGAACCGGCTTCGCCGGGCCGCAGGGATTGCCCCCCGGCAGGGGCTGAGGGCCGCGGCTCCAAGCCTGCCTGCGCAGGCTTGGACGTGTCCGAAGAGCAGCCGCCTCTGGCGGCCGCCTGGTGTCCGAGCCACACGAAGTGGGCGAGGCTGGGGGGCGAGTTCATTCAGCCGTCCTCTCTGATCTGCCGGCCGGTCAGCTTGAGGAACAGGTCCTCGAGGTTGGCGGGCCGGTGGAAGGTGCGCAGGCCGCTGCGGTCGCCCAGCGCCGCCATCAGGCCGCGCGCGTCCTGAGTGTAGAAGAACACGGTCTCGCCGCTGACCTCGACCCGGGCCGCGAAGTCCTTCAGCGGCGACTGCGCGAGTTCGAGCGCGCCGTCGCCGTAGAGCTCGACCACGTCGGGCTCCAGGTGCTCGGCGATCAGGTCGCGTGGCCGGCCCTCGGCGATCTTGCGGCCATGGTCGAGCACCAGCAGCCGCGAGCACAGGCGCTCGGCCTCGTCCATGAAGTGGGTCGTGAGCAGGATCGACTTGCCCTGCTGCAGCAGCACCTGCAGCCGCTCCCACATCAGGTGCCGGGCCTGCGGGTCGAGCCCGGTGGTGGGCTCGTCGAGCATCAGCAGTTTCGGGTCGTTGACCAGCGCGCGCGCCAGCGAGAGCCGCCGCCGCATGCCGCCCGACAGCTCGCCGGGCCTGGCGTCGGCCTTGTGCGAGAGCGCCGCGAACTCGAGCAGCTGCGGGATGCGCGGCGCGATCTCGGCGCGGCGCATGCCGAAGTAGCGCGCGTAGACCATCAGGTTCTCGGCGCAGCTGAAGTCGGGGTCGAGGGTGTCGAACTGGCTGACCACGCCGAGCTGGGCCTTGATGGCGCGGGCGTCGCGCGGCATCGAGAGGCCGCCGAGCGCTTCGATCGTGCCGCCGTCGGGCGCCGTGAGCCCGAGGCACATGCGGATGGTGGTGGTCTTGCCGGCGCCGTTGGGGCCGATCACGCCGAGGCACTCGCCGGGCGCGATCTCGAAGGACAGGTCGTCGACCACCGTGGTGTCGCCGTAGCGCTTGCGCAGGTGGCTGGCGTGGAAGAGGGGATTCGGCACCGGCGCATTGTGGCGCAAGCGCCGTGCGGCCCGGCTCAGAGCCGCAGGCCGCTGAACTCCTGCTTCATCCAGTCGATGAAGGCCCGCGTGCGCGCCGGCAGCAACCGCGCATGCGGGTAGATCACGCTCACCGGCCGCGGCGGCGCCTCGAAGTCCTCGAGCAGGATCTCGAGCCGGCCCTGGGCCACCAGGGGCAGCACCTGGTAGGACAGGAACATGCCGCAGCCCATGCCCGCGGCGCAGGTCTCGATCGCCGGCGCGATGTGGTTGAACTCGATGTTGCCCTTGACCGCCACGGCCAGCGGCCGGCCGTTGTCGCGGAACATCCACTGGCCGCCGGTATTCGGCTGTACGCAGACGCAGTTGATGCGCGACAGCTCGCGCGGATGTGCCGGGCGGCCGTGCGCGCGCAGCCAGGCCGGGCTCGCGACCACGACGCGGCGGATGCTGCCGAGCTGCTGCGCCACCAGCGACGAATCGTCCAGCCTGCTGATCCGGATGCCGACATCGACGCCTTCCTCCAGCAGATTGACCGGGCGGTCGTGCAGCAGCACGCTGCAGCGAATGCGCTCGTAGCGCTGCAGGAAGCGGACGATTGCCGGCGCCACGTACATGTGGCCGAACAACACCGGCGCCGTGACCGTGAGCTGCCCTGCGGGCTCGGCCGCATCGACGCTGAGCGCGCGGTCGGCGGCATCGGCCGCGGCCAGCACCTCGCGCGCGTCGTGCAGGTAGCCGCGACCCTCTTCGGTCAGCGAGATGCGCCGCGTGGTGCGGTGGAACAGGCGCACGCCCAGGTGTGATTCGAGCGCGGCCAGCGAGCGCACCACGGCCGGCAGCGAGCTGCCGAGCGCATCCGCGGCCCGGGTGAGGCTGCCCTGGTCGGCGATCTGCACGAAGGTCTGCATGGCTTTGAGGCGATCCATCGGGCGATTAGACCGGAAAACGCAGCAGTCAAATGCGCTCCTTGCCATTACTTCGCGACGAGAAACAAACAAGAATCGAGGCGTTCCCCCAACTTCCCAGGAGAAAGCCCCATGACCGCATCCCGTCCCGCCGCGCCGATCAAGGTCTACAGCTCGGCGATTTCCGGCCACTCGCACCGCGTGCGCCTGTTTCTGTCGCTGCTCGGCCTGCCCTTCGAGACCCTCGAGGTGGACTTGCGCGCAGGCGAGCACAAGCGCCCCGGCTTCCTGCGCCGCAACGCCTTCGGCCAGGTGCCGGTGATCGAGGATGGCGATGTCACGGTGTGCGACTCCAACGCGATCCTGGTGTACCTCAACGAGCGCTACGCCGCCGATCCGGCGCGCTGGATTCCGCGCGATCCGTTCGCCGCGGCCCAGGTGCAGCGCTGGCTGTCGGTGGCCGCCGGCCCGCTGGCGGCCGGCCCCGCGGTGGCCCGCGTGATCGTGCTGTTCGGGCTGGCCCGAGACCCGGCCGAGGTGATTGCGCGCTCGCACGACCTGCTGCGCGTGATGGAGGGCGAACTCACGGCGCGACCCTTCCTGGCGGGCGGGTCCGTCACCCTGGCCGACATCGCCAACTACAGCTACGTGGCGCACGCGCCGGAGGGCAACGTGTCGCTCGAGGCCTATCCCCAGGTGCGCGCATGGCTGGCGCGCGTCGAGGCGCTGCCGGGCTTCGTGCCGATGGTGGCTTCACGCATCGGGCTGCGGGCATGAGCCGCCGGGCCGCTCCCAAGGCGAATACCGAAGCGCTGGTGCGCGAAGGTACTCCAGTGAGCGCCGCGCCGGGCCGCCCCAAGCCAGCTCGCACCGCAGTGCGAAGCACGGAGGTATCCGAATGCGCCGCGCCGGGCCGCCCCAAGCAAGCTCGCACCGCAGTGCGAAGCGCGGAGGTATCCGAATGCGCCGCGCCGGGCCGCCCCAAGCCAGCTCGCACCGCAGTGCGAAGCACGGAGGTTGCCTAATGAACACCGCCATCGAAGCGTCGCCCTGGCATGAGGGCGAGCGCGCGATGCAGACCCGGGCCGGGGTGCGAGAACGGATGCAGGCATTCGGCGCGCGAGTCATCCGCGATCACATGCCTGACCAGCATCGGGACTTCTTCGCCCAGCTTCCGTTCCTGGTCGCCGGCAGCGTCGACGCCGCTTCGCAACCGTGGGCCAGCGTGCTGGCGGCGCCGCCGGGCTTCGCGCATTCGCCCGACCCGCATCGGCTGCGCGTCGACGCGCGGCCGGCGGACGAGGACCCGCTCGCTGCGTCGCTGGCGCCCGGTGCGTCGATCGGACTGCTCGGCATCGAGCCGCATACGCGGCGGCGCAACCGCATGAACGGCATGGTCGAGCGCATCGACGCCGCCGGCTTCTCGGTCGAGGTGAAGCAGAGCTTCGGCAATTGCCCGAAGTACATCCAGGCCCGCGAGCCGGTCTTCGTCGATGCCACCGGGCCGATTGCGGCGCCGCGGCGGGCCGATCGCCTGGATGCCGCGGCGCGGCGGCTGATCGTCGAGGCCGACACCTTTTTCATCGCCACGTCGCACCCGTCGGCCGGGCGGGACGGCGCGGCGCAAGGGGTCGACGTCTCGCACCGCGGCGGCCGCCCGGGCTTCGTGCGCGTGAGCGGCGAAGGCACGCTGACCGCGCCCGACTTCGTCGGCAACAGCTTCTTCAACACACTGGGCAACATCGCGGTGAATCCGCGCGCCGGCCTGCTGTTCGTCGACTTCGACAGCGGCGACCTGCTGCAGCTCGCCGTCACGGCGGAGGTGGTCTGGGAGGGACCGGCGCTGGCTGCCTTCGAGGGCGCCGAGCGGTTGCTGCGCATGCAGGTGGTCTCGGTGCTGCACCGGCCCGCCGCGCTGCCGCTGCGCTGGGGCCGCGCGCAACTGTCGCCGTACCTGGCCGCCACCGGGCGCTGGCCCGAAGCCAACTGAATCGGCTGCCGCTCAGCGAAAGACCGGGATCCGTGCGTTGACCGATGGGCGGTAGTCCCAGCCGCCTTCGCCCAACGCACCGGTGTCCGCGCCGCCTTCGAGCAGCGCCTCGAGTCCGGCGGCGGCGATCGTGCAAGCCAGGGCCTGGCCGGGGCAGGCATGCGGCCCGTGGCCGAAGCCCAGCGTCCGGCGCTCGGCGCGCATCAGCTCGAAAGTCGCGGGTGCCGGGTTCAGCGCCGGGTCGCGGTTGGCGGCGGCCAGCACCAGCAGCACCGCGTCGCCCGGCGCCAGTTCGATGCCGGCGACGCGCGTGGGCCGCATAACGAAGCGGCGCGTGTTCTGCACCGACGGATCATGGCGAGCGACTTCGGCCACGAGCGAGGGCAGCAGGTCGATGCGCGTGCCGATCTTGCGGCGCAGTCCGGGTTCGCGCACCAGGGCCACCAGGCTGTTGCCCAGCAGGCCGGCGGTGGCCTCGCAGGTCTGCGAGAGCAGGCCGACCAGGTTGGCCTGCAGCGCGCGCGAGGTGGCGTCGGGTGCCCGCGCCTGCACCGACGCCAGCAGGCTGCCGCGCGTCGCGGAGCGGGCGTGGACCAGGTCGTCGAAGCGCGCCATCAGGGCCTCGGCCGCCACGTTGGCGGCGGCGAGCTGTGCCGGCGTCGACAACGGCGACAGGCAGTCGACGAAGTCGGTCATCCAGTCCGAGACCCGCGGCAACGCGTCGTCCGCGAAACCGAGCAGATGCGCGACGGTGCGGACCGGCATGGCCAGGCAGGCGTGAGATGTCGCGTTCGCCGGCATGGCTCGGGCGACCCGAAGCGCGGCAGCATGCGTGGCGGCGGGATCGAGCCCAGCCAACCCGGCTTGCAACGCCGGACGGAGCGCCGCGTGCGGCGCGCCGTCGTTCATGCGAACGAGCTGGCCGAACACCTCGCCGGCGGGGCTGCCGGCAATCGCGCGCGGCACCGGTTCGGCGCCGGGACGCACGCCGAGGTCGGGACTGGCGAGCACCTCGCGCACGACCTCGGCGCGGCTCGCGATCCAGAGCTGCCGGCCTTCGTCGAAGGCCAGCGCCGGACCGCCGCGCAGGGTGGCGTACCAGGGGTACGGGTTCGTGTGGGTGACGGCGGCGATCGCGTCGGCCGGCGAAGCAGTGTTTTTCATGCTTTGCAGTCTCTGCTTTTCCTGTCGACACGCTTCGCTTACGATCGAACCATGGATGCATCCACTGCCGATACCCATCTCGCGCGCCTGGCCGGTGCGATTGCCGAGCCTGCGCGGGCGCGCATGCTCTGCTGCCTGATGGACGGCCATGCGCGCACCGCGACCGAACTGGCGGCGGTCGCCGATGTGGCTGCGTCGACCGCCAGTTCGCACCTGGCGCGGCTCAAGGCGCAGCGTCTCATCGACTCGGTGCCGCAGGGCAAGCATCGCTATTTCCGGCTGGCGGGTGGTGAGGTCGCCGCGGCGCTGGAGAGCCTGCTGGTGGTGGCGGGCGTCTCGCGCAGCCTCTTCAAGCCCCGCGCGCCCAGCCCGTTGCGGGCGGCGCGCACCTGCTACGACCACATGGCGGGGACCGCCGGCGTGGCGTTGCACGATCATCTTCATGCCCGGGGCTGGCTCCAGCCGTCGAGCGGCGAGGGGCAGGCCTACGACCTGACGCCGGACGGCGAGCGCGCGCTCGAGGCCCTGGGCCTCGACGTCCGCGCCGCCCGCGGCAAGCGCCGTCGATTCGCCTGCGCCTGCCTGGACTGGAGCGAGCGACGCCCGCATCTGGGCGGCGCGCTGGGTGCCGCGCTGCTACAGCTTTCCTTGCAGCGCGGCTGGGTGCGGCAAGACCTGGACAGCCGTGCGCTGGCCCTGATGCCGCGGGCGCGGCGCGAGGTGCCGGCGCTGTTCGGCTACTGAAACGCCACTTCCGCGAAGCTGCGCAGCTTTCGGCTGTGCAGCCGGCTCGAGCCTTCCTGGCGCAGGATGTCGATCGCCGCCATGCCGATGCGCAAGTGCTGCTCAACTCGCTCGCGGTAGAACTGGTTGGCCATGCCGGGCAGCTTGATCTCGCCGTGCAGCGGCTTGTCGCTGACGCACAGCAAGGTGCCGTAGGGCACCCGGAAGCGGAAGCCATTGGCCGCGATGGTCGCGCTTTCCATGTCGAGCGCGACCGCCCGGCTCTGGCTGAAGCGGCGCTGCGGCTGGTTGCCCGGCAGCAGTTCCCAGTTGCGGTTGTCGGTGCTCGCCACGGTGCCGGTGCGCATGATCTTCTTGAGTTCGGGGCCCTGCGTGCCGGTGACTTCCTCGACCGCCTTCTCGAGCGCGAGCTGGATTTCCGACAGCGCCGGGATCGGCACCCACAGCGGCAGTTCCTCGTCGAGCACGTGGTCCTCGCGCACGTAGGCATGGGCCAGCACGTAGTCGCCGAGCTGCTGCCCTTGGCGCAGGCCGGCGCAGTGGCCGAGCATCACCCAGGCGTGCGGGCGCAGCACCGCCACGTGGTCGGTGATGGTCTTGGCATTGGCCGGGCCGACGCCGATGTTGACCATGCTGATGCCGGTGCAGTCCTCGCGCACCAGGTGGTAGCCGGGCATCTGCGGCAGGCGCGGTGGTGCCGTGCCCTGGGAGCCGTCGAGCAGATCGCCGAATATCGGGCTCGAACCCGCGGCCAGCCCGCGGCGCCGCGTGACCACGTTGCCGGGTTCGATGAAGGCGATGTACTCGCTGTTCGGGTCGGTCATCGCCTCGTGGCCGAGGCGCACGAATTCGTCGATGTAGAACTGGTAGTTGGTGAACAGCACGAAGTTCTGGAACCACTCGGGCGCCGTGCCGCTGTAGTGGCGCAGCCGGTGCAGCGAGTAGTCGACCCGCGCTGCGGTGAACAGCGACAGCGGCTGCGCTTCGCCGGGCCGGGCCTCGTAGGTGCCGTTGGCGATGCCGTCGTCCATGGCGCCGAGGTCGGGCAGGTCGAACACGTCGCGCATCAGCGCCCGGCGTTCGGCGCTCATGGTGCCTTCGATGTGGTCGTTCTCGGCAAAGGAGAAGTGGATCGGGATCGGCTGCGTGCTGGTGCCGATCTCGAGCTCGACCTGGTGGTTCTCGAGCAGCAGCCGGAACTGTTCGCGGTAGTAGCGCGAGAACAGGTCGGGGCGGGTCAGCGTGGTCTCGTAGCGGCCCGGGCCCGAGACGAAGCCATAACTCAGGCCGGCGTTGGCTGCCGGCGTGCGGCGCGAGACCGTGTGCGTGTGGACGCGAACGAAGGGGTAGCAGGCGCGCACCCGGCCCGACAGGCTCTCGCCGGCGACGAAGCGCTGCATCGCCTCGCGCAGGTGCTGCAGGCCGCCGTTGTAGATCAGGCGGATCTGTTCCAGGGCGGCGTCGGGATCGGTGAAGCGGGCGGGCGCGATGAAGGCAGGCATGTAGGGCATGCCGTCATTGTGCAATGCGGCGGTACCCGCCGCGAAGTCATGTCAGTGCCCGCCCGGCCGCCCGAAGGGCACTGAGCACCCCCTCGGGGGGCAGCGATACGCGAAGCGATGAGCGTGGGGGCTTTTCAGTGCCCGCCCGGCCGCCCGAAGGGCACTGAGCACCCCCTCGGGGGGCAGCGATACGCGAAGCGATGAGCGTGGGGGCTTTTCATCTCATGGCGAGGCCGGAGCCAGCAGGCAGGCCAGCACCTTGGCGAGCATGTCGTCGACGCCGGTGGCCGGTACCGCGCCAGGCAGTTCGATGTCGCCATGCATCACGAACACCGGCTTGCCCCACTTGAGACCCATCGCCATTTCCGACAGCGTCCCCATGTTGCCGCCGATGGCGATCAGGCACACCCCGCTGCGCGCGATGATCGCATTGCGCATCTCGCCCATGCCCGTGGGGACGGCCACGCTGAGCCATTCGTTGGCGTTGCGGTCGTCATCCTCGGGCAGGATGCCGACGGCGATGCCGCCGGCTTCGGTGGCGCCGCGCGAGGCCGCGGCCATCACGCCGCCGCGGCCGCCGCAGACGATCGCCATGCCCGCGCCAGCCAGCGCATGCGCCACCGCATGGGCGGCCTCGCACTCGGCCGGCCCGCCGTCGCCGGGGCCGAGGATGGCCACGGGCTGAAGGTGGCGCATCGGCCCCCGCTGCTGCTGCGCGAGGCGCGCCAGCGCTTCAATGACCGGCGCCGACAGCACCACGCTCGCGCCTTCGCGTAACGACATCACCCACTCCCATCACGATCACACACGCCACCATCAGCACCAGCGACAAGGCCGCTGCCACCGCGAAATCCGAACCGCCGTCACCCACCTGCGCGAGCAGCATCAGCGGCAGGATGTTGAGCTGGGTCCCCACCAGCGCCAGCGCGGTCCCGTAGGTGCCCATCGCGATCGCGGCCACCATGCAGGCGTTCGACAGCACCGAGGGCGCGACCTCGGGCACCACCGTGTCCCAGAAGGCCCGCGCCCGCGACGCGCCCAGCGTGCGCGCCGCCTGCGCCGGACGCGGGTCGAGGTTGGCGAACACGGGGTAGAGCGACAGCGCCACGCGCGGAATCAGGTAGTACGCATAGGCAAAGCCGAGGCCGGAGACGCTGTAGATCCAGCTGCCGATGGCCGCCGGGTCGGCCCCCAGGCCCGCGAGCAGCTGCGTCACGAATCCGGCGCGGCCGAAGGCCAGGATGAAGCCGTAGGCGATCACCAGGCCCGAAAAGGCCAGCGGCAGGCCGAGCAGCGTCATCATCCATTGGCGCCGCGCCGCAGGCTGGCGCGCGAGCTCGATCGCGATGCAGGTGCCCACCAGCGCCGACACCGCGCCGGCGGCCAGCCCGAGCACCAGCGTGTTGCGCAGCGCGCCGAAGAACAGCGGGTTGCCGAACAGCCGGCCGAAGGCGCTGCCGCCGCCGCTGAAGGCTTCGGGCAGCAGTGCCGCCAGCGGTGCCGCGAAGAACAGCGCCATGAAGGCCCAGGCGGGCCAGGCGCCAAAGCGTCGCATGCCGGCCTACTTGCCCAAGGCGGCCTGGGCCCAGAGGCGGTCCACCTCGGCCTTGCGCTCCGAGGCCTTCACCACGTCGAGCGGGCGGATCTGCGGCGCCGGCGGCATCTTGGCCGCGACGTCGGCGCCGAGGGGCGTGCCCGGCACGGCGGGGCGCACGAAGCCCTGCGCGAACAGCGACTGGCCGGCCTCGCTCATGATGAAGTTGAGCCACAGCTTGCCGGCATTGGGGTTGGGGCCGTTCTTCACCAGGCTGATCGCGTAGGGCGCCGCCACGCTGGCCTCCTTCGGAATCACGACTTCGACCGCGTCGCCCATGCCGTCGACATGCTTGGCCTTGAGGCCATCGTTCTCGTAGCTGATCCAGACCGGGATCTCGCCCTTCAGGAACTTGGCATACGGCGTCGTGCCTTCCACGCGCAGCACGTTGCCGGCCGCGTGGAGCTTGCCGAGATAGTCGGTGCCGGGCTGCACGTTGTCGACGCTGCCGCCGTTGGCATAGGCCGCGGCGAAGGTCAGCACCTGCCCGATGCCGGTGGAGCGCGGGTCGAGGTACACCACCGTGCTCTTGAACTCGGGCTTGAGCAGGTCGGCCCAGCCGGTGGGCACGTTCTTCACCAGCTTCTTGTTGACCAGGAAGGCGATGTTGAGCGTATGGATCGTGAACCAGCGGCCCTCGGCCTCGCGGAACACGGGCGGGAGCTGGTCGAAGTTGACCGGCTTGAAGGGCGCGACCACGTCCTTCTTCGCGGCATCGACGCCCGAGGCCGCGAAGTAGTAGGCGGTGTCGGCCTGCGGGCGTCGCCGGGTCTTCTCGAGCGCGACCACCGTGGCGGCCGAACCGATGTCGTTGTAGGTCAGCTCGATCTCCGGGTAGCGCTTCTTGAAGTCGCGGAACAGCGATTTCCAGTTGGCCCACTCGGGGCCGGTGTCGAAGGAGACGCACAGGCCTTCCTTCTGCGCCTCGGCGTAGAGCGCCTTCTCGCCCGCATAGAGCTCGGGGCCGTCGAAGGCGAAGGCGGTGCGGGCCGCGAGCGCGGCCAGCGGCAGTGCGCCGGCGGCCTGGATCAGATGTCTGCGTTGCATGGTGGCTCCTCGGTGGACGGGTGATGACGAAGGCCGGTGCTCAGTGGTCGAGCAGGCGGAGATGTTCGGGGGCGATGGCGATCGCCTCGGTGGCGGGTGCGGGCGATTCCGCGAGGAAAGGCCTGGCAGCGCCCGCCACCTCGAAGTCGTAGCGCGTGAGCGCGCCCAGGTAGCGCTGCGCGACGCTGCGGCCTGCCAGGCGGTTCGCGCCCCCGGGCCGCGGATCGGGCTCGATGTGTTCGGGCCGTACCAGCACGTGCACGGGGGTGCCGACGGCGCGGCTGCCGGTGAGGGCGGAGAGTTCGGCGAAACCCAGGTCCAGCCGGTCGGCGCCGCTGACCGTCGCGGGCAGGATCGTCGACAGCCCCACGAACTCGGCCACCGCGCGGCTCGCGGGGCGCTCGTAGATTTCACGGGGCGTGGCGATCTGCAGCAGCCGGCCGTCCTTGAGCATGGCCACGCGGTCGGCCATCACGAGCGCTTCCTCCTGGTCGTGCGTGACCAGCAGCGTGGTCGCGTTGAAGCGCTGCTGGATCGACCGGATCTGGTCGCGCAAATGGCCTCGCACGCTGGCGTCGAGGGCGGAAAGCGGCTCGTCGAGCAGCAGGGCGCGGGGGTCGATGGCGAGCGCGCGGGCCAGTGCCACGCGCTGCTGCTGCCCGCCGGAGAGCTGCGCCACCGCGCGCTGCGCCTCGTCGCCCAGTCCCACGATGTCGAGCAGTTCCTGCGCACGGCGCCGCCTTTCCGGCGTCGCCACCTTGCGCAGCTTGAGCCCGTAGGCCACGTTGTCGAGCACGCTCAGGTGCGGAAAGAGCGCGTAGCTCTGGAACACCATGCCGATGTGCCGCTGGTGCGCGGGCCGGCGCGACATGTCTTCGCCGTCGAGCGCGATGCGGCCCGCGTGGCCCGTCTCCAGGCCGGACACCAGCTTCAGAAGCGTCGACTTGCCCGAGCCGCTGGGGCCGATCACCGCCACCAACTCGCCGGTGCGCACGTCGAGCGAGACATCGTGCAGGCCGTGCGTGCTGCCCGGGTAGTTGTAGCTGACCTTGTCGAGGAGGAGGCTCACTGGAGTACCTTCGTGCTTCGCACTGCGGTGCGAGCTTGCTTGGGGCGGCCCGGCACGGCGCTCATGGCTGGACAACCTTCGCGCCGCGCGCTGCGGCGCTGGCCTTGGGAGCGGCCCGGCGGCTCGTGGGCTGCTTCGCCAAGGAGGAAGAAAGAAGGGCCGACGCACTCGCCAGCACCAGCAGGATCACCGTGGCCGCACAGGCGAAGCCGGTCGCGCCATAGAAGGCCTGCAGCAGCACCACCGGATAGGTGCGGTTCTGGAAGCTCGTGAGCAGATTCGAAACGCCGAACTCGCCGACCGAGATGGCAGCGACCATCACCAGCCCGCTGAGCAGGCTCTGCCGCAGGTTCGGCAGCACGATGCCGGTGAACTGCTGCCAGCCCGAGGCGCCGAGCGTCGCCGCCGCCTGTTCGAGCCGGCCGAGGTCGAGATGGCGCAGGTCGGTCAGCAGCGTGTTCGTGAGGTACGGCAGCGTGAGGATCGCGTGCGCCGCGATCAGCAGCGTCATCGAGCCGAGCCACGGCGCGAGGTCGGTGTTGAAGACGATCATGTAGCCGAAGGCCAGCGTGATGGCGGGCACCGCGACCGGCGTGGCGCTGACGATGCGCGCGCCCAGGCTGCCGCTGCGCCGCGCGCCGTGGTGCAACGCGTAGGCCAGCGGCAACGCCAGCACCGTGTTGATCGCGCAGGCCGACATCGCCACCACGAGGCTGCTCACGAAGGCCTTGCGGAACGAGCGGTCGAGCCAGAGGTCGAGGTACCACTGCCCCGTGACGCCGGTGGGCAGCAGCGTGTTGGTCCAGTTGCCGCCCACGCTGCCGACCAGCAGCAGGACGATGGGCAGCAGCAGGTAGAGGCCGTAGAGGAGCGAGATGGCGCGAACCAAGGGTTGTCTCCAGTGTCATGGTCACCCGGCATACTTTCCGGATGCGCTACTGTCCGCACAAGGAGTGCCCGCAGCGTTCATTCGATTTTAGAGAGCACATACAAGCCGATGGATGAAAGTTGGATGACGATGCTTGAGCAATTGGAAAATGTTTTTCACCGAATTTTCATCAATGGGAGCCCCGCATGAAGCGTGACTGCCCCACCATCCAGGAGTTGCTGGCCTTCGACGCCGTGGCGCGCCACCAGAGCATCACGCTCGCGGCCGGTGCCTTGTGCATCACCGTGAGCGCGGTCAGCAAGCAGATCGCGGGGCTCGAGGCTTTTCTCGGGCGCGAGCTGCTGCAAAAGAACGGCCGCGGCGTCCAGCTCACGCCGCAGGGGCGCGTGTACTGGCAGAAGATCTCGGGCGGCCTGCGCGCCATCGAGACGGCGACCTTCGAAGCCCGCTCGGGCAATGCCGGCGCGGGGCTGCTGACGCTCGCGAGCGTGCCCACCTTCCTGACCAAATGGCTCATTCCGCGGCTGCCGGCCTTCAGCCAGAAGAGCCGCCACGTGATGCTGAGCTTCAGCCGGCACCTGGAGCCCGGCGACGGCATCCCCGCGGGCGTCGATGCCGCCATTCGCTACGGGCCCGACGGCTGGCCCGGCGTGGTTTCCGAATACATCGCGGGACGGGAGTTCGTGCTGATCGTGGCGCGGGCGCTGGTCGAAAGCCGCCATCGGATCGCGCGGCCGGCCGACATCCTGGGCCATACGCTGCTGCATCACGAGGGGGCGCCCACCGCGTGGCGGCAATGGGCCGCGCAGCACGGCGTGCCCGAGGTGCAGACGATGGCGGGCCCGCGCTTCGCCCAGTACTCGGCGCTGATCCAGGCGGCGCTCAGTGGCCTGGGCATTGGCCTGGTGCCCAGGCTGCTGGTGCACGAGGAACTCGGCGAGGGCGCACTGTGCAGCCCCTGTGGTTCGCCCGTGAACGTGGACCAGGGGCACTACCTCTGCTATCGGCCCGACCGCCTCGACATGCCGGCCTTCGCGGCGTTCCGCGAGTGGGTGCTGGACGAGGGGCTGAAGTCGCGCGGCGAAGAGGCCTGATGCGACCGTGCCGATCGTTCGGCACCGGAGGGCTCAGGCCGGCGCCGGGCCGCCCCAAGGCGGCCTGCGGCCCCCTCGGGGGGCAGCGACCACACGCAGTGAGGGAGCGTGGGGGCTCGTTTCAACCCGGCATCGGTTCCCGCATCGTCACGAACTCCTCCGCCACCGTCGGGTGGATGCCGATGGTGCTGTCGAACATCGCCTTGGTGGCGCCGGCGCGCATCGCGACCGCGAAGCCCTGCACGATCTCGCCGGCGTCGGGGCCGACCATGTGCAGGCCGACCACGCGGTCGCTGGCCTTGTCGACGATCAGCTTCATGAAGGTGCGCTCCGGGCTGCCGGACAGCGTATGGCGCAGCGCCCGGAATTCGCTCGAATAGAGCGTGATGGCACCGAACTTCATGCGCGCCGCGGCTTCGGTGAAGCCGCAGGTGCCGATGTTGGGATGGGTGAAGACGGCGGTGGGCGTGTAGTCGTAGTCGAGCCGCCGCTGGCCCTTGCCGAACAGCGTGTCGACCACGGCCATCGCCTCGGCCAGCGCCACCGGCGTGAGCTGCTGGGAGGTGGAGACGTCGCCCACCGCGTAGACCGAAGGCACCGAGCTGCGGTAGCGGGTGTCGACCACCACGCGGCCGCGCTCGTCGAGCGCGATCCCCACGGCCTCCAGCCCCATGCCCTGGGTGTTCGGAACCCGCCCGGTGGCGAACAGGATGGCGTCGGCCTCCACCCGCTGGCCCCGCGACAGGATCGCGCACAGGCCGCTGTCGAGGCGGCGGATCGAGGCGATCTCGGTGTTGAAGCGGATGTCGACGCCGGCACGCCGCATCTCCTTGGCCAGGAATTCGCGGATGTCCTCGTCGAATTCGCTCAGCAGGTGGGCGTTGCGCTGCAGCTGGACCACCTGGGCGCCCAGGCCGTTGAAGATCGAGGCGAACTCGCAGGCGATGTAGCCGCCGCCCACCACCAGCAGCCGCTTCGGGAAGGGGTCGAGATCGAACATCGCGTCGGACACGATGACATGCTCGCGCCCGGGCAGGTCCGGCACGTAGGGCATGCCGCCGGTCGCCAGCAGCACGTGCTCGGCGGTGCAGCTGCGTTCGCCGACCTGCACGGTGTGGCCGTCCGCCAGCTGCGCCCAGCCGTGGATCAGCGTTGCACCGGCGCCTTCGAGCAGGCTGCGGTAGACCTCGTTGAGCCGCTTGATCTCGCGCCCGCGGTTGGCCTTCAGCCGGTTCCAGTCGAAGCGCCGCTCGCCGAGGTCCCAGCCGAAGCCGGCCGCCTCCTCGAAGGCTTCCGCGTAGCCGGCGGCGTAGCTGTAGAGCTTCTTGGGAATGCAGCCCACGTTGACGCAGGTGCCGCCCAGTTCGGCGCATTCGGCCAGCGCCACGCGGGCGCCGCGCTGGGCCGCCATCCGTGCGGCGCGCACGCCGCCGCTGCCGCCGCCGATGACGAAAAGGTCGAAGTCGTAGGTGCGCATGGGAACTCCTTCGCGCCGACTGTAGCCGGCGCGAGGCGTTGCCGCTGGGCGGCGCCTAAGGGCCTGTTCACCCTATTTCCGGGGATCGCGTTGCCACGCGAAGGGGCTGGATGCAAGGCGCCTGCGCGCAGCAAGGCTTTCGCCTTGCATGTGCCAACGCACATGCCGCGTCGCGCGCCTTGATTGGCCCGTCCTGGCAGGCCTTCGCGACCCCGGAAATAGGGTGAACAGGCCCTAAGGGCGGTCCTGCTGCGGCGCGCCAGGCCTGTCGGGCACCGGAATGCCCGAGCGCTGCGGCCCGCGAGCTTCACCCGGCACCCGGGCCGGCTGCTGCATCTGTAGCGCGCGCTGCTGCATTTCCTGCGCCTGGCGGACCGTGTTGGCCTGTTGTGCCTGTTGTGCCTGTTGTGCCTGCTGGGCGTGCAGCATCTGCTGTTGCGCCTGCATCAGCTGCTGTGCGCGCTGGGCCTGTATCTGTTGCGTGGCCTGCAATTGCTGGGCTTGCGCCTGGGCCGCACGCTGCTGCGCCTCCTGCTGCTGGCGCTGGGCCTGCTGCTGCAGTTGAAGTTGTTGCTGTGCCTGTGCTGCTTGCGCGGCGCGTTGCTGGGCTTCGATCTGTTGCCGCTGGGCCTGCTGCATCTGCTGGGCCTGTTGCATCTGTTGTGCCTGTTGCAGCCGCTGGGCCTGCTGCAGTTGCTGCGCTTGCTGCATCTGTTGCGCCGCCTGCGCCGCCTGCGCCGCCTGCGCTTGCGCCGCGCGCTGCTGCAACTGCTGTTGCTGCTGTTGCTGCTGTTGCTGCTGGATCTGCTGCTGAGCCTGTTGAAGCTGCTGCGCTGGCTGCGACGGTCGCACCTGCTGGAACTGCCGAAGCTGCATCGCGGACTGGGGCGGGGGCGGCGCGGCGGGGCGACCGAAACCACCGCGCCCGTGATCGCCGAGCGGTATCGGCGCCCCCATCCCGACCGGCACGCCGGTCATCCGGTCGGCCGGCAGGCGGACCACATCGCGGCGGCCGATCGGGCCGCGGCCGAAGACGTCCGTGGGCACCACCGTGACCGCGCCAGGCCACTGCGGGTTGGCGAAGCCGGCTCGGCGCGCCGCGAGCTGCCGCTGGAAGGCGGCGCGATTGGCCTCGTCGACATAGCGCTGGCTGGCGCGGTAGCCCGGCCGCCAGGGCTCGCCGGGCGCCAGCGGGAACCAGCCGACGCCGTTGCGGCCGCCGCCGATCGCGAGACTCGCGCCGGCACCGGCGGCACCGCCCACGAAGCCGACCAGCGCGGGCGCGTACACCGGGCGCGCGTGCCGCTGGCCGGGCACCCAGCCCCAGCGCGGACCGATGCGCGCCCAGCGGCCGTAATGCGCCGGCGCGAAGCCCCATGGCGCGGCGTCGATCCAGGTCCAGCCCCAGGGCGCCACGTCGACCCATTGGCCGTCGCGGTAGGGCGCCCAGTCGGGGTCGACATTGCGCGGATACCAGACGCTGCCGTAGGTCGGATCGTTTTGCCAGTCGCCGTAGGCGTCGAGCTGCTGGTAGCCGACCACTTCGCGCGAGACGTAGCGGGCCGAGATCGACAGCTCCTCGATGCGGTCCCGTTCGGCCACCCATCGATCGAAGCCGTTGTCGGCTCGAACCGGTGCGCCGCTCGCGGCGGCCAGGTTGCGGCCCGAGGCGATGAACTGCTGCTGGGCAACCAGGTCGACGGATTCGCCGCCGTCACCGAACAGCGTGACCCGGCCCGCGGCCACGGCGACGCGGGTGGTGCCGGCGGCCGGGTCGGTCTCGATCCGGTAGTCGCCGGGGCCTTCGACCACCACCGCGAGGTTCGCGGTGTCGATCTCGAAGCGCCGGCCGTCGAGCGCCTCGCGCACCCGCACCTGCAACTTGCCTTGCGAGGCCGTGAGGCGGGCCGTGACGTCGTCGAACTCGGAGAGGGTGATGCCGGTCTGCTCGTCGAGTCGCAGCGTGTCGGCGCCGAGGTGCAGTTCGGCCCGTGCATTGTGGTCGGTCCAGAGCCGGTCGCCGGCGGTGAGCGGGCGGTTGGGGCCCAGTTCGAACCAGTCGTTCTCGCCGGCCGGCGAGAAGCTGACCGTGCCCTGCTGGAAGTTCAGGCTGCCGACTCGGCCAGGGGGATCCTGCTGGGCGGCCGCGGGCAGGCCGGCCAGCAGCAACGCCAGGCCCAGCAGCCAAGCGGCCGTGCGGCCGCGAAGATCGGGGAAGGGGCGGATCATCGAAGGGCTCTTTCGTCTCTTCGCATACAACGCGCGAGGGCGGCTCCGCGCTGGCGTCCGCTTTGCAAAGCAGGGCAATATTTCAGCGCTGCACGCAACCGCATGTAAGCCGGCCCGCCGCTCGACCGCGGGGCGGAGCGGCTGTCAGGGCATGGCGCTGGCGAGCGCGTTCCGGTGGCCCAGGAAGAAGCGCAGCATCTCGGCGCTGGCATCCGGGCCCGACGGGTCGGTGTAGGAGCCGCGCGCATCGCCGCCCGACCAGGCGTGTCCGGCGCCGTGCAGCAGCCAGTGCTCGACCGTCGGCACGCCATCGGCATCCGCATGCACCTGCCGCGTGAAGCCCCGGCCCTGCGTCGACCGGCCCGGGGATGCCTGCATCGGGGTCGCGACCCTGTCCTGGCCCGCCACCGCGGCCGCGACCAGCGCCTCGCCGTTGCGGGCGTTCACGGTGCTGTCGGCATCGCCGTGGAAGACGATGGTGGGCACGGCGGGGCCGCCCGTCCCGGCACTGGCGGGCCCGCTCCTCATCGCGGCCAGCGCCGACATCAGGTCGCTGGCCGCGCCGCTCGGCAGCCCCGAGTGAACGCCGACCGCGGCGAACAGGTCGGGGTAGCCGCGCCCGAGGATGTCGGCCATCGCACCGCCGGCCGACAGGCCTGCGACATAGACGCGCGCGGGATCGACATCGTGCGAATCCATGACCGACCGGGTCAGCGCGGCCAGCAGGGCCGGCTCTCCGCGCCCGCGCTGCTGGTGCTGCGGCTTGAACCAGTTCCAGCACCTGGACGAGTTGGCGTGCTGGGTCTGGGCCGGGTAGAGGACCAGGAATCCGTGCGCGCGCGCCAGCCGGTTCATCTGCGTGCCGGCGGCGAAATCCTCCGGGTTCTGGGTGCAGCCATGCAGCATCAGCAGCAGCGGGCGGGGACTGCCGGCGCCCTGCTCGGGCACGAAGAGCTTGTACGCGATCGGCCGGTGCTGGTGGGCGAACAGTCCGTCGCTCCATTGCTCGATTCCAGGCTCGATGCCGCCGCTTTCGTGCGCGGGCGCCTCTTCCGGCGCCGGTTCGACCCGGCGGGCCTCGACGTCGACGACCAGGGTTTCGTCGTTGGCCGCGGGCATGCGGCTCTCGCGCTCCGCCGCATCGGGCGTCGCGGCGCCGCCGCGCAGGGCGCGCTGGATCGCCCGGGTCGCTTCCTGCAGGTTGCCCCTTTGGGTGAGGAGGGTGGCTTTGCGCATCAGGCGTTCGAACAGGGGATTCATTGGGGGCCTTCGGAGAGGAAAAAGAGGCGGATCAGCGCAGCCGGCCGGCCAGCGCGGCCTTGACTGCGGCGCTCGCATGCAGGGCGCCGAGCACGGTGACCGAAGCGATCGTTTCGAGTGCCAGCTCGGGCGTCACGTCGGCGGAGATGCTGGCCAGGCCGAGCACCCGGATCTCGAGCTGCTCGCCGGCGCGGCGCACGGCCTCGAGGTCGGCGGCGCTGAACTGCTGCAGTCCGAGCACCAGCATCTTGCGGGCGACCACTTGCTTCAGTGCATCGCCATGGACCGCCAGCTGGTTGCGGATGGCGGTGCGGATGAAGTCGGTGCGGTTCGAGTAGAAGCCCTCGCCCACCAGCAGGTCGACCTGGCCGAGATCGACATAGCCGAGGTTGATCGTGATCTTCTCGGCCTCGGGCGGCTTGGCGCGCAGGGCGGCGGGCGCGGGATGACTTTGCATTTCGCCATCCTAGCACCATCTGTACACCATCCCAATGGATGGTTTTTTGACCTTTGGCTAGCCTCCATACAGGTATTGGGGCAACCACAGCGTCAGGCCGGGCCAGAGATACATGAACACCATGCACAGGATCACGATGAGCATGTAGGGCATCATCCCCGCGAAGATCTGGTTGAGCGTCACGTGCGAAGGCGACACCCCTTTCAGATAGAAGGCCGACATCGCCACCGGCGGCGACAGGAAGGCGGCCTGCAGGTTCACGAACACCAGCACGCCGAAGAGCAGCGGGTCGATCTGGAAATGCGCCAGCAGCGGCAGGAAGATCGGGATGAAGATCACGATGATCTCGGTCCATTCGAGCGGCCAGCCGAGCACGAAGATGAGCGCCTGCGACAACAGCAGGAACTGCAGCGGCGTCAGGTCCATCCCCATCACCCATCCTTCGATGACGCGCTGGCCGCCGAGCAGCGCGAAGACCGCCGAGAACAGCGCGGATCCCACGAACAGCCAGCAGACCATCGCCGTGGTCTTCGCGGTCAGGAACACGGCCTCCTTGATGCGCTGGAAGTTCAGCGTCTTGGCCTGCCAGGCCATCAGGAAGGCGCCCGCCGCGCCGACGGCCGCCGACTCGGTGGCGGTCGTGATGCCGAACAGGATCACGCCCAGCACGACCAGCGTCAGGATGCCCAGCGGCATGACCGACGACACCAGCAGGCGCAGGATCTCGAACTGCTCGGCGTCCAGCTTCGCGTAGTACCAGCCGAGCAGCACCAGCACGAAGGCGCAGGTCAGCCAGAAGCCCGTGTAGAAGGCGGCGGGGACCGCCTGCGCGTGCGGTGCGGCGACTGGCTCGCCGAGCGCCTGCAGGCCTTCTCCGGCGCCGGGGGAGGGGTTGTCAGCGCCGGGCGGCTCCTGGACGCCTTCGGACGAGGGCGGCTCCTGCAGCCCTTCGGCGGGCGGCTCCTGCAAGCCCTGGGCCCGCGGTTCGGCCAGTGCGCTGCCGCCTTGCGGCGCCTGCCGGGACTGCTCGGCCACCGTGGGCGGCGGGTTGGTGTCTTTCTGCGAATAGATCGTCACGTACCACCAGACGGAGCCCAGCGTCACGGCCGCAAGAAGCAGCGGCACGAGCGCCTGCGCCAGATAGCGCACCAGCATCCACCACGTGATCCGCACGCCGGCGGCTGCCGCGCCCGTTGCGCGTCCGGGCCGAAGCACCGCGGTCGCGAGCGCCGGCAGCAGGCGTTGCGAATAGCTGGCGGCGATGTGCGCCACCGGGGGCGTGACGGGCGCGCGCTGTGCTTCGGGCGGCAGCTTCGGCGCCACCTTGGGCTGGATCAGCGCCCAGGCGATGACGTAGATCAGATAGAGGAACGCGAGAAAGAAGCCTGGAAACATCGCCGCCGCGTAGAGCTTGACGACCGACTGCCCGGCCACCGCGGCGTAGACGATGATCATCACCGACGGCGGGATCAGAATCCCCAGCGTGCCGCCCGCGGTGATCACGCCGGCGGCGAGCCGTGTGTCGTAGCCGGCGTCGAGCATCGGCCGCATCGCGATCACGCCCATCAGCACCACCACCGCGCCGACCAGGCCGCTGGCGATGCCCCAGAAGGTGCAGATGATCAGGGTCGCGACCGCCAGCGATCCCGGCACGCGCCGGAACGCGAGCTGCACGCTGTAGAACATCTTGTCGACCAGCGCGCCGCGTTCCATCACGTAGCCCATCAGCACGAACAGCGGGATCGACAGCAGCGTCTCGTTGGTCATCGCGCCGAAGGTGCGCTGCACCATCAGGTCGAAGATGTGGTTGTCGAACCATGGCGCGGCGGGGTCGTAGAACGCCACGAAGCCGAACAGCATGCCCAGCCCCATCAGGGTGAAGGCGGTGGGGAAGCCCAGCATGATGACGACCACGATGAGGCCGAGCATCGTGAGCCCGAGTACGGCCTGGGTCATTCGCAAACCCTTGCGCCGCGCGCCGCCGCGGTGCGAATCGCCATGGGACGTCTCATAGCGCCTCCCTGCCGCGGTGGCGCGCCGCTTCGTCCACCTCCTTGGCGCGCTCGATGGCGTCGCGCCGTGCCTCCTCGTCCACGAAGGTGCTGTTGGCGAGCTGCTGCTCGATCACGTCCATTTCGCCGGCGTCCTTCAGCCGCGGCGTCCAGGCGCCGGTGCGCAGGCACACCACGCAGCGCAGGATCTCGGCGAGCCCCTGCAGCATCACGATGGCGCCGGCCAGCGGGATCACGAACTTGAAGGGATACACCGGCAGCGGCGTGGCATTGAAGGTCTGTTCGTGCATGGCCAGGGAGTCCTGGTAGTAGCTCCAGCCGGCCCAGGTCAGGGCGCCGATGCCGGGGAGGAAGAAGGCGATGTAGAGCACCAGGTCCAGCGCGGCCTGGGTGCGCGGCTTCATGCCGGCGTAGAGGAAGTCGCCGCGCACATGGCCGTCCTGCGACAGCGTGTAGGCGCCGCACATCATGAAGAGCGTGCCGTAGAGCATGTTGTTCACGTCGTAGATCCACGCCGTGGGCGCGTTGAGCGCATAGCGCTTGAAGACCTCGGCGCACACCACCAGCATGAGCGCCACGATGAGCCATGCGAAAGTCTTGCCGGCCCAGGTGCTCAGGCGGTCGGCGGCATGCAGCAGTTGTTGGGTTTTCATCGGCGTCGCGGCGTGCAGCTGGCAAGAAGGAGCCTTCCGGGGTCAACCGGAAGGGCTGGCGCCGCGATGGCGGGGCAGGCGCATGGCCGTCAGGCCTTCTTCGCCGAGGAGAAGTAGTGGTTGTAGGCCATCTTGAAATCGACCATGTAGTCGTTTTGCCATTGGCCGGCGGGCTGCGCAAAGGCTCTCTGCGAGTCGAGCACCTTCTGGAACAGCGGGTTCTCCTTCGCCTTCTGGGCAATGATCTTGTCCCATGCGGCGAGCTGGGCGCGCAGGATGGCGTCGGGCGTCTTGTAGAACTTGACGCCGGCCTTCTTCATCTCCTGGTAGTCCTTGGTGTTGCGGTCCACGGCCTTCCAGCTCATGTCGGCGCTGGCGGCCTGCACCGCGTAGTCGATGATGGACCGAAGCTCCTGCGGCAACGCGTTGTACTTGCCCTTGTTGAACAGGATCTCGAACTGCTCGCCGCTCTGGTGAAAACTCTGCAGCATGCAGTTTTTCGCCACGTCGGGAAAACCCAGCACGCGATCGCTCGACGCATTGTTGAACTCGGCCGCGTCGATCAGGCCGCGATCGAGCGCAGGCACGATCTCGCCGCCGGACAGCGGGTTCACCGCCGCGCCCAGCTCGGTGAAGATGTCGACCGCGAGACCCACGGTGCGGTACTTCAGGCCCTTGAGGTCCTCGACGCGCGCGATCGGCTTCTTGAACCAGCCCAGCGGCTGCGTCGGCATCGGGCCATAGAGGTACGACACCACGTCCATGTGGATCGACTTGTAGATTTCCTCGAGCAGCGCCTTGCCGCCGCCGTAGTAGTGCCAGGCCAGCACCATGTTCGCATCCATGCCGTAGCCCGGGCCCGAGCCCCACAGCGCGAGCGCCGAATTCTTGCCATAGTGGTAGGCCACGACGCCATGGCCGCCGTCCAGCGTGCCCTTGTTCACCGCTTCGAGGAGCTGGAAGGCCGGCACCACGGCGCCCGAGGGCAGCACCTCGATCTTCAGGCGGCCGCCCGCCATGTCGTTGACCTTCTTGGCGAAGTCGTTGGCGTATTCATGGAAGATATCCTTCGCCGGCCAGGTGCTCTGGAATCGCATCGAAGTGGTCTGTGCCATGCTGACCATGGGCGCGGACAGGGTGCCGGCCGCGACGGCGGCCCCTTTCAAAAGACTGCGCCGACGGCTCATTAAGTGCTCTGTCATGGCGTGCCTCCGTGGGTATGCCTGGAAGACTCTGACATTTTCTTTCATAGGTGAACTTTTGTGATGAAGAGGGTTTTCACGAAGTGCGCAGAATTCGATCTGCGGCGGACCGATTTCGCGAGTGATGAAGGAATCGGCCCGGCTCTTTTCCCTCCCTGTTTTCAAGGACAAGACAAGAAATGACCCCAATCGACGCGACAACGTCTTCTCCGGCTGCTGATCGGGCCGGCGTGAGGCCGGCCGCGGGCTATGCCGGCGACGTCACGCCGGAGCAGGCGGCGCAATGGATGGCCAGCGGCGAGGGTGTCCTGGTCGACGTTCGCAGCGACGCCGAGCGCGAATGGGTGGGCTATGTGCCGGGCGCGGTGGGCCTGGCCTGGAAACAGTGGCCCGGCATGGCGCTCAATTCGGGCTTCGACGAAGGCTTGCGGGCCGCCATGCCGGCGGGCGCCAAGGCCTTGATGCTGTGCCGCAGCGGCGTGCGCTCGATCGCCGCCGCCAGGCGCGCGACCGAACTGGGCATCGAGGCCTACAACATCCTCGAAGGTTTCGAGGGCGATGCCGATGCGGACGGGCACCGCGGCCGAACAGGCGGCTGGCGCTTCCGCGGCCTGCCCTGGAAACAGAACTAGCTCTCCCCCAGGTTGCCCCGCACTTCGTGTCGGGGCGCCCACCCCCTACCGGGGGCAACACCAGCGGCCCGGCAAAGCCGGTTCCGCGGTGTTCCACCAACGGGCCTGGCTGCGCCGGCCAAAGCATTCGGCGCTGTGGTTTTTCTACGGCTGCGCGCAGCGCGCCTGTTCGTGGGCAGCCGCGGAACCGGCTTTGCCGGGCCGCTGGCTGCGCCCCCCGGTAGGGGGGTGGGCGCCCCGACACGCAGTGCGGGGCAACCTGGGGGGCGAGTCAGAGCTTCGGTATGCGCAGCTTCTGCCCCGGATAGATCTTGTCCGGATGGCTCAGCATCGGCTTGTTGGCCTCGAAGATCACGTTGTACTTGTTGGCGTCGCCGTAGAACTTCTTCGAGATCGCCGAGAGCGTGTCGCCGCGGACCACGTCGTGGTATTGCGCCGGGTCGGCTGCCGGTGCCACCAGGTTGTTGTCGACCTGGGTCACGTTGGCCACATTGCCCGCGGCCAGCGAGGCTTTCTCGCTGGCTTCCTGCGACGGCGCGTTGCCCGACAGCGTCACGATGCCGGTGACGGCGACGTAGCCGACTTCCAGCCCTGTGAGGCCCAGGTTCTGGGTCTCGATGTAGGTCTTGATGGCCGCCGCGGCCGCCTTGTCCTTGTCCGGTTCCGCCGCCTGCGCCGCCGAACCGCCGAAGAGCTTCTCTCCGGCCTCCTTGATGAAACTCAGCAAACCCATGGTTTCTCCTTTTGATTGGTTGATGGGACCAGGCCACTTTAACGGCGGAAAATGGCGCTTTCGCGTCGGCGGCCATCGCATGTGCAAGCGCCCGTAAGCACAACTCGCAATAATGCCGCGCATGGCATTCCTCGCGATCGACATCGGCAACACCCGCCTCAAGTGGTCCCTCTACGACGCCGCGCGTCCCGGCGCCGTGCCGATCGCGCATGGCGCCGAGTTCCTCGATCACATCGAGCGGCTGGCCGAGGGCCCCTGGGCCGAGCTGCCCGCGCCCGAGTCGATGCTCGGCTGCGTGGTGGCCGGCGATGCCGTGCGGCGCCGCGCCGAGGAGCAGCTGGTCGAGCGCTTCGAATGTTCGCCGCGCTGGGTGGTGTCGAGCCTCGCCGAGGCCGGCATCGTCAACGGCTACGACCATCCCACCCGGCTGGGCGCCGATCGCTGGGTGGCGATGATCGGGGCCCGCCATCGCATGATGTCGCAAGGCGCGCCACGACCGATGGTGGTGGTGATGATCGGTACCGCGGTCACGGTCGAGGCGGTCGACGTGCACGGGAAGTTCCTCGGCGGCCTGATCCTGCCGGGTCACGGCATCATGCTGCGCGCGCTCGAGTCCGGCACCGCCGGTCTGCACGTGCCGACCGGCGAGGTGCGCGAGTTCCCCACCAACACCAGCGACGCCCTGACCAGCGGCGGCACCTATGCCATCGCCGGTGCGGTCGAGCGCATGGTGCAGCACGTGCGGGCGCACTGCGGCGCCGAGCCGGCCTGCTACATGACCGGCGGCGCCGGCTGGAAGATGGCGCCGAGCATGAACGGCGACTTCGAACTGGTCGACAGCCTGATCATGGACGGGCTGCTGGTGATCGCGCAGGAGCGGCTGTTGCCGGGGTAGTTGAATCTCCCCCGAAGCGCCTTCGGCGCTGCCCCCCAGGGGGCGATACCAGCGGCCCGGCGAAGCCGGTTCCGCGGTATCCCTGGACTTGGGCTGCGCCGGTCTCACGCGTCGCGGAAGGGGCATGGCGCCGGCTCCCGCTCGATCAGCCCCTCCAGAGCTGCGTGGCGGTGTGGATCGCCAGGCCGACCAGCCCGCCGACCAGCGTGCCGTTGACCCGGATGAACTGCAGGTCGCGGCCGATGTGGCGCTCGAGCTCCACCGTCATCTCGCCGGTGTTCCAGTCGGCCACCCGTTCCACGATGTAGCGCCGGATGTCCTCGCGGTAGCGCTCGATGGCGCGCGGCGCCGCATCCACGATCTGCTCGTTGATCCAGCGCCGCATCGCCTCGTCGGCCGAGAGCCGGGCGCCGAGCGCGCCGGCCATCGCGACCAGCCGCCGGCGGATGCTCGAATCGCTTCTCGCCAGGTCGTCGTGCAGCCACGCGAGCAGTTCGCTCCAGAGGCCGTGCAGGTAGTCGCCGAGCGCCGGATGCGCCTGCAGCTCGGCACGGATCGCTTCGCCGCGGCGCTGGAATTCGGGGTCGGTCTTCAGCCGCTCGACGAAGCCGGCCATGGCGGCATCGAAGCGCAGCCGCAGCGGATGGTCCGGCTCGGCCGCCATCTCGCCCAGGGTGTGCACCACCGCGGCCACGATCTTGCGCGTCGCCAGCCGGGCCGCCACCTGGTCCAGGCCGACGTAGCGCAGCGTCTTGATCTCGCGCGCGATCGCCTCGGTGATCCGCTCCTGCACTTCGTCGCCCTCGACCACCGCCGTGACCTGCCGCAGCACGTCGTCGAGCAGGGCGTGATGGCGGCCGCCGGCCGTCAGTGCATCCAGCGCCTGGCCGGCCAGCCGGGCCAGGTCCACCTGGGCCAGCCCGGCCGCCGCCAGGCGGCCCAGGAAGTCGCGCACCCGGGCGTCGTCGAAGGCCGTGAGCCCGTAGCGCACTGCGGCCACCAGGTGGCCGCCGAGCTTCTCGGCGCTCGCCGGCCGCGAGAGCCAGTGCGCCAGCCGCGCGGCCGGGTCGAACTGGGCCAGCTTGGCCAGCACTTGCGGCGTGCTCAGGAAGTTGTTGCAGATGAAGCCGGCCAGCTTGGCGCCGATGCGGTCCTTGTTGGCCGGGATGATCGCGGTGTGCGGGATCGGCAGGCCCAGCGGGTGGCGAAACAGCGCCACCACCGCGAACCAGTCGGCGATCGCGCCGACCATCGCGGCCTCGGCGAAGGCCGCCACGTAGCCCCAGGCCGGATGGCGGGGCTCCAGCGCGGTCGCCAGCGCGTAGAGCAGCGCGGCGGCGCCCAGCAGCGACAGCGCGACGCGCTTCATGGCGCGCGCCGGGTCAGCGGATCTCCTGGGTCGCGGCCAGACCCTGCAGGAACTGCTCGCAACGCGCCAGTTGCTCCAGCGTCACGTACTCGTCGGGCTGGTGCGCCTGCGCGATGCTGCCGGGGCCGCAGACCACGGTCGGGATGCCGGCATTCTTGAACAGGCCGGCCTCGGTGCCGAAGGCCACCAGCGTGGTACGCGATTCCTTCGCCAGGCGCTGCGCGAGCCGGGTCACGGGTTCGTCGGCCGAACTCAGGAAGCTCGGAATCTCGCAGATGGTTTCGAAGCTGAAGCCGGCGTCGGGGGCGACTTTCTTCATGGCGGTCTCGGTGCGGCTGGCGTAGTCGGTGATTTCCTTCTGCATCCGCGCCGCGTCGGCCGTCGGCAGGTTGCGGAATTCATAGCGGAATTCGGCGTCGCGCGGCACCACGTTGTCGGCGATGCCGCCATGGAACTGGCCCACGCTGGCGGTGCTGAAGGGGACGTCGAAGCCCGCGTAGCGCCGCTCGTCGCGCTCGAAGCCCTCGGCCATGTCGCGCAGCTTGCCGACCACCCGCGCCGCCATCTCGATCGCGTTGACCGACTGCGGTGTCAGCGACGAATGCGCCTCCTTGCCGCGCACGCAGCACTTGTAGCGGTAGACGCCCTTGTGCGCGATCGCCGGCACCATCAGCGTCGGCTCGCCGATGATGCAGGCCAGCGGCTTGATGCCCTGGTCCTTCATGTCGGCGATCAGTTCCCTGACGCCGAAGCAGCCGACCTCCTCGTCGTAGCTGAAGGCGAAGTGCACCGCGAACGGCGAGTCGCTCTCGATGAAGCGTTCGGCATTGGCCAGCGCGATCGCGATGAAGCTCTTCATGTCGGCGGCGCCGCGGCCGTAGAGGCGCGGCTCGATCCGCGCCGATTCGGCATCGGCATCGTCCGCGGGCCAGTCCTGCACGATCCCCGACAACGGGTCGACGCTCCAGTCCTGCCCGTCCCACGGCACGGTGTCGGTGTGGCCCGAGACGATCACGCCGGCCTTCTTGCCGGCGCCCAGCGTGGCGAACAGGTTGGCCTTGGTCTTGTCGGCGTTGTAAGTCAGCCGGCTGCGCACGCCGAGGCCGGCCAGGTGGTCGCGCGCGAAATCGATCAGCTCGAGATTGCTGTTGGCACTGACCGTGTTCATGCGCAGCAGCGTCTGCGCGAGTTCGAGGCTGCGGGAGGAAAGCACGTGTGGCATGCGGGGCATTGTCCCGGAAGTCGGGGCTGGCGTGCCGGCGCCGCCGAAGTGTCATGGCGCTGGAGTAGGCTGTGCGGTCGCATTCACCAAGGAGAAGAACCATGACATCCAGCCAGACCCCGATCGCAGCCGCCACGCTGGCCGCTGTGCTTTGCCTTGCGGGCTGCAGTGCGCCGGGCGGCAAATCCACCTCCGGCCTGCCGACGCTGGACGGCCGGCCGCCGCTGGTGGTCGCGCACCGCGGCGCTTCGGGCTATCTGCCCGAGGAGACGCTGGAGGCCTACGCGCGCGCGATCGAACTGGGTGCCGACTACATCGAGATGGACCTGGTCTCGACCAAGGACGGCGTGTTGATCACGCGCCACGATCCCAACCTGGCGATCAGCACCGACGTCGCCCGCCGGCCCGAATTCGCGGCTCGCAAGAAGACCATCCAGGTCGACGGCGAAACGCAAACCGGCTGGTTCAGCAATGATTTCACCTTGGCCGAGATCCAGCGGCTGGGGGCCATCTCTACCGATGCCGAGCGTCCGCAGCAGTTCAATGGCCAGTACAAGGTGCCGACCTTCCAGCAGGTGATCGACCTCGCGAAGGCCAAGTCGCGCGAAAGCGGCCGCACCATCGGCATCTATCCGGAGACCAAGAACCCGACCTACTTCCGCGACCTGGGCCTGCCGCTCGAAGACAAGCTGATCGCGATGCTCGAGGCCGCCGGCTGGAACAACAAGGGGGCGCCGGTGTTCGTCCAGTCCTTCGAGCCCGGCAGCCTCAAATACATGAAGGCCAAGGGCCTGAACACCCGCGTCGTCCAGCTGATCGATGGCGATGGCATCGACATGAAGAGCGGCGCGATGACCTATGCGGTGCCGGTCGATCGTCCTTACGAATGGACCAAAGCAGGCGACCGGCGCAATTTCGACGTGATGGTGACGCCCGCCGGCCTGGCCGAGATCAAGACCTATGCGGACGGCATCGGCCCCTGGAAGCGCTACATCGTGAGCATGAAAGGCACCATCGGGCCCGATGGCAAGCCGGTGGACGTCAACGGTGACGGCAAGATCAACGATGCCGACGCCACCACCCTTGGCCCGACCCCGCTGGTCGCCGACGCCCACAAGGCCGGCCTGTTCGTCCATCCTTTCACCTTCCGCAACGAATCGCGGCGGCTGCCGGCGGACTACAAGGGAGATCCGTCGAATGAGTACCTGGTGTACTACCGGCTGGGCGTGGACGGCGTCTTCACCGATTTCACCGATACGGCACTGGCCGCGCGCGCAGCGTGGCTGAAACAGCAGGTGCGTTGAATCGTCAGTCGCGCGGCCCCACGCGGCACGATCTTTGCGGGCTCCATCCGCAAAGTCTAGACTCGTGTCCATGAAACTCATCGATTCCCTGGTCACCCAGGCGGCCGGCATCGCCGCGGTCCGACGCGATCTCCACGCCCATCCCGAACTCTGTTTCGAAGAAGTCCGTACCGCCGACGTGGTGGCGGCCAAGCTGACCGAATGGGGGATCCCGATCCACCGCGGGCTCGGCACCACCGGCGTGGTGGGCATCGTCAAGAACGGCAGCAGCGCCCGGGCTGTCGGCCTGCGCGCCGACATGGACGCGCTGCCGGTCACCGAGCTCAACACCTTCGCGCACGCCAGCAAGCACCCCGGCAAGATGCACGCCTGCGGCCACGACGGCCACACGGCCATGCTGCTGGCGGCGGCGCAGCACCTGGCGAAGCACCGCAACTTCGACGGCACGGTCTACCTGATCTTCCAGCCTGCGGAGGAGGGCGGCGGCGGCGCCCGCGAGATGGTCAAGGACGGCCTGTTCGAGCAGTTCCCGATGGAAGCCGTGTTCGGCATGCACAACTGGCCCGGCATGAAGGCCGGACAGTTCGCGGTCAGCCCCGGGCCGGCCATGGCGTCGAGCAACGAGTTCAAGATCAGGATCACGGGCAAGGGCGGCCATGCCGCGCTGCCGCACACCGGCATCGATCCGGTGCCGGTGGCCTGCGAGATGGTGCAGGCCTTCCAGACCATCCTCACGCGCAACAAGAAGCCGACCGATGCCGGCGTGATCTCGGTCACGATGATCCATGGCGGCGAGGCCAGCAACGTGATCCCGGACAGCTGCGAGCTCAAGGGCACGGTGCGCACCTTCTCGCTCGAGGTGCTGGACCTGATCGAGGCCCGCATGAAGACCATCGCCGAGCACATCTGCGCGGCCCACGAGGCGCAGTGCGACTTCCACTTCCATCGCAACTACCCGCCGACCCTCAATTCCGCGGCTGAAGCCAACTTCGCGCGCCGCGTGATGGCGGGCATCGTCGGCGAGGACAACGTGCTGGTGCAGGAGCCGGCGATGACGGCCGAGGACTTCGCCTTCATGCTGCTGGCCAAGCCCGGCGCCTACGCCTTCATCGGCAACGGCGACGGCAGCCACCGCGCCGTGCACCACGGCGGCGGCCCCTGCATGCTGCACAACGCGAGCTACGACTTCAACGACGACCTGATTCCACTCGGCGCCACCTGCTGGGTGCAGCTGGCCGAACAGTTCCTCAACGGCCCGAAGCTGTCGGAAGGGGCCGCGGCATGATCGGCGTCGGCGAAGCCTTCTCGCCGCGCTATGCCCAGGCGCGCCAGAAATTCCTGCAGGGCTGCGCCGGTGCCGGGCTCGAAGTGCGCTCCCGTGTCCATCCGCTCAAGGGCCGCGATGGCGAGGAACTCGCGATGGACGTCGCGCTCGATGGCGACCCACAGGCCGAGCGCATGCTGATCGTCACCAGTGCCTGCCATGGCGTCGAAGGCCATTGCGGCAGCGGCGTGCAGGTGTTCGCGCTGCACGATGCCGAATGGCGCGAGAAGGCGCGCGCGCAGGGCGTGGCCGTGCTGTACGTGCATGCGCTCAATCCGCACGGTTTCTCGCATGGCCGCCGCGTGACGAACGAGCACTGCGACCTGAACCGCAACTTCTTCGATTTCGCCGAACCGCTGCCGGTGAACGAGGCGTACGCCCAGTTGCATGCGCTGCTGCTGCCCGCGCAGTGGCCGCCGACCGAGGCCAACGAGGCCGCGATCGCGGCCTGGATCGAGAACAACGGCGCCGGCGCCTACCAGGCCGCCGTGACCCGCGGCCAGTACCAGTTCGAGGATGGCCTGTTCTTCGGCGGCCAGGCGCCGACCTGGAGCAATCGCACCTTGCGCGAGGTGCTGCGCACGCAGGTGCAGGCGGCGCGCCAGGTCGCCTGGATCGATCTCCACACGGGTCTGGGCCCCAACGGGCTCGGGGAGCGGATCTTCTCCTGCCGCGACGACCAGGCCGCCTATGCGCGCGCCAACGCGTGGTGGGGCACGCCGGCCGCGCCGGTGACCTCGATCTACGACGGTTCGTCGACCTCGGCCTTCCTGACCGGCCTGATGTGCAACTCGATCTACGAGGAATGCCCGCAGGCCGAGTACACCGGTATCGCGCTGGAGTACGGCACCGTGCCCATCGTGGAGGTGGTGGGCGCGCTGCGGGCCGATCACTGGCTGCACAAGCATCCGGAAGCGCCGCCCGAACGCGCGGCGGCGATCCGGGCCGGGATGCTGGACGCCTTCTACACCGACACCGATGCCTGGCGCGGCCAGATCATCAGCCAGGCGCGCCAAGCCATGTTCCAAGCGGTAGATGGGCTCTCCCCGAGGTAATGGGCTCGCCCCCAGGTCGGGCTCACTGCGTGTAGCCCTCCCACCCCCTACCGGGGGCAACACCAGCGGCCCGGCGAAGCCGGTTCCGCGGTGTTTCACCAACGGGCCTGGCTGCGCCGGCCGTGAAAACCGGCGCTGCTCCTCTTTCTCGGCCGGCGCAGCCAGGCCCGTTCGTGGGCAGTCGCGGAACCGGCTTCGCCGGGCCGCTGACTGCGCCCCCGGTAGGGGGTGGGCGCCCGGACACGAAGTGCCGGGCAACCTGGGGGCGAGCTAAGTGCGAATTCGCCCGTCGCCCGTGATCATCGACAGTTCGACGAACTTCGATGCCACGTGGTTGCGCGGCGAGAACGAGACCTCGAAGCCGCCGAACTGCTGCCGGTCGATGCTCTCGAGACCCGCGATCAGGCCCTCGCGCGTCGCCTTGCCCGGCGCCCGGCGCAAGCCCTCGACCAGCACCTTGGCCGCGATATAGCCTTCCAGGCTCGAGAAGTTGGCCTTGGTGGCGCCGCCGCTCTTGCGCTGCGCGTCGTTGAACTCGCGCGTGATGCCGTTGGCCGCGTTGTAGGGCGAGGGCACGACCTGGGTCACGACCACGCCGGCGCCGTCCTTGCCGAGTTCGTCCGACAGCGCCTGCGTGCCGACGAAGGACACGTTGAAGAAGGTGCCGCCATACCCCGCCTTGCGGGCCTCGCGAATGAAGGCGGCGCATGACTTGTAGGCGCTGACCTGGACCACGGCGTCGGGCTTCGCGGCGGCGATGGCCTTCACCGCGGCGGCGACGTCCACCGAGTTGCGCTCGACCGTGGCGAGCGCGGTCGGCTTCAGGTCGAGCTGCGCCAGCGCCAGGGTCACGCCGTCGAGGCCGGCCCTGCCGTAGGCGTCGTTCTGGTAGAAGACCGCGATCTTCTTGAGGCCCAGGTGGGTGAGCTGCTTGACGATCAGCGCGGTCTCGTCGTTGTACGAGGCGCGCAGGTGGAAGACGTTCTTGTGGAAGGGCTCGCGCAACGCCATCGCGCCGGTGAAGGGGGCGATGAACGGCACCCTCGCGCTGACCGCCAGCGGCAGCGCCGCCAGGCTGGTCGGCGTGCCGATGTAGCCGAACAGCGCGAAGGCCTCCTCGTCGATCAGCTTTTTGGTGTTGGCCGCGCAGCGGTCGGGCTCGTAGCCGTCGTCCAGGAACTTGATCTGCACGTCGCGATGGCCCGGCTGCGCGTTGTACTGGTCGAGGTAGAGCTTGGCGCCTTCGTAGAACTGGATGCCCAGCTGCGCGGCCGGCCCGGTGAACGGGGCGGACTGGCCGAGGATGATCGGCGTCTCGCTCTGCGCCCGCGCCATCTGGAAGCCGGCCAGCGCCGCGGCGCCGGTGGCGATCGAAAAGTGCCTGCGGTTGATCATCGTGAAAACCCCTTTGCGCGTGTTCGCTGTGTACAAACTAGACTCGCCGGTTGGTCTTCGCCCAGGTCGAATCATGACTTCCCCCACTCCCTCCCACGCCGTGACCCAGGTGCTCGGCGCCTGCCCGCACGACTGCCCCGACACCTGCGCCTTCGTCACCACCGTGCAGGACGGCGTCGCCGTCAAGCTGCAAGGCAATCCCGACCACCGGCATACCGCCGGCGTGCTCTGCACCAAGGTCTCGCGCTACATCGAGCGCAACGACCATCCCGAGCGCCTCGTCCAGCCGATGAAGCGCGCCGGTCCCAAGGGCAGCGGCCGCTTCGAGCCGGTGAGCTGGGACGCGGCGCTCGACGACATCGCTTCCCGCCTCGATGTGTTGAAAGGTAACAATCCCGAAAGGATTCTCCCCTACAGTTACGCCGGAACGATGGGTCTTGTGCAGGGCGAATCGATGGACCGTCGTTTTTTCCACAAGCTCGGCGCGTCGCTGCTGGACCGCACGATCTGCTCGACCGCTGGTGGTGAAGCCCTAAGTCTTACGCTGGGCGGCAAGGTGGGCATGCGGGTCGAGTTTTTCGCCGAGGCCAGGCTGATCCTGATCTGGGGCAGCAACTCGATCGCGAGCAACCTGCACTTCTGGCGCCACGCCCAGGCCGCCAAGCGCGCCGGCGCGCGGCTGGTGTGCATCGACCCGCGCAAGACCGAGACCGCCGACAAGTGCGACGAGCACGTGGCGCTGCTGCCCGGCACCGATGCCGCGCTGGCGCTGGCGCTGATGCACGAGCTGATCGTCCATGACTGGCTCGATCACGGCTACATCGAGCGCCATACCGTCGGCTGGGACAAGCTGCGCGAGCGCGCGCTCCAGTGGCCGCCGGCCCGTGCGGCCGCGGTGTGCCGCGTGCCCGAGGCGCAGATCGTGGCGCTGGCGCAGGCCTACGGCACGACCAGGCCGGCCGCGATCCGGCTCAACTACGGCATGCAGCGCGTGCGCGGYGGCGGCAACGCGGCGCGCGCCGTGGCCTGCCTGCCGGCGCTGGTCGGCGCCTGGCGGGAGCGCGCAGGCGGCCTGCTGCTGAGCAGCTCGGGCCATTTCCCCGTCGACCGCGCGGCCCTGCAGCGGCCCGACCTGCTGGCGGGGCGCCGCCCGCGCACCATCAACATGAGCGCGATCGGCGATGCGCTGGCCGACACCGCGAACCCGATCGAGGCCCTGATCGTCTACAACAGCAACCCGGTGGCGGTGGCACCCGAATCGGGCAAGGTGGTGGCGGGCTTCGCGCGCGAAGACCTGTTCACCGTGGTGCTCGAGCAGTTCCAGACCGACACGGCGGACTATGCCGACTACGTGTTGCCGGCCACCACGCAGCTCGAGCATTGGGACATCCACGCCAGCTATGGCCACACCGACATCCTGTTGAACCGGCCGGCCATCGCGCCGCGCGGCCAGGCCCGCAGCAACACCTGGGTGTTTCGCGAACTGGCGCGGCGCATGGGCTTCGACGAGCCCTGCTTCAGCGACGACGACGAGACGATCTGCCGCAGCGCCTTCGCCGCCGACGTGGTCGATTTCGGCGCGCTGCAGGCGCAGGGCTTCGCGACGCTGAAGCTGCCCGATGCGCCTTATGCAGAAGGCAACTTCCCGACGCCCTCCGGACGCTGCGAATTCTTCAGCGAGCGGCTGGCGGCGATGGGCCAGGACGGCCTGCCAGACCACCTGCCCAACTACGAGCCGGCCGGCAGTTCGACCGCCTTCCCCCTGGCCATGATCTCGCCGCCGGCGCGCAACTTCCTCAACTCGACTTTCGTCAACGTGCGCAGCCTGCGCGCGATCGAGGGCGAGCCGCTGCTCGAGATCCACGCGGCCGACGCGGCGGCGCGCGGCATTGCCGACGGCGCCACGGTGCGCGTCTTCAACCAGCGTGGCGAGCACCGCTGCCGCGCCGAGATCTCGCGCCGTGCCCGGCCGGGCGTGGTGCACGGCCTGGGCATCTGGTGGCGCAAGCTCGGCCTGGACGGCACCAACGTCAACCAGCTCACCAGCCAGCGGCTGACGGACATCGGTCGCGGACCGACCTTCTACGACTGCCTGGTCGAGGTCGAAGCCGTCACCGAACCGGTCGCGTCATGAGGCTCGGCCGGCGCGGTGCGGCGGCGCTGGCGGTGCTCGCGGCCGCCGCGCTGCTGGCGGGCTGCGCCGACCTCGGCTACTACTGGCAATCGGCCAGCGGCCACCTGGGCCTCATGCGGGCGGCCCGCCCGGTGCCGGAATGGCTGGAAGACCCTGCGACCTCCGAGGCGCTCAAGGCCAAGCTGGCGCTCACCCAGCGCATCCGCCAGTTCGCGGTGGCCGAACTCGGCCTGCCCGACAACGCCAGCTACAAGTCGTATGCCGATCTGCACCGCAATGCCGCGATCTGGAACGTGGTGGCCGCGCCGCCGCACTCGCTGACGCTCAAGACCTGGTGCTTCCCGGTCGCGGGCTGCGTCGGCTACCGCGGCTATTACGACGAGGCGGCCGCCAGCGCCGAGGCCGCCGTCCAGCAGCGGCAGGGCATGGAAGCCGCGGTCTACCCGGTGCCGGCCTACTCGACCCTGGGCTGGACGAACTGGGCCGGCGGCGATCCGCTGCTGTCGACCTTCATCGGCTATCCGGAGGGCGAACTGGCGCGCCTGGTGTTCCACGAACTGGCGCACCAGGTGCTGTACGTGCCCGACGACACCATGTTCAACGAGTCCTTCGCCACCGCCGTGGAGCGCATCGGCGGCGCGCGCTGGCTGCAGACCCGGGCGAGCGAGGTGGCCCGGCTCGACTACGCGCAATTCGATGCCCGGCGCCAGCAGTTCCGGGCGCTGACGGCCGACACGCGGCGCGCACTGGACGCGGTCTACAACGCGGCCGAAGCCAAGGCGCAGGACTGGCCTGCGGTCGATGCCGGAAAAGCCGCCGTGATGGCCGACTTCCGCCAGCGCTATGCGCTGCTGCGCGCCGGCTGGACCGGCCCGCGCCAAGGCGCCTACGACGGCTGGGTGGCGCGCGCCAACAACGCGATGTTCGGCGCCCAGGCCGCCTACGACGAACTGGTGCCGGGCTTCGAGGCCCTGTTCGAGCGCGAAGGCGAGGACTGGCCGCGCTTCTACGCGGCGGTCAAGCGGCTGGCGGAGATGCCGAAATCGCAGCGCCGGCAAGCGTTGAAATCACCGGCCCCAACCGCTTCACCGCTTGCAGCGATTCGCTGACCGACTACACGCAGCGAGCCCAACCTGGGGGCGAGCCTATCTCAACGATTCGATCAGGTCGATGTACTGCTGCTTCGCCTCGGTGGCGGCCAAGCCCTTGCGCGCGGTCCAGGCATCCCACTTGGCGCGGGCCACGATGTCGCTGAAGCTGGGCTTCTTTTCGGTGTTGTCGCCGGCCGTGGCCTGCTTGAACAGGCCGTAGATCTTGAGCAGGGTGGGGTTGTCGGGGCGCTCGGCGAGCAGTTTGGAATTGGCTTGGGCGGATTCGAACAGGGCGTTCAGGTCGGACATGAAGGACGGATGCGTGAAGAGGAACGAAGCGCCATCTTAAGTGACGGCGTCGTTGAGATAAGTCAATCGGACATCCCGGCTCGCGCCAGTTCGACATCGAGCCGCTCGCGGGCGTCGGCCGGTTCGAGGTGGGCCGCCTTTTCGTAGAGCCGGGTGGCCTCGGCCAGGCGCGAATCGCCGTGCAGCATCAGCAGGCCGCGGGCGTATTCGATCAGCGCGCTGGCCGAATGGGGGTTGAGCTGGAGCCCGCGCTCGAACAGCGCCACCGCGGTGTCGGCCCGCGCCCCGTAGGTCATGCGCGCCACCAGCGAGCCGACCTTGTCGATCACCTCGGCGTGAAAGGCGGCCAGTGCGATGTGGGCATCGGCATGGTGCGGCCGCAGCTCGATCACGTGCTCGAGCGCGGCCTTGACCTTGGTCCCCAGGCCCTGCGCCAGGGCCCGGGCCACGCTGATGCCCTGGCTGTAGCGCCCCAGCGCATAGGCCTGCCAATAGAGCGCCTGGCAGTTGTCGGGGTCGGCCGCGATTTGCGCGGTGGCGCGTTCGGCCACCTGCTTGAACAACGCCAGCCGCACGGATTCCCGCGGCTCGAGGTAATTGGCGTAGATGGCGGTCGCCTGGTTGGCGAGCGCGAGGCCGTGGGGGGCGTGCGCCAGGCCAAGCGCCGCGGCCGCTTCGAATTCACCGCTGTGATAGAGCGCCCAGCCCTCGGCCAGCGGGCCCTGCGCGGGCGGCGGGAGGCCCTGGCCGGCATGCAGCCGCTCCCAATGCCGATGCAGGTCGCAGGCGCTGAAGCGAGGCACGTCGCGGTAGGGAAGCCGGGTCCATTGCCCCGCGGCTTCCGTAGCTTCGGGCGACAGCAGCGAGATCGGTTCGGGTGGATTCATTCGAAGGATGAAATATCAGACCGTCGCGGATTGATCTTCGCCAGCATACGCGCTGCTGAGGGTCAGCAGATGCCGGCGTTGCTCGACGGCCAGATAGGGCGCCAGCAGGTGCAGCGTGTGATGGGCGCCGCGCATCAGGGCGCCCTGGGCATGCCCGGGCTCCAGCGCCTCGCGCGGGTTGCGCACGTATTCGTAGCTGAGCCAGTAGGTCAGCACCACCACCATGCTCTGCGCCAGCGTGTCGACCTCGCGCGCATCGATGTCCAGGTGGCCGGCATGGCCCAGGCCGGCGATCAGGGCGCGGATGGCGCGGGCCTTGTTCTTGAGCACCATCTGGAACTGGGCCTCGAGGTGCCGGTTCTTGCTCAGCAGGTCGTTCAGGTCGCGGTAGAGGAAGCGATAGCGCCAGATCAGCTCGAACAGGCTGTGCATGAAGAACCAGGCGTCCTCGACGTCGTGCACGCCTTCGCTGGCATGCAGCAGTTCGAGCAGCTCGGTCTCGTAGCCTTGGTAGAGCCGGTTGATCAGCTCGTCCTTGGCGGGGTAGTGGTAGTAGAGGTTGCCGGGGCTGATGCCGAGCTCGCCGGCGATCAGCGTGGTCGAGACGTTCGGCTCCCCAAACCGGTTGAACAGCTCAAGTGCGGCTTCGAGGATGCGTTGCGCAGTGCGGCGTGGCGCTTTCTTGGCCATGTCGTAGCCCCGGTGTGTCTCGTGGGGACCACTCTAGCGCAAGTTCGCCGGCGCGGGGGAGGGGGCGGCGCCCGCCGACGGCGGCGCCAGGACGCGCCGCTTCGGATCAGGAAGGCGTCAACCGCCGCCGCCTGCCGGATGCCGCCGCGAAGGCTTGGTCGCATCCGGGGTCTTGCGCGCTGCGGTCTTGCGCGCTGCGGCGGCCGGGGGCGCGGCCGCGCCGCTGCGGCGCTTCAGTTGCGCTTCGAGCGCTTCCACCCGGGCCTGCAATGCCGCGACTTCCTGGGCCGACGGCACCCCGAGCTTCGCCAGGGCGCGTGCGACGCGCTCTTCGAAGATGTTCTCCAGCTTGCCCCATCCGCCTGCGGCCTTGCTGCCGAACTCGCTGGCGAAGCCGGCCATTCGCGCCTGCGCCTGCGCCAGCGTTTCTTCGGCGGCCTGCTGGGTCTTCTTCTGCACGCCCGCGCCGTCCTTCACGAGCGCCTCGAAGGCCTTGCTGCCTTCCTGCTGCATCTTGGCGAAGGCACCGAGGCCGGCCAGCCAGATCTGCTGGGCGGAATCCTTGATGCGGTCGGCGGGTTTGTCGTCGTCTTCGGTCGGCATGGGGGTTCCTTGAGGTTGCACCGAGACTCTAGCCCGGGTTGCCGCTTCGAGGTTAGAGCCTAGGTTCTAGCTGCGAATTGACACATTCCCCGGATGGGATAATCCGCGGTTCGAGCGCCGGTAGGCGACATTTGACATTCGAACAAAGAGGGACCCCCATGATCCTGGTTACCGGCGGCGCCGGCTTCATCGGCGCCAATTTCGTTCTCGACTGGGTTGCCCAAGGCGACGAAGCCGTGGTCAACCTGGACAAGCTGACTTACGCCGGCAACCTCGAGACGCTGGCGTCCCTCAAGGGCAAACCGAGGCACGTCTTCGTGCAGGGCGACATCGGCGACAGCGCCCTGGTCGACCGGCTGCTGGCCGAGCACAAGCCGCGTGCCGTGGTCAACTTCGCCGCCGAGTCGCACGTCGACCGTTCGATCCATGGGCCGGAAGACTTCGTCCAGACCAATGTGCTCGGCACCTTCCGGCTGCTCGAGTCGGTCCGGGGCTACTGGGGTGCCCTGCCTGCGGAGCAGAAATCGGCCTTCCGCTTCCTGCACGTCTCGACCGACGAGGTGTACGGGTCGCTCTCGGCCACCGACCCGGCCTTCACCGAAGAGAACAAGTACGAGCCGAACAGCCCGTACTCGGCCAGCAAGGCGGCCAGCGACCATCTGGTGCGCGCCTGGCACCACACCTACGGCCTGCCGGTGCTGACGACCAACTGCTCGAACAACTACGGCCCCTTCCATTTCCCGGAGAAGCTGATCCCGCTGATGATCGTCAACGCGCTCGCCGGCAAGGCGCTGCCGGTGTACGGCGACGGCATGCAGGTGCGCGACTGGCTCTACGTCAAGGACCACTGCAGCGCGATCCGCCGTGTGCTCGAAGCGGGCCGGCTCGGCGAGACCTACAACGTCGGCGGCTGGAACGAGAAGCCCAACATCGAGATCGTCAACACGGTCTGCGCGCTGCTCGACGCGCTGCGTCCGCGCGCCGACGGCAAGCGCTACCGCGAGCAGATCAGCTACGTCACCGACCGCCCCGGCCATGACCGCCGCTACGCGATCGATGCGCGCAAGCTCGAACGCGAACTCGGCTGGAAGCCGGCCGAGACCTTCGACAGCGGCATCCGCAAGACCGTCGAGTGGTACCTGGCCAACGGCGAGTGGGTGGCCAACGTGCAAAGCGGGGCCTACCGCGACTGGGTGCAGAAGCAGTACGAGGCTGCGCCCGCAAAGGCGGCGGCATGAAGCTGCTGCTGCTCGGCAAGGGCGGGCAGGTGGGTTGGGAGCTGCAGCGCAGCCTGGCGCCGCTGGGCGAGCTGGTGGCGCTGCATCACGACAGCACCGATCTGCATGCCGACTTCAGCCGGCCCGAACAACTGGCCGAGACGGTGCTGAAGGTGCGGCCAGACGTGATCGTCAATGCCGCCGCCCACACAGCCGTCGACAAGGCCGAAAGCGAGCCCGAGCTCGCCCGCAAGCTCAACGCGACGTCGCCGGGCGTGGTCGCGCAGGCAGCGCAGCAGATCGGCGCGCTGATGGTCCACTATTCGACCGACTATGTCTTCGACGGCAGCGGCAGCAAGCCCTGGCGGGAAGACGACCCGACGGGGCCGCTCAGCGTGTATGGCCGCACCAAGCTCGAAGGCGAGCAGTTGGTGGCGCAGCACTGTGCCCGGCACTTGATCTTTCGCACCAGCTGGGTCTACGCGGCACGTGGCGGCAATTTCGCCAAGACCATGCTGCGCCTGGCGCAGGAGCGCGAGCGTCTCACCGTGATCGATGACCAGTTCGGCGCGCCGACAGGCGCCGAGCTGCTGGCCGATGTCACGGCGCACGCGATCCGCGACACGCTGCGCGATCCTGACAAAGCGGGCCTGTATCACGTCGTGGCTGGCGGCGAGACGACGTGGCACGGCTACGCGCGCTTCGTGCTCGCGCAGGCGGCGCAGGCGGGCGTCGAACTCAAGGCGACGCCGGCGTCGGTCGATCCCGTCCCGACGACTGCCTTTCCGACACCGGCGACGCGGCCGCGCAACTCCCGGTTGAACGCCGCCAAGCTTCAATCGACCTTCGGTCTGAGCCTGCCGGACTGGCAAGCCGGCGTCGCGCGCATGCTGCGAGAAACGCTCTGACCCACGCACAAAGAAGAACACATGACCCAACGCAAAGGCATCATCCTGGCCGGCGGCTCCGGCACCCGTCTCCATCCGGCCACCCTGGCGATGAGCAAGCAGCTCCTGCCCGTCTATGACAAGCCGATGATCTATTACCCGTTGAGCACGCTGATGCTCGGCGGCATGCGCGACATCCTGATCATCAGCACGCCGCAGGACACGCCGCGCTTCCAGCAGTTGCTGGGCGACGGCAGCCAGTGGGGGATCAACCTGCAGTACGCCGTGCAACCGAGCCCCGATGGCCTGGCGCAGGCCTTCATCATCGGCGAGAAGTTTGTCGGCAACTCGCCGAGCGCGCTGGTGCTGGGCGACAACATCTTCTACGGGCATGACCTCGTCCACCTGCTGGCGGATGCCGATGCGAAGGACGCGGGCGCCACGGTGTTCGCCTATCACGTGCATGACCCGGAGCGCTACGGCGTGGTGGCGTTCGATGCGAAGGGGAAGGCCAGCAGCATCGAGGAAAAGCCTGCCAAGCCCAAGAGCAGCTATGCGGTCACCGGGCTCTATTTCTACGACAACCATGTCATCGACATTGCCAAGGCGGTCAAGCCGAGCGCGCGCGGGGAACTGGAGATCACTGCCGTCAACCAAGCTTATCTGGATCTCGGGCAGCTCAATGTCCAGATCATGCAGCGCGGCTACGCCTGGCTCGATACCGGCACGCACGAGAGTCTGCTCGAAGCCGGGCAGTTCATCGCGACGCTCGAACATCGGCAGGGGCTCAAGATTGCGTGTCCGGAAGAGATCGCGTGGCGCAATGGGTTCATCGACCGCGAGCAACTCGCCAGGCTGGCCGCGCCGCTGGAGAAGAGCGGCTATGGCAAGTATCTGAACCACCTTTTGATGGACGAGGTACGTTCGTGAAAGTCACGCCGACTGCAATCCCCGAGGTGCTCATCATCGAACCCAAGGTGTTCGGGGATGTCCGGGGCTTCTTTTTCGAGAGCTTCAATCAGAAGGCTTTTGACGAGGCGATCGGCAAACACGTCGACTTCGTGCAGGACAATCATTCAAGGTCGGCCAGGGGTGTACTGCGCGGCCTGCATTATCAGATTCAACAGCCGCAAGGGAAGTTGGTCCGCGTCGTGCGCGGCGCCGTTTTCGATGTCGCGGTCGATATCCGCAAGTCTTCGCCGACGTTCGGCCAATGGGTTGGTGTTGAACTCAACGAAGAGAACCACAAGCAGCTGTGGGTGCCTGTAGGATTCGCGCATGCCTTCCTTGTCTTGAGCGAGACGGCGGATTTCTTGTACAAGACGACTGACTACTACGCTCCGGCGCATGAGCGGGCGATCCGATGGGACGACCAGCGCCTCGGCATCCAGTGGCCGGGCACCGGTGTGGCGCCCCAGTTGTCGGCGAAAGACCAGCAGGCTTCGACGCTGGATGACGCGGAGCTGTTCGAATGACAATGGTGAAGGAATTCGAAGCGGCGCTCAAGGGCCGCAAAGTCTTCGTTACGGGCCATACCGGATTCACCGGCGGATGGGCCTGCCTCTGGCTGCAATCGCTCGGTGCCAAGGTCGCGGGCTACTCGTTGCCCGCTGACACCGCGCCATCGCTCTTCGCCGCGGCGGGCGTCGGAGCCGAGATGCACGCCAGCACGCTCGGTGATATTTGTGAGTACGAACCGCTTCTGGATGCAATGCGCAAGTTCGAGCCGGAACTCGTGCTGCACCTGGCCGCGCAGCCGCTCGTGCGGCGCTCCTACCGCGAGCCGCTCTGGACTTTCCAGGTCAACGCCCAGGGCACGGCCCACGTGCTAGAAGCGGCGCGCAGCGTGGGCAGCGTGCGCGGCGTGGTCTGCGTGACCACCGACAAGGTCTACCGCAACAACGAATGGCCGTGGCCGTATCGCGAGAACGACCCGCTCGGTGGCAAGGATCCCTACAGCGCCTCGAAGGCGGCAGCCGAGATGGTGATCCAGAGCTATGCGGCGTCCTATCCTTTCGCCGAGGGCAAGGGGCCGGCCATCGCGACCGCGCGTGGCGGCAACATCGTCGGAGGCGGGGATTGGTCGGAAGACCGGCTCATTCCCGATTTCGTGCGCAGCGTGGTCAACGGCACCCAGCTCACGCTGCGCTATCCCGAAGCCACGCGACCCTGGCAGCACGTCCTGGCACTGGTGCACGGCTATCTGCTGCTGATGGCGAAGCTGCTGGGGCCACGGGCTCAGGATTTCGCGCGCGCGTGGAACCTCGGGCCGCAAGAACTCAAGCACTACCCCGTTCGCGAGGTCCTCGAACGCATGAGCAGCGAGTGGCAGCGCCCGGGACTGGAGTTCATGGATAACCCGCTGCCGGAGGCTGGCGCACTCGCGCTCGACAGTTCGCTGGCGCGCAACCTACTCGGCTGGCAGCCCGCCTGGGATACGCAACGCGTGATCCAAGAGACGGCGGCCTGGTATCGCAACTACTACGCGGCGCCCGACACCGCGAAGGCGTTCACGCTCGGGCAGATCGACGCCTGGCGCAAGGACATCGCCGCATGATCTACGTGATAGGTGGACGCGGCAGGCTCGGGCGCGCGCTCTGCGCATCGCGCCCGCAGGAAGAGATCGTTGCGCTGGACCGCGAGGTCTACAAGAACTGGTGGCAAGGCGATGCAGGCGCATCGATCGGCCGCTTCTTCGAGGCCGCGGCGCCCGGGTCGGTGGTGCTGGTCGTGGCCGGCCTGCTGGATCCGGCGCTGCCGCGCGCCGAGCACCGCCGTGTCAACGTCGAACTACCAGCGCGGGTCATCGAAGGCGCCTGCGCTGCGGGGCTGCGCGTGGTGACCTTCGGCACGGTGATGGAGCGGCTGCTCGAACACCCCAATGCCTACATCGCCGCCAAGGCCGAATTGGGTCGTCTCGCGGCAGAGCGCGCCGCGATGGGCGACGCCGTCATGCACCTGCAGCTGCATACGCTCTACGGCGGCGGCGAGCCCGCACCCTTCATGTTCCTCGGCCAGCTCTGCAGCGCGCTGCGCGAAAGGCGCCCGTTCGAGATGTCCCCGGGCCGCCAGCTGCGCGAATACCACCATGTGGACGACGACGTGGCCGCGATACATGCCGTGCTCGCAGCCGGCACGACCGGCGTCACGGCGTTGAGCCACGGCGAACCCTGCACGCTGCGCGAACTGGCAATTCGTGTTTTCACTTCGATGGAACGCGTCGACCTGCTGCGCATCGGCGCGCGCCCCGAGCCGCCCGACGACAACTACGCGACCGTGCTGCAGCGCCCGCCTGCGATCAGACAAGTCCAATTCCGTCCGACGCTGCAGGGCGTGACGGCCTACGTACAGGCCGTGCTGGCTGATTCACCAGACCAAGAATGAACGACGACTCCACGCAGGTGCCTACGCGCCGACCGCTTGTTTCGATCGCGATCCCGGTCCTCAACGAGGCCGGCAATATCGACATGCTCTATACGCGGCTCGCGGCCCTGGCCGATCGCATGGGGGACCGCTGCGACATCGAATTTGTCTTCACCGACAACCACTCGGACGACGAAACCTGGCCAATGCTGGTCAAGCTCGCTGCTGCCGACCCGCGCGTGCGTGCGATGCGCTTCTCGCGCAACTTCGGCTTCCAGAGTTCGATCCTCGCCAACTATCTTCATGCGCGGGGCGACGCGGTCATGCAGATCGATGCCGACCTGCAGGATCCGCCGGAGATGCTGGAGCAGTTCTTCGCGCTGTGGCAGCAGGGCTTTCATGTGGTCTACGGCATCCGGCGCAAGCGGCCCGAAGGTTGGATGCTCAACCTGATCCGCAAGTGCGGCTACTGGGTGATCGACAAGGTCAGCGAGCATCCGATTCCGCGCGACGTCGGCGACTTCCGGCTGGTCGATCGTGCGGTGATCGAGGCCATCGCCAGGTTCCGCACGGCCAACCCCTACCTGCGCGGCATGATCGCCGGCCTCGGTTTCAACCAGACCGGCATCGTCTATGACCGCGACGCGAGGACCGCAGGCGAGAGCAAGTTCGACGTGAGGCGGCTGATGCGGCTCGGGCTGACCGCGGTATTCAATCATTCGACGGTGCCTCTTCGCATGGCATCGTTCCTGGGCATTGTGATCTTGGCGGGCAGCCTGATCGGTGCCTTGTACTACGTGACCCTGCGTTTGCTTCAACCTGATCTTCCGCGTGGTTTTGTGAGCATCCAGGTGATGGTGTTGTTCGGCATCGGGCTCAATGCGTTTCTGCTGGGCATCATTGGCGAATACATCTTGCGGATATACCGTGTACTTCGATCCGACCCGATCGCCATTGTCGAGCGCAGTCTCAACATGCGACCGGACGAACTCAAGCTCTAGTTGATAAAAAAGCACATGAAAGCAGTCATTCTTGCCGGCGGGCTCGGCACGCGCATCGCCGAGGAGTCCGACACCAAGCCGAAGCCCATGGTGGAGATCGGCGGGCGTCCGCTCCTGTGGCACATCATGAAGATCTACGCCCACCACGGGATCAACGACTTCGTGATCTGCCTCGGCTACAAGGGCTATGTGATCAAGGAGTTTTTCTTCAACTACTACCGGCACATGTCGGATATGCGCATCGACCTCCGCACGGGCGATCACCAGATTCTCAACAATCATGCGGAAGACTGGCGCATCACGCTCGTGGATACGGGCGCGGAGACCATGACCGGTGGTCGTCTCAAGCGCGCCGCCAAGTATCTCGACAATGAGACCTTCTGCCTGACCTACGGCGACGGATTGTCGAATGTAGACATCAGCGCGGAACTTGAATTCCATCGTCGCCAAGGCAAGCACGCCACCGTGCTCGCGGTGCAGCCACCCGGCCGCTTTGGCGTGTTGAATCTCGACGCGGATCAGCACGTGTCCAGCTTCGAAGAAAAACCCAGCGACGAGATTGGCTGGATCAACGGGGGGTTCTTCATCCTCGAACCTGCGGCGATTGGCTACGTTGCCGACGATGCAACCTCCTGGGAGCGTGCCCCGCTCATGAATCTCGCGCGTGATGGCCAGCTTGCCGCCTACCAGCACACGGGCTTCTGGCAGCCATGCGACACCTTGCGTGACAAGCGAGAGCTTGAAGCACATTGGAGCAATGGAAAGGCGCCCTGGCGTGTCTGGGAATAATCACCGGGCAGGTGTGCCCCCCCCTACTGCTACCGTATCGAAGGTAGCCGAAAGCCATCCAGCGGCGGGAAAGATCGACTTCGACGACTACTCGACGAATTATGACGAGCTGCTGCATGAAAGCACGAAGCTCTACGCCGAAGATTCAGAGTACTTTGCACGCTACAAAGTAGATCTGATCAAGGATGCAGTCCGACATCCGATCGGGCGAGTCCTCGAATACGGATGCGGAACCGGCCGCAATATCGCTTATCTGCAGGCTGCGTTTCCCGATGCCGAAATCGTCGGCACCGATGTTTCAGCCGCGAGTCTCGATATCGCAAGGGCGGCCCATCCGAAGTCACCATTCGAGGTCGAGCGTGAGGGGCTGGACATAGGCGCTTTTGATTTGATCTTTGTCGCGAGCGTGTTCCACCACATTCCGCCGCCCGAGCGACCAACGGTCATGCGCACACTGGCGCGGCGGCTTGCGCCCGGTGGCTCGATCGACATCTTCGAGCACAACCCCTTCAATCCCGTGACAAGGCGGATCGTGAGCACGTGCCCGTTTGACGCTGATGCGGTGCTGCTCAAGCCGGCGGAGCTGCGCGCGCTGTTTCGAGGCGCGGGTCTCGAGTTGATGCGGCAGTCGTATTGCCTTTTCGTTCCCCCGAAGCTGTCTTGGCTGATGCCTCTAGAAAAGCACCTTGGGTGGCTTCCGCTCGGAGGGCAGTACTGGGTCAGCGCGGGCCAGGCCCGATGAGGCAGTTGCTGAAGTTCGCGATGGTCGGGGTGTTGAACACGGCCCTGGGCTACGCGGTGATCTTCGGTTGCATGTACTTGCTCGGGCTCGGTGCCGTGGTCAGCAACGTCCTCGGCTATGCAGTCGGACTGGTGGTCTCGTACTCGCTGAATCGAAGCTTCACGTTTCGCAGTTCAGGGGCACGTCGCGCGGAGATGATCCGGTTCGTGGCGATCTTCCTGCTGGCTTACCTCGCCAACCTTGGAGTCCTCGTGCTGCTGATCCGCCGCTTTGGCTGGCATGAGGGTGTGGCGCAGGTCATCGCCGGCGTCGTGTACTTCGGGCTGTCCTTCGTTTTTAACAAGTACTACGTGTTTGGGGGCGCCCGAGTTGCGTCCAAGACCTGACAAGTGGACGGGACTCGAACCCGCGACCCCCGGCGTGGCAGGCCGGAGCAAGAAGTGAGCATTCATGCGGGTTTCAGCCAATTTTCATATTCCAAAGATGGCAGGTTTTTTGGCTATCGTTCCCTCTAAGCACTTGGCGCTTATTCCAACAATTTCCACCCTGCAGACATGAAATTCAGCGAGTTGGCCAAAGGTGAGCGGTTCCGATTTTTCCGCCGCGGGACGCTCCTAAGGAAGCTCGCCCAAGGGTCGCCTCAGCCGGCGAAGGGTGAGAGCAGCTGGTCGACGAAGTTGGCGTCCAGGTTCAGTCCTGCCTTCATGAAAGTCTCGCTGGTCATGGCGGCAAACGACGGCTCGACCGCGCGCAGCGCCTTGATCGCTTGAGGCGCCGCTGTCAACAGCGAGCGCACCTTTTTGGCCACCTCCTCGTAATTAGCCGCCGTGCCAGGTATCAAGATTCCAAACGTGCTCTCCACGAAGTCCTCGGAGAACATGACGGCGAGACCTTCCTCCAGGACGCGGCTATTGTTACCACCCGTCGGTGCCAGGAGATGGATCGTCTCGTAAAGACGGCCGTCAGGTCGAGGTTGTCGTAGCGCCCGAGCTCGGCCTGCAACTGGTCGATGTACCAGAGCAGCATGGCGACATCGCCCTCCTTCGCCGCGGGCGACTTGCGGATCCTGGTGATGGTGCGGGGTAGCAAGGAAGTGCGCGAGATTGGCGACGGCGATATCACGCCGGAATCCGAGACGCGCTTCGACAGACGGTGATTCTTGGCCCGGTTATGCTGGCGGGCTGATCCCCCACCAGGCGCCCAAAGCGTAGCCACCCCCCGTGCTTTCAAAGAATACGTCGTACATATCAAGGCTCGACCACCTTCGATTTCTGGCGGCGCTGCTGGTTATCACCTACCATTTCGCCGGCGGAACGGTCACCTCTGACACGATCAATCCGCTGCTGGTGATGATCCGTGAGGGCGAGTCCGGCGTAGGCCTCTTCATGGTCCTCAGCGGATTCATTTTGACCCGCATCTCCTTGGGCAAAGCTGTCATCTACAAGGACTTCCTCTACAACCGCTTGTTGCGCATCTACCCGCTATACGTGTTGGCGATCTGCGTCGCCGCCTATTCGAGTGGCCGTCATATGGACTTTCTGTCCATCATCGCGATGCTGTCGACAGTAGGAGTGGTCGCAAACGTCGCACTCCTCCCCGCATTCACTCACCTTTGGACCATCGCGGTCGAGTTCCAGTTCTACCTGGTCTTCCCCTTTCTCGTTCTCTTTCTTGGCAGATATGGCGCGAAGTACATCGCCGGCTTCGTTGTGCTCGCGCTCATCATTCGAGGGATGATGTTTTTGACCGACGGCACCATCAAAGACGCGGCCTACTGGACGATCCTCGGACGGATCGATCAATTTTGCGTAGGCATGCTCGCAGCCGTCTTGTATGCGCGCCGGCGCGGTTTTCTGTCGTCGCCGCTCGCGCTCGCAACTTCCGCCGCAGCCCTCTACCTCTGGTCCATGCTCTGGTATCGGTGGACAGGTGGCTACTATGGAGCGAACTCCCCGACTAGCGCCGCTTGGATCATTTCCCCGACCATCGAAGCTCTGCTCTGGGCAGCGCTATCCCTCTCCTACCTGAACCAAAAATGGCATTTCAACCGTAGCGTTGACAGCGTCCTGTGCTATTTGGGATCGATCAGCTTTTCGCTCTACGTGTGGCACTTCCCCATCCTTATGGCGTTGAAAAAGGCGACCTCGGCGGACGTCTTCGGCGAGTGGTATTTGAACCTCGCGCTGGTGGCGCTCCCCCTCATCATCGGGCTCAGCAGCCTGTCCTATTTCGTCGTGGAAAAGCCCTTCTTCGCGCTGCGGCGTGTCTACGCCAAGGGGGCCGAGCCCGCACCCTCACCGATTCACGCCCCAGTGGCGGAGCCCATCATGCAAACGCAAAATGCGCCCCCAGCCTAGGCCGGGGGCGCATTGGTCGGAGCGGGATAGCTACTTCGGCTCGAGGCCAGAATGCCGTTGTCGGTGAAGGACATGAGCGCCAGCATAGCGCCCGCTCACGGCCCTTTCTTCTTCCTCAGATCGGCCAGCACTGCCTCCAGCTGGGCCACGTTGAACACGCCATCGAGCCGCACCGCTCGCCCCTGAAAATCGACTTCGTTGGTCTCGCCGTAGGGATCAAAGGTCACCGGCCGGCCCGGTTCAAGGTCTTCGGGAATCACCTCTGCATCCGGCTTGGCCGCCTGACTCCGCACGCTTTCCGACGCATAGGTGGTCGAGGAGGTCTTCGTCAGCAGGTGGCCGCGCATGAAGAAGCGAAAGGTTGCGCCGACCGGGAGCTCTCGGAACTTCATGGGGGGCCAGCATACAGCGCGTCTGTCAAAATCGCGGCCACTAAAAGTTCGAAGATCCCCATGAAAAAGACCCTCATCGTCGCTGTTCTGGTCGCTGCCGTTGCTGTCATCAGCTTCCTGATTCCAGCGGCCTCCAAGAGCCTCAAGGCTTGCGACTTCGGCCCCTGCGAAGCTGGCACGATGACGCTGTGATGATGACGGTGAACAAAGACCGCGCGTATCAGCGCGGCGCAGCGTGGCTCGCGATCGGCATAGCTGTCTTCCTGGTGATCTGGTTTGCGAGGTTCTTTCCTCTCTCCGGCGACCTGGCTGCGCACTATCTCCTGATCGACGAAATCATGAAGCACGGCGGCGTCCGACCAGGGGCGCCTCCCAACATGGGCATGATGGCCGCCTACCCTCCAGCCGCGCACTGGATGGCCGCGATTCTGGGTTGGATCGGCGGCTCCGGGCTGGTTGGCATGGTCATCATGTCCATCGCCTCCGTATTCGCCGCCTATCTCCTGATCGGTCAGTTGCTGGGCACCACCTCTCCCATCAGGATGGCGCTTTTCCTGGCAGTTTTCGCGCTCGCGCTTCCCTCGCGCTCGCTGATTGGCTGGGAGGTCCTCACCAACTTCTTCTACCCGCAACTGGTCGCCGACGTGGTCTACCTCGCCGCGCTGCTGTGGATGGCGAAGGTCGTCGAGACATGGAAGCAGGCTGCCCTGATCCTGGTGCTCGGAACGCTCACAATGTGGATTCAGCCGGTGGTTGCGGTCCACGTATTCGGGGCCGGCTTGACCCTCATAGCCTTCTTGGCTCTCCAGCGCTGGATGACCACGAAGAAGGTGCCCACCAAAGACATGTTGATCCTGGCCATCGCCGCTGCGGTCGCCGTGCCAGCGATCTTGTTGCACCCTGTATTCGAGAGGATCCGCAGCAATGCGAACAACAACGGATATTTGGAGTTCGGCTATCCAGATGTGCTCTGGGTCGCGGTCGCGTGCGGCGCCTTAGGCGCTATCAGCCTCGGGCGCCGGCTGCGCGGCCGCGGCGAGCGCGTTGATTCCGTCCTGGGGTCAGCAGCCGTCGCCGCCACCCTGCTGGTGCTGCTGCAGTTCGCGGTTCTGAGGCTGCACGGCGACGGCTCTTTCTATGCAGTGAAAAAGCATATGTTCATCGCCGTCACGCTGGGCGCAATGAACGCGGTGCGCCTGGTCGCCGACTTGCTCCCAGGCTCGGGGATGACGCACCCCGCCTTGAGGCTGGCGGTTCCGGTAATCGGCGGTCTGGCCTCATGGGCAGCACTGAGCAGTTTCAACACGCCGGTGGCGCCCGTGATCCGGGCCATCAACTACGCCGACGACGCTGCGGCCATGCGCTTGCCTGAATTCATGCCGGGCAACACGGTCGCACTGGACAGCGCGCTGCCGGTCCTGATCAACTGGATGATTTCGCTTGCCTCCTTCGAACACCCTAGCGACAAGGTCGCGGCGGGATGGCTTGCTGGTGAAAACATCACCGACGACGGCGCGCAATACGCGATGGTTCGCCGCTCTCCCGCCATCGACAGAAACTGCTCTCGCCGATACGCGGAGTCGGCAGCTTATGTGGTCGTGGAGTCGGACTGTCTTCGCATCTATAACCCGGGAGATCTGATTCGGTTCGGCACCGGCGGCGAAGGCACCGACGGCAGCCCGTACAAGACGACCGGATGGTCCCCCATCGAGGCCTTGACTACGTGGGCCGGCGAGAGTGCCGGCCTGTCGATGACCCTACCGGCGGCCAGCAAGGGGCCTTTCATACTGACGGTCGAGGGCGCTGCACTTCTGACGAGCCATCATCCGAAGCAAGTCGTCGACGTGCTGGTGAACAGCCAGAAGGTCGCTACGTGGACTTACTCTCTGGGAAAAGACGGGTTCGTGTCCAGGTCGGCAGAGATCCCGGCGAGTTTGATTGATGGGGCGCCCCTGCAAATCACGTTCAATTCGATCGATGCGGTTACACCCATGAAGGCCGATCCAGGCTCGCTAGACACACGGGTGACGGGCCTGGCGGTAAAGAACCTGAGGATCGCGCCCAAATAGAAAAAGGCCCCCAGCCGAAGCCGGGGGCGCAGGTCACTTCTCGATGGGAGGTCTACTTGTCGGGGGGCTGGAGCCGATCGGCAATGCGCTCGCAAGTGTCGCCGGCAATGCGGAGTTGGCCAGCATAGTCCGCGATTTCTCCCGCAGCCTCGTCAGCCCCTCCGTACAACTCGGCAAGCAAATCGAGGGGGTCGGCACCTTGCTGACTCGGGCCTCGTCCGGCAGCGCCGCGGGATCCGCGGTGGCGCGACGGACGGCACCGATGTAGGTGGCGAGTTGCTTGCGCAGGCCGTCAGCAGCAGCAGCAATACGGGCATGAGCCTCGGCAGTAGCGGTTTCGGTGTGAGTGAGCATGGTCGATGGCTTCCTGTTTGTCGGCTTGGTGGCGGCCTTCCTCGGTGCGCGCGGCCTTCTCGGCGGCGTCGGCGGCTTGAGCGAGTTCGGTCTTCAGAGTGGCCATGGCGGTCTGTCCATCGGCGACCTTCGTTTTCAGCTCGGCGATGCGAATGGAGTCAACACCGAGCAGCGAGAGCAGGATGGCCAGGCCGACGGCATAGAGCCAGCCTGGGATCAGGTCGAAGACCTTGGCGATGACGATCATTTGTGCCTCCACGGGCAATTCGCGGACGAGTGGCCGGCTCGGCCGAAGTAGCAGCACATCTTCATTTCGCGACCCGACTTCAAGGGCCGGCCGCTCTACACCGACAAGAATCAGCGCTCGGTCTGGCTGTTCGTGCGCAACGGGAAATAGCGCGATGCGTCAGGTGGAAGCGAATTCCCACCCTTGGCGATGTACTCGCCGGGGATCATGGCGAGGATGCCGTTGGAGTCGAAGGCCATCGAAGCCGCATAGCGGCCGCGCGGGTTCTGCCAAAATCTGCCGCTATGAGAATAGTGAAGATGAGCGCCGCCCTGACTGTAGCCGTCGCGCTCCTTGGGTTCCTGGGGTACGTCGCTGTCAATTCGTTGACGCCCTGCGACTTCGGCCCGTGCGTCGTCATGGCGGCCTGACGGATGCGCGGGGAAAACCGTGCTGCGCAATGGCTCATTGCCTTTGCGCTCGCCGCTCTCTTTGCGGCGTTCCAGATCCAGTCGTCGCTGCACAGCGGGTCGTTGTCGCTCCCGGCCACGTACGACGACATCGGCTACTTCAATGATGCGCTGGCGCGGCTGGACGTCCTTTATCGTGATGGGGGCCGAGCGCTCCTGAAGGGCTTCTGGACAAATCCACCGCACGCTCCGCTTCAAACGCTCCTGGCGTTGATTGGTTTCGGCCTGCTCGGGCCGCACGCGTGGGCAGCTGACGCGATGAATGCAATCCCGCTGGCGATCGTCCTGCGCTTGGTGCTTGGCTTTGCCGGTCGCACGTTGCCGCTGGCGACGTCCGCTGCCGTGGCTGCCGCGCTACTTGGGTTCCCGCTCCTTGGGCTGCTCATTCTTGAGTTCCGGCCCGACATGCTGTGCGCGCTGCTCACGGCCACCGGTGCACTCATCGTGGTCGCTGATCCGCGCTGGCGCGCGGGTGACCGGACAGCGCTGGCAAGCTCCACAGCGCTGTTCGTCGGCGCCCTGCTGACGAAACCAACGCTGGCACCGGTGACAGTTGCCGTGTTCGGGGTAGCCGTCATTGCGGTGCTCTTCTTGCAATCGAAGTCTCGAGACGACGTCAAGCGAATCGCACGCATGGCGGCTATCTATGGCGGTATCGCCGCGCTGGTCGTGCTGCCCTACTACGCCGCAGTGTTCCGACACCTCTACGAATACATCACTGTCAATGCATTCGGGTCGAATGCCAACATCTGGGCGAAGAACTCAGCCACCCCTGATCCAGCCGTCTACTACCTTACAGGGCCAGGCGGGAAGGTCGCGATCGGAACGCCATGGCTCGCCCTAGGCGGTGCACTGCTGATAGCCGCGCTGCCGATCTGGGTTCGTACCCGCGTGGCGCTGGCAGTTTTTATCGTTGTCTTGTTCGCATATGCCGGCGTGACGGCGCCGAGCATGAAGAGCCCGTTCCTCGGATTGATCGTCGCTGCTCTCCTGCTCGGAATCACCGCTATCCTTGCGGTCACCCTGCTGAGCCGAATTCCGCGCAAATGGGCTTTCACGGGTGCGCTCGCGCTCGTCGCATTCTCGATTGCCACATGGCGCCCGGTCTCCCTAAGGCTGTTCGGTGGTGCGGTTCCAGCCACACAGGCTCAACACTTCACCAAGATCTATGATCAGACGGCAGATGCCATTTCGTCGATCCCAGATCTTGGACAGCGTCGGCTCTACTTCCCCGTCATCGCGCAGTACTTGAACCCAGACAACATCGAATTCGAGCTGCGCCGCCGTAGGCTGCCCGTTCCCGCGATGGAGAACCTCTTCTTTAACGCGGACATTTCTGCCCACCAGGCGGCCGTGCACCGCGCAGACATCGTCGTCTTGTTCTCGGACGACAGCACGTTGCCGCTACCGTGGCCGGCGAGCGCTTCGATTCGCAAGGAGATCAATGCTGCCGTCGCCGCATCTGGTGCCTTCGAGACCATCGCTCGGGTCAACGGCGGCCCCTACCTCGGCCACGTCACTGTTCTCAGGCGCAAATAGCTACTTTGGCCAGCTCTCGACCAGGGCCCATAGGGTTTGCAGAGGCGCATGGGGCGGGTTCGCCCAGAACCCATGCAGGAACGCGGGGCCGCCGTCACGGGCAGGGAAAGGGCGCCGCGGAGCTCGCGACCGTCCACGCGGCGCATGAGACAATTTCCGTTGGAACGATATCGTGGGTTCGACGAGTTCGCCTGACCGTACGGATTCAGCCGTGCCGGCCTTGCCCATCGGCCTGATCGCTCCCTCTTTGCTCGGGAGACATCGGGTTGCCGCCCACAGCGACGGGTACTCCCCACGGTGCTCCTGCACCATCCTCACCGCCCGCTCACGGACCTCGGGTGAGAACTTGTTCGACTTCTTCATGGCTCAATCCTCTCAGAGTGTTGAGCCTCCTCAAAATCCGGGGCGATTCAGTTCGCTGGCGAGAAGACGCAGTTCATGAAGAACCCGTCGACCTCAAAGCTTTGGATGAATGAACCGGTTCGTTGGGCGAGCACTTCGCGTGATCGACCAAGAAAGAAAAACAGGTGGAATCTTGTGTATTCAAACAAGTACTCGTAGCACGGCGTTGCGTGAGCCATGACTGCACCTGGCCTCATCCAACTCTTCATGCGCTTGAGGTCGGCAACTGGCTCACGAAGATGCTCAAGGACGTTGTTTGAAAAAATGCCGTCGAATTCGCGCCCGGCCATCTCAGCCTCGCTCTTGATCAGCCACCCATTCTCACTGGGGCCCGAGCCATGCGGCTCATAGGCAAAGACGTTCCACCCTTGCTCCCTCAGCAGAGGAACAGTGCGAGACCATGACCCGGCGCCATAGTTGACGTAAACCCCGTCGCGGCGAGGATTCAGCGAGTGGAACGCGCGCATCTCAACCCCCGTTGAATCGACCTCCTCGTAGACCTTGTAGTGCCACTCATAGTCCTGGCTCAACTCTCCAGGTGACAGATCGAACATCTTGTCGGCTCCAAATATCACATCGCACGTAGGGCACTGATGCCGCGTCAACAGGCCGCCCCCAAATATGCAATTGGTCTGATAGGTCTTGAACCCATCTGCCTTGTCCATCGCGCCACACAGAGGACATGTCCGGAACTCAGGCGCGCGCGCGGAGGCCCGCTCGATCGCATCGACAACGTTCCAGCGTTCTGCGATCTGGTGCCTCACAAGCTCTCGGCGCATGTCATCAATGCTTGCCTGGAGGGGTGTTAGACGAGATTCCAGCGCCGATTCGTCGAACTGGCTTTTTGCGGCGACCAGGGCAGCCTGAAGGCTCTCTATTTCTTTCGATGAGCGAGCAAGGTCCAACTGCGCAGAGGAGAGCAGCGAGCGTGTGCTTTCCAGTGTGGTCCGTCGAGTCAATGCGATGTTCAGCGGTGCCAACACCCTGTTCACAGCAGATGCAAGTGTGCTCAAGCGATGCTCCAAGTTTTCGAAAAGCGCGCAGCTTATCGCACTCAAGCTGCGTCAAGCTCCTGGCGCCCCTTCATGCCCCTTCATTCCAGGCAGATACACTCCGCGCAATCCTCCCCCAAAGCCAACCATGCTCAGAGACGCCACCCCATTTCGTCAGCTTGCTCGCCTGTATCGTGCAGCCCTATCAGCGTCTGAATCCCTTTCCTAAATCAGCAAGATGGAGACGCCGCCACATGTAGCGGCGCCCAGACCGTTGGCGATCCCCACCGAAGCTCAGCAGCAACTCGACGCACATGCTGCTGACATCCGCTATCTGGACGACCGAATCCGCAAGCTAGAGGTGCAGGGAAGAAATCTTCGCCTTCAGGCTGTCGCCAATAGCGAACGTCCATTTCTCATTGAGGCGAGCGTACCAGGCCTAAGGGCATCCGCTTTTGAAATCCATCGGGCAGGCGACGCCTTCATCTCCACGGAATTGGAGATGCATGGAACGTGGGAGCCACTGGAAACCGAGGTGATCAAGCGCCTCTGCCGGGCAGGGGACTTCGTGCTTGATATTGGCGGAAACATCGGGTGGTATAGCGTGGTGGTCTCAAAGATCATCGGCCCAACCGGGCGTCTGATTTCATTTGAGCCAGATCCTAAGAACTACGCGATGCTTTCAAGGAACCTTGCACGAGTTGAGGATGGCCCTCAGACTACCCCACGGCAGGAGGCGGTGAGCGACAGGGAAGGTGCTCTGCAACTCTTCCTGTCTGAAGATAATCTCGGAGACCATCGCATATTTAGTGATGGAACAGCACGCGAAATACTCGAGGTTCCCACTTCCCCACTTGACAAGGTTCTTGAGAGTGAGGAGCGCCTACCGGATTTGGTGAAGTCTGATGCACAAGGCTCTGAAGCAAAGATACTTCGCGGTGCAAGAGATCTGTTCGCGAAAGGGTGGCGCCCAATCTTTGTGATGGAGTTCTGGCCATTTGGCCTGTCCAACTCGGGAGATGATCCCTTCTGGATTTGGAGCCAACTCACTGAGTTGGGCTACCAGGTGTTTGAACTCACCGAAGATAAAACAACGATGTTCCCCGTCGATGAGGAACGCATTCGGCAGGACATTGCTGGAAGGATTTCTCCCGCGACTCAAGCCTTTATCAATTTGGTAGCGATCCCAAGCGGGAGTGATTGACTTTCCGCCATCGAAGATCTCATTGCGAGGTAGAACGCTCTCCAGCACTCAGCGGCCGCAACTCAGAGGCTGAAGGCCATAACCGCACCCATGAAAGAGAATTTCCTCGTAGGTCTGCTGGCGCGCGTCGCACGGATCAAAGCCGCTGACTGGGCTGCTGCCCTTTGTGATGGACTCAGATCAGTACGTCGACCTCGCCCTGCAGTTGCCTGAGCTGGGCCCACTGCCGATAGAAGTGCCGATGCGTTCCCGCATCGGCGTCAGCGGCGAGGGCTCGAATGCCCTTGGCCACTTCATCCGCGAAAGCCTCCCACCGGAATCGGCCAGCCTGTAGAGCACCGCGCTCGATCAGGCGCTCGCGCACCGACGGGTCGCGCACCTGACGCAGCGCCTCGACCATCTCCGGAATCGACGCTCCCGAAATCTGCAATGCGGCGTCCGATGTCACCTCGGCCAGCGAGCCGTGAGGAGTGCAGATCACCGGGCAGCCACAGCTCATGGCTTCGGCCACAGGCAGGCCGAACCCTTCATAGAGCGAAGGGTAGACCAGCGCCGCCGATCCGCCGTAGGCCAGTGCAAGACCTTCATCGTCGAGGTCGATCTGGATGATCCTGTGCCCCGTGCTGTCGACGGTCGAAGTGGGAACGGTCTTTTCGCCCCCTACGCAGAGCACGTCGAAGTCAACCTCGCGCATCGTCTTCACGGCGTCGAAGAAAAGGCTGGCGTTCTTGTAGTTGTTGGCCTGCACGCGGGAACCCACAAACATGTAGTAAGGGCGGTCCAGTCCCAATTGGCGGCGGAACTCGGCAATGGCGCGATCATCGCGCGGTTTGAAGACCGTGGAGTCGATGCCGCAGTACGCGGCGGATGTCGTGTCCGGGTCGAGTTCGGGGTAGAACTCCAGCAGATCCTTTCGCGTATTGTTCGAGATGCAGATGTGCCGGCGCGCGTGGATGATGGCGAGTTCCTTCTCGCGCCAGTCCCTGGCCGACAGGTCGAACCTGAGGCGTTCCGGGATCATGTCGTAGACGAGCAGCAGCGAAGGGGTCTCCATCGGCGTGCTGTAGTAGGTCGAGATGAAGACCTTGGCGCCATAGTGACGGCAGATCTGCTCCAGCAGTTGCGAGTCTCCGGCGTTGTACTTGGATTTGTAGGCCGGAAACGGAACGACTTCGACGCCATCGAATTTCGCGCTGACACCGCCTCGGTCCAGGAAGACGATCGGCATGTCGAGCTTCTTCGCGAGCAGCGGGAGCGTTGCCCGCCAGATGCGTGCGATTCCCGACTGCGCGAGTTGGAAGAAGACGCCGTCAATTACCAGAGCCATCGAGATTTTCCTTAAGCGGGCGAGCGGCCGCGCGAAGCGGCGGAATGGAGTCGCAGCGCCCGTTGCGCCGCGGTGTAGCGCCAGTCCGGCGCGGCCTGCTCGGTTTCGCCGAGTGCCACGGGCACGCCGGCTAGGCGTGACAGCTCGTGCATGAACTCTTCGTCCGACGACAGCAGCCAGGGCGACAGGAGCTTGTGGCCGTGCTGCCTGGTGCTGCGATTCGCCTCGTCGATACCGCGCGTGTTGGGTTGCGTCGACAGGCCTTCAGGATTGACGAAATAGATGACGTGAGGGTCGTTCACCTTGAAAAAGGTCTTTCCGACCTGTACGCAGCGCAGCCAGAAGTCGTAGTCGCCCGCGGACCGGAAGCTGGCATCGAACATGCCGATTTCGTCATGCAACGTGCGTCGCCACATCGGCGCGTTGTGCGGGGAATTCGACTGCATGAGGTTGTAGGGCGTGACGACCGGTAGCTGGCTCTTGAATCCGACGGCCGCGCTCTTTGCGAACGGTGCCTTGCCGTCGAACGAGTAGTAGAAGTCCTGGTACACGACATCCACGAAAGGAAACTTCTCGAGGATCTCTACCTGCCGCTCGAACGAATCCGATCTTCTCAGATCGTCCAGATTGGTATTGGTGAGGTATCGACCCCGGGACATCTGCACGCCGAGATTCCACGCTTCGTAGATCCCGATTCGCGTGGGAGCGCGGTGGTAGACGATATTTGGGAACCGCTCCATGTAGCGGGCGATCGCGGCGGCCTCGTTCTCCGGTGAGTCCGCGTCGATGATGATGAGTTCGCAGTGGGTTGCGAAGATCGTCTGCGAGGTGATGTTCTCGAGAAACTGTTCGATGTAGTCGCCCCCGCGGTAGAGACTTGCGATGGCGGAAACGAGGATTTCCGGCCTGCGCGGAATGCTCAGGCTCGCGTAGCGTTTGGGCTCGACGGGCTGGTAGTTGGTCCCGATCCGGTCGGCCTTCGCTTGCCATTCCATGATGTCAATGAACCGGTCGGTGCCCATCCAGGGCGCATGATTTGGATCGTGTACGGGCTTTTGCGCCCGATCTGTCAGCGCTTCGGTGGCGCGGTGGGCGAAGAGCTGCAGCACCAATTGGCTGCGCCCGAAGTTCTGTCGGCCAAACCGGTGGTCCCATTGGACGACCTCGGACAACATCGGGCTGCGCTCCAGCAGGTACTCGTAGGCGAACTGGATGAATCGGCCGTTGGCCACCTCGGGCACGACGTTCGCGCGCTGGCGCACGAGGTCAGCCTCCGGTGAGCCCGCGATGGCCTCGACCACTCCGGCAACGCTCATCCTATGGCTGAGGACCTCGTTGATCCACAGCTGCCGTTCTTCGGCGCTGGGCGTGCGTTCAAGGGCCAGATGGTAGATACGCATCACCACCGCGTCGATCTCGCCCACGTTCTCGACCCGAGCGGGGCTGGACGTCACCGCAGCATTGACCTCGCCCACGTTCTCGACATGGGCGGGGCTGGGCGTCGGCGCGGATGGGGGTGTCCCGTTCGGCGGCAGGAAGGCGGCGTGATAGCAGCGGCCTAGCAGCCGCAGCAGCCATTCAGGCATGTGCCGGACCAGCGCCGACCTGCGTATCTGTTCAATCAACTTAGCACCTTGTCTAAACTTGGGGACGCACGATGGCGCGTGAGCTACAACCGAATGGGAGGCCCGAACCAGCCGTGCGAGATTCGAAAACAATCACTCCCCCGTATTCCCTGCGCAACATGGTCGCTCGCAGATGGGGCGGTTCGCCGACCGCGGTGGCGGTCCGCGACGGTCGAGGGAAGCAGTGCAGCAGCCTAGTTCCGCGCCCATCCGGTGCGGGGAGCTTACAGACCGCTGAGCGCGCCCGGCGGGAGCGTTCGATACGCCGGACTATGATAACGGAAGCGGTCTTGGCGCCACCCTCAAACGTTCGTTAGACCGACGCTGCAAATCTCTATGCTCGCCCAAGTACCGTCATCCCTCATCGCTCCGCAATTCGTTTCGTACGCCCAGAACTACGAGGACGTCATGCTGTGGCGTGCCCTGCGAGACGTGGAGCGGGGCTTCTACATCGACGTGGGTGCGCAGTCTGCCGAATCGGATTCGGTCACCAAGGCGTTCAGCCTGCTGGGTTGGCGCGGGATCAACATCGAGCCTCATCCGGTGTACTTTGAGCAACTCGTCCAGTTGCGGCCGAACGACGTCAATCTGGATGTCGCACTCGGGGAGCGGTCAGGCATTCTGACGATGAACCTCGTCGATGAATCAGGCTTGTCGACCGCGGACGCGGAGATCGCTGGCCGGCACGCCGCCGCCGGCTACACCATCCGAAAGCATGAAGTGGAAATGCTGACGTTGGCACAGGTGTGGCAGAGGCATGTGCCGGATGGGCAGCCAGTGCACTTCCTCAAGGTCGACGTTGAAGGCTTCGAGCGAGCTGTTCTCGCGGGCAACGATTGGCAACGCCATCGTCCCTGGATCGTCCTGGTGGAGGCCACGCTCCCGAACTCGCAGATCGAAAACCACGAAGCATGGGAGCCGATTCTGGCGAACGCCGGCTACAAGTATGTCTACGCCGACGGCCTCAATCGCTTCTACGTTGCCGAGGAGCGCGTCGAACTCGCCGCCGTCTTCAAATACCCGCCCAACGTATTTGACGGCTTCATCACGGCGCCCTTGGAGCGCATGCAACGGGAGCATTCGCAACGGGTGCTGGAGCTGGGCATCATCCATGAGCGCGCTTCCGACCTGCAGCAGCAGGTTGGTGCGCTCGAACGAAGCTTGCAGCTCGAGAACGAACGCGCTTCGGGTTTGCTGCAGCAGGTTGGTGCGCTCGAACGAAGCTTGCAGGAATCCCACCGGCGAATCGAATGCGCGGAAGCGGGCCTGGTTCAGGCACGCGAAAGGGAAATGGCGCTCCAGGATCGATTGGACGCCGAGGGGACGGCGCTGCGGCACGAGATTGACCAGCGCGATCAGTTGTTGGCGCAGGTCGAGCACCGCGCCAACGTCGCCGAACAGCAGCGCGACACCATTGTCCAATCCCGGTGGTGGAGGATCACGGGGCCGGGGCGGGCGTTGCTGGCCCATCGTCAAGTTCGCAGATGGGTCAAGGCGTCCTGGTGGGCCGCAACGCCTTGGCGCATTCCGGCACGGCTACGCTTCATTCGCGAGCGCCAACAGACGGTGACGCAGGCGGGAGCGGTCGTGGATGAGCCCCCAACGTTGAATCTGTACCCGGACCAAACGCCTGGCCGGCAGCCCGTGCCGCCGATCGAAGCGCTACCGGGCGACGTCACCGACCGAACGGTTGCAGCGCGCTGGTGCATGTGCGTGCTACGTTCGCAACCTGAAGTCCGAGCGCGTTTTCCGCGCGCGCTCTCGCAGCCGGAAGCGGATGGATTCATCGCCTGGGTGCGGGAAGAAGGAGGTGAACGCTTTGGCCTCTCGGAGTCTGCGCGTTCGCTGGTCGTGGCCGTGCTGCAAGAAGACTTCGGTGGCCGGGCGCGTCAGTTCTATCTCGGTCGCCCGGACGTGCGCACGCTTCATCCGCACGGGCTCAGCCCGGATGGTCAAGAGGGGCTGTACCGTTGGTTCGTGCAGTTCGGCTGCTCCGAAGGCCGGTTGTCGCCGGAAGAGGTGCTCTGGCTCTTCATTCAGGTGTCGGAGACACCGGGTCAGGGGGGGGCGGACCGTGCGTGATCGACATCCACGCCTCGCTCTGGACACGTACGTCCTGGCGCAAGGCATCAAGACCGGCGTGTACCGGGTCTGCGACGAACTGTTTCCGTTGCTGGCGCGCTGCGATCGCCTCGACAGCCGCCTGTACTTTCGCCCGCACGACTCGGCGAAGGCCCCCGGCTTGAGAAAGCGGCTGAATGCCCCGGCGCATTCTGCACCTGCGCAGCGCCCATCGGACGATGCCGACATCCTGCTGTCGCCTTTCGGCGTGGCGCCCTCCGAGTGGTTGCTGGACGATCATGTGCTTCATGCCCATGTCGTCTACGACCTAATCGGCATCAAGCACCCCGAGTATTTCTCGACGGAGGGCGCAGCCGAGGTGCGGCGCATCATGGATAGCCTGGACGAGCACACCGTGGTGTTCGCGATCTCGGAGTTCACCAAGAAGGATCTGCTGGCCTATCGGCCGGACCTCAGTCCGCGGCAGGTGACGGTGATTCCGCTGGCTGCCGGTTCGCGCTTCCGCCCCTGCGACGATCCCGGGGCGCGCGCGGCCGTGCGCGCCAAGTACGGTATACCCCTGGGCGTGCCCTACGTACTGAGCGTGGCGACACTGGAGATCCGCAAGAACCTGGACCAGGTCGTCCATGCTCTGGTTTCGCATCTGGAGCAGAACCCGGAGAGCGACCTGCATCTCGTGCTGTCGGGCATGTCCGGCTGGAAGCTCGAACAATTGCACGGGGCGTTTGCAGTTGCCAAGCGCTGGCGCCACCGCATCGTGCTGACCGGCTTCGTCGAAGATGCCGATCTCTCCGCGCTCTACAGTGATGCGCTGTGCTTCGTGTATCTGTCGCGTTACGAGGGATTCGGCCTCCCGCCTTTGGAAGCGATGGCTTGCGGCACCCCCGTCATTTGCGCCAACAACTCTTCGCTGCCTGAGGTGGTGGGACAGGCGGGGCTATTGTTCGATGCCGGCGACGTGCAGGGTGTCGCCAATGCCATGCATCAGATTGCGGCATCTCCTGCGTTGCGACAGGAGTTGGCCGCGGCCGGGCTGGACCGGGCCGGTCTTTTCAGCTGGGAGCGCTGTGCAGACATCGTCGCGGAGACCCTGATCACCGCGCATGCCCGCCATGTGCAGCGGCCGGGCAATAGCCGGCGCCGTGAATTGGCGCCCGGAGAGCGGCTGGCGCGCGCCGTCCGCGAGGATGGCATCGACCGGACGCGGTGCCCCTCATAAGGCGAAGCGCGGTCCCTGCCTCAGCAAGCGGGAGCGATCGGTTACAGCCGACATGATCAAGGTCCGATGAGGGGCAGGAGCATGTTGTGAAAGCATGTTCTCGGGGGTGGGGCCGCCGAGCTGCGACGGCTGCGCGAACTCGACGGGGCGAGCCGCAAGCTCAAGCAGCTTGTGCCGCGAGAAGGACCGCTAAAAGGAGTGGCCCTCCGCGTTCCGGCGCAGGTCCGCCTCGACCATCATGCCGCACAGCTGCTCGAGCGTGGTCTTGGGTTCCCAGCCGAGCCTTTCCTTGGCGCGGGCCGGGTTGCCGATCAGCAGGTCCACCTCGGCCGGCCGATAGTATTTCGGATTGACGCGCACCAGCGTCTTGCCGCTCTTCACTTCGATGCCGATCTCGTTCTGCTCCTCGCCTTCGAAGCGCAACTCGTAGCCGGCCGCCTTGAACGCCATGTCCACGAACTCGCGCACCGTCTCGGTCCGGTTGGTCGCCAGCACGAAGCTGTCCGGCTCCTTGGCCTGCAGCATCATCCACATGCCCTCGACGTACTCCTTGGCATAGCCCCAGTCGCGCTTGGCGCCAAGATTGCCGAGCTCGAGCACGTCGGCCTTGCCCAGCTTGATCTTGGCGACGCTATCGGTGATCTTGCGCGTGACGAACTCGCGGCCGCGCAGCGGGCTCTCATGGTTGAACAGAATGCCGCTGCAGCCAAAGATGCCGTAGCTCTCGCGGTAGTTGATCGTCATCCAGTGGGCGAACAGCTTGGCCACGCCGTACGGGCTGCGGGGATAGAAGGGCGTGTCTTCGACCTGCGGAATGGCCTGCACCTTGCCGAACATCTCCGAGGTGGATGCCTGGTAGAAACGGATCTTGGGGTTGGTCAGGCGAATCGCTTCCAGGAGATGCAATGCACCCATGCCCGTGATCTGGGCCGTGGCATCGGGCTGATTGAAGCTCACGCCCACGAAGCTCTGTGCGGCCAGGTTGTAGACCTCGTCAGGCGCCGCGTCCTTGATGAGTGTCAGGGAACTGCCAAGGTCGGTGAGGTCGTACTCGACGAGGTGCAGATCCGGATGTTCCTGAATACCAAGTTCCTCGATGCGCCAAAAGTTGACGGAGCTGGTACGACGATAGGTGCCGAAGACAACGTAGCCCTTGCTCAGCAAGAGTTCGGCGAGATATGCGCCATCCTGACCAGTGATACCTGTGACTACTGCACGCTTCTTCATGAGGACCTTCCAAAAATGAGACGGGCTCGCCTCTCGGCGGCGCTTAATCAGCGAATTTTGCCCTAAGACCGGGGTCGACTTTCCAGGATGCGTGGTGTTCGCGTTGCTGGCCGGCCAGGGCTGGAGCGCCCCTCCCTAAAGATTCCGTGCCAAGACGGTCATGCGCGGGCGCTGCCTGTCGACGATGGTATCGAGTCCGCATGACGAAGACACCCGACAGGGCGGTGGCCACGGGCGAGTGCGGAGGTGGTCGCCCGCTGATCCTTACATATACTTTCATTTCACTTGTGGTCATCCGGGAAGGCACCTGGCCATGGGCGCGATCGCGCGGCCTGACGGCGCGTCGCCGCAGCCGGTAGTCATATGGCAGTCGTTCTTGGCGTCCCTAGGGACCATGCGCGCGTTCTCGCGGTGTCATGCGTTCTCAGTGCACCGCTGGTCACGGGCCCTCAATGGCTTGCCGGGCTCGGCAACTGCCCGGTCGATAGTCCTGGCGATGCGCTACGCTCCACTCTTGTGCTTGCAGCGAACTTTACGAGGTAGATGATGGAAAAAAAGAGGGTATATGTAGCCGGTCACCGGGGCTTGGTCGGCACGGCCACCTTGGAAGCCCTAAGCACACGACCCGAGTACGAAGTGCTCACGCGCACGCATGCCGAACTCGATCTCGAGGATCGTCAGGCCACACGGGAGTTCTTCCAAGAGCAACGACCGGACTACGTGGTCATGAGCGCCGCAAAGGTCGGCGGCATCCTTGCGAATTCGAACTTTCCTGTCGATTTCCTGCACAACAATCTGCGCATCCAGATCAACGTGTTCGACGCGGCGCACGAGGCTGGCGTTGATCGAATGATCTTTCTCGGCTCCTCGTGCATCTATCCGCGCGACTGCCCGCAACCCATCAACGAAGACTATCTGCTGACCGGACCGCTGGAGGGCACCAACCGTCCCTATGCACTGGCCAAGATCGCGGGCGTTGAATCGTGCTGGGCCTTCAATCGCCAGTACGGCACGCGGTACCTCGCCGCAATGCCGACGAACATGTACGGGCCTGGCGACAACTATCACCCGGAGCATTCGCACGTATTGCCGGCGCTGATCCGGCGCTTCCACGAGGCCAAGATCAAGGGCGCGCCCGAAGTGGTGGTCTGGGGATCGGGCAAGCCGAGGCGGGAATTCATGTACTCCTCGGATCTGGGCGATGCCATCCTATTTCTGCTCAGCCTTCCCGAGGACCGCTTTGCCGCGCTTACGCGTCCTGATGTCCGGCCTTTGATCAATATCGGCGTGGGCGAAGACGCGACCATCGGCGAGGTCGCGGAGCTCGTGAAAGAGACCGTGGCCTACACGGGTGAGCTCAAGCTGGATCCCAGCAAGCCGGACGGCACGCCGCGCAAGCTGTTGGATGTTGGCCGTCTGGGTGCGCTCGGTTGGAAGGCCAGCACGCCGCTCGAGGTCGGCCTGAAGAATGCCTATCTAGATTTTCTGCATCACCATGGCTGATCTTGGGGCGTCTGTTGAAGGGCAATGTGAGGCGTGAGGCGTGAGGCGTGAGGCGTGTGGCGAAGGCAGTGGGCGGCCACCCCTTGGCTGGGCGAATGCGCGAGCGTTTCGAGTTTCTGCGCGATCTTCGCTGCCTCCAGTCGACACAATTTAACCTAGGCTGCGGCGTTGTCGGAGCCGCCGGAAAAATAGGGCGGAGAACTTCCATCTTGAGTTTTTCACCACTGGCGTCGAGGCTTTCCGCACCGTTTCGCGTCATCTAATCGTATTCATCAGACATTCTTGACAACTCCAATTCAAGACAATCATGTTAATTGAGACCGCACTGAGGAAATCCCTCCTCGCCATTCCATCGATCAACGGAGCAAAACTCCTCGAACGGATGTTGCCCACGCTTCGAATTCCGAGTGAACTGGTCGTGGTGATTGATCAGGGGAGCACGGACAATACTGAAGACGTGTGTCGCAGAGCTGGCGTCGCCCTCCGGCAGCTAGGGCGAGCACACACCTACACCGAGGCCTGCAACATCGGTGCCGAAATAGCCAGGGAGCGTGGCTGTGATTTCGTCTTTGTGGCAAATAACGACATAACCTTCACCACCGACGTGATGCGCGAACTTCTCGCCGAACTGTTGGAAGATCCCGATCTCGGAATCGTGGCGCCGGCGCAAATCATTGTCGACGAAGCGGCCTCCCTCAGAAAACTTGCCTATCGCGTTTTCTGGAATCTTGAAGAACTGACTTTCGCCCATGATTTCACACCACCTTGCGGTAATCCTCATCGGCTCGAAGCGGATTTCTGTGAATTGACCTTCGCGGGCGTGCGAATGTCGACGATAGACAAGGTGGGATTTCTCGACAACGACTATGGCTTCTATCATGAGGATGCAGATTTCGGTTTTCGTCTGCGAGACGCAGGATACACTTGTGCTTATCTTCCGCATTCTCAAATCGAGCATTGGACAAGTTCCACTTTTTCGTCAAAGCCGAGTCAGTTCAAACTGAACTATCTAAAGAAGAACAAGCAACTTTTCGCGCGGAAATTTTTGGGGCAATATGTTGCGCATCAGGATCACAAGTCAATCGAAACTGACTCCTGGAATATCATCAACAGGAATCTTCATCCGTATTTAACGAAATACGGCCTCGTTCACCCCGATGCGGCGCGGCTCACCTTTTCGCACCTCGGGGTCGAGCCTTTCGATTATCTTTACACCGTATGGGAGACTTCGCGCCCGCCCGAATCATGGCTGGCATTCAAAGAGCGCTACAAAATGGTTCTCACCACTTCACGCTGGGGCGTGGACGTGTTGAAGCAAGTCGGAGTCAAGCGCGTTCATTATGCGCCACTTGGAGTCGAAAGCGATATTTTTCAACCTTGGGGGCCGTCACAGCGTTTTGTAGATGGAAAGACATTTCTATGGTTCTCGCGTAATCAATATCGTAAAGGCCTCGACGTCATGCTCAAGGCATGGCGAGCATTCCATCCATCGCAGCCAAATGCCAAACTGATCTTGATGGGTATCGGCATAGTGAAAACGTTGCCGGTTCCAGATAGTATTCGCGTCTGGAAGACTTTCAGAATTGCCGAGTATTACGCCGACGGAATTTCCGTATACGAGAGTTTGGCCGCAATGGACGAGCAGTCGTTGGCAACCGTGTACCGCAGCGTTGATTTCACAATCTGCTCGTCGCGCTCGGAAGGGTTTGGTTTCGGCGTCGCCGAGTCTATGGCTTGCGGCACTCCATCCATCTTCGGAAATTTCAGCGGCACCTCGGACTTCGCAGTTCCTGGCGCCTTGTTGCTGGATGGCGTCCCGATCAGAGCCGACTATTCTGACAAGGGGTTCGGTGATGTCGGGTCTTGGTGGGAGCCCTCGATCGAGCATCTGACAGCCCTTTTGTTCGAGGCAAACGATATGGATGCCAAACAATATCGACTTCTCTCGGAATCGGGTGTCCGAACCATTCGCACGAAGTTTTCTTGGCGGGAGAGCAGTCTTGCGATCCGTCGGGCGCTCATCGCAGAAAACGAGGGCAAACTTCCTTCGCTCCGAACGGGCAACGCGGGAAGAGGGTATCGGTCGCGGGCGTCTTCCGCTTCTGAGGACCAGTCTACTCCGCATTCGATAGCCTCCATTCGGTGGAAGGGCTTGGTCGCACGCACCATTCGACGAGCCGGTTTCTTATTCACCTTCTTTGCCGACCAATTGGAACTTCAAGGATGGAGGCGCGCGATCTCGGCTTCGTCGAAACAAGTGATCGGCCCGTACTTTCAAACGAGAATGCAATGGCTCGTGCAGAAGACATTGCAAATTCCGCGCGGCACAAGCGAATCGGAGATGTTGCGTCCCGGCGCCTTGTTTATCGGCTATGCCGAAGGTGCATTAGGACTTGGTCAAGCTTTTCGGGCAAACTTGAAAGCCGCTGAGTCGGCCGGACTGCCATTTGCAGTTTATCCATTTCAAGTTGGCATTGAGACCCGCTTGATTGGGCCGTACATGCAACAGCGGTATGACGTAAATCACCCTTACGAAATCAATGTCATTCAGGTGGCAGGAGATCAGGTGTCGGAGGTTTTTCGGACGCTCAGTCCCAAGCTTTTAAAAAACTCGTACAACATCCTCTGCACCTATTGGGAGCTTTCAAGGGCGCCAGAGGAATGGAAAAAGAATCTGGAGAATATCCATGAAATCTGGGCGCCCAACAAGTTCATTGCTGACGCGTTTTCCCACATCTTCACAGGCCCGATTACTGTCATGCCTCCAGCGATGGAGGACACCAGCGGAGTTCATCCAGAACGAAGGCATTTCGGAATGGAAGAGGGGCGTTTTTATTTCATGTTCAGCTTCGATTACTTTTCCTCGCCATTCAGAAAAAATCCGCTTGGAGTGCTCCAGGCTTTCCAGCGCGCCTTCCCGAACGGTGATGAGAATGTTGGTCTGGTAATCAAGTCCACGGGGGCGGCCGATCACTATCCCGATATAAAGGCAGTGATCGAAGCAGCCGTGGTGGAGGATCCGCGCATCCTGATATTTGATCGGAACATGCCTCGCGAAGAAATCCTCGGCTTGATCCGCGCTTCGGACGCCTATGTATCTTTGCATCGAGCAGAGGGGTTCGGGCTTGGAATGGCCGAGGCGATGACGTTTGAGCGTATCGTTATCGGAACCGACTATTCTGGCTCTACTGATTTTCTGTCGGATAAAACCGGCTATCCGGTGCCCTACATTTTGCGCCCTCTGGGGTCCCATGAATATCCCTGGTCTCAGGGGCAATCTTGGGCTGAACCCGATCAAAATGCAGCAGTGGAGATTATGAGAAAAGCAGCAGAAAATCCATTGGAGGGAATAAGGCGCGGTAAAGCCGCGCGCGAGCACGTATTGCGTAGTTATAACCCTGCGGCCGTAGGGAAAGCAATGCGCAAGCGGCTCGATGTGCTGTTCGCGGAACGTCAGTCTCGAAAAACGTCGTAGCGATGACTGCCTCGGACCCCTTCCGGTAATTCCTCATTCTTACCGAGCTCTGGGATCAGCGCGGCGTGGCCGCGCAGGCGAAAGGGATCGGGTGACCCAGCGTGGTGTCGCTGAAGATTCGGAGAAGGACGCGCTCTTTGGCGAAGGCGGGGCCAGGGGCGACACCTGGACGCCGCCTCGCTGAAGGCCTGCGCGGAAGCCAACTTGTCGCTGGAGGCCCCCGGCCGGCGCGTTGCCGCGCGGCTGGAGGAAATCAGGCTGCGGCGGAGGGAGGCAGGTTGACCGGCTCGGTCACGGACTGACTGACGATGCGACCGTGTTCCAGGTGGATGACCCGGTTGCATTCCTTCGCGATCAGTTCCGGTGAATGCGAGGCCAGCACCAGGATGCCGGACTTCGCTACCACATCCTTCATGCGCTGCTCGGCCTTGTGGGTGAATTCGGCGTCGCCGACCGACAGCCATTCGTCCATCAGCAGGATGTCGGCCTGCACACTGGTGGAGATTGAGAAAGCAAGGCGCATCAGCATGCCTGTCGAGTAGGTGCGCACCGGCATGTTGACGTATTCGCCGAGCCCGCTGAATTCGCAGATTTCGGGAGTCAAGGTGTCGATCTGCTTCTTGCTCATTCCCATCACGAGGCCGCGCAGCATGATGTTCTCGATGCCCGTGGCGTCCGCTTCGATGCCCAACGAAGGATCGATCAAACTGGAGACCGTCCCCTGTCGGATGAATTCGCCGGACGAAGGTTCGTAAACGCCAGCCAGCGCGCGCAGCAGGGTCGACTTGCCGGCACCGTTGTGGCCGATCAGTCCGAGGCGGTCGCCGCTGTTCAATTCGAGATCGATGTTGCTGAGAGCTTGGACTACGTTGACACCGGTTTCCTTGCCGAAGCGCCCACCCGTCACCGAGGCAGCCAGCGTCTTCTTGAAGGAGGCCGCTCCGGCCCCGTAGATCGGGAAATTGACCGAGACGTTCTTGAGAGAAATGAGAGCCATGTGGAGTTACAGCCAGTAGACGACGCGGCGGCGGTATTTCGCGAAGAGCAGGCTCGACACGATCAGGGTCGCGGCCGTCCAGCCGAGAATCCCCCACCAGTTATGACTCTCGGCGACCCCGCCCATCAGCGGCGTGCGCAGAAGGTCCAGCATCTGAGCGAAGGGGTTCCAGAGGATGTACTTCGCGCGTCCGGGTAGGCTCGAGGGCAGCCAGAACACGGGCGTGAGGAACATCAGCATCTGCATCACGCTGGTGACGATCTGCGTGACGTCGCGAAACCGCGTGCAGACCAGGCCGAGCGCAATGCCCACGGCTTGCGCATTGATCAGCACAAGCAGGAAAGCCGGCACGAAGAGCAGCGCCGACCACCCCAGCGAGACGCCGGCCCAGATCGCCACGGGAATGTATAGAACGATCTGATGGGCAAACTGGATCAGATTGCGCGCCATGCTGCGCCAGACGAAAAGGCTGATCGGGAAATAACCCTGCTTCAGATAGTTCGCAGATCCGATGAACGCGTTGCAGGAATCCGTCACCATGGCCGAGAAAAATCCCCAGAAGATGATGCCGAGTGCCAGGTGGGGGAAGAACTTCGACAGTTCGGTGCCGAATAGCGAGCTGTAGAGCGGCCCCATGCCGCCGATCATCGCGCCCATGCTGAGCGTGAGCCACAGCGGGCCCAGCATCGAGCGGCGATAGCGAAGCACGATGTCGAACCAGGCGAGAGTCCACCAGATATCGGTKCGACGGGCGCCCTCCCACCAGTCGCCCCAGGCGCTGCGATGCAAATTCGAATGTGCCTGGCTCATACGCGTCCGTAGGTGTCGGCAAGCCGCACGATGTCGTCTTCTCCAAGGTAGGCCCCACACTGCACTTCGATGAGCACCAGCTCGTCCTTGCCTGTATTCGTCAAACGATGTCTTTCTTTCAAGGGGATGTATCTGTACTCGCCGGGCAGGGTCTTGTATTCCACGTCGCCGACCTGGACCAGCGCCGTACCCTGCACGACCACCCAGTGTTCGGCGCGATGATGGTGGTATTGCAGCGAGAGCGATTCGCCGGGCTTCACCGTGATGCGCTTGACCTTGTAGCCGTCTTCCTCCTTGAGAGAGGCATAGGTGCCCCACGGCCGATGCACCACGGCCGGGAGATTGACCGCCTCATGCTGACGGTCCTTCAAGGTGTCGACTATTCTCTTGACGTCCTGCGCACTGTCCTTGTGAGCGACCAGCAGCGCGTCCGGCGTGTCGACGATCACGAGATCATGCACGCCCAATGTCGCGACCACCTTCGGGCCGTGGCTGTCGACCTGGACGTGTGTTCCCGTGGTGTCGATCGCAACGGTGTTCGATGGCATGCTGTTGCCGCTGGCATCGGAGGTATGCGCCTTGGCCACCGAAGGCCAGGAACCCACGTCGCTCCAGCTGAACTTGGCCGGCACCACATGGACGTTGTCGGCGCGTTCCATGACGGCATAGTCGATGCTGATGTCCGGTTGCAGGCCGAAGTCATGCAGGTTGAACTGGACGGTGTCGTTCGCTGTCTGCGACGATTCGAGCGCGCGGCGCGCGGCGACCAGCAGCTCGGGTGCGTGCCGCTCGAAGGCCGAGATGATGGCGTCCGCGCTGAAGCAGAACATGCCGCTGTTCCAGTAGTAACGGCCGGTTGCGAGGTATTCCTGCGCGGTCTGGAGGTCCGGCTTTTCCACGAAGCGCTTGGCACGCTGGCTTTCGCGCGACACGTGCTCCACCTCGACGTAACCAAAGCCGGTGTCCGGGCTGGTGGGACTGATGCCGAAAACAACCAAGGCGCCTTGTGCGGCGAGCCTGAAAGCCTGGCTGGCGCTGGCAACGAAGGCCTCGACGTCCGGCACCAGATGATCGGCCGAGAGCACCAGCATCACGGTATCCCCGCTGAATTGCCTGACGCACTGGAGCGCCGCCAGCGCGATGGCGGGCCCGGTATTGCGGCCCTTGGGCTCGAGCAGCAGCGTGGCTTGGGGCGGGTCGGCCATCTGCCGCAACACATCCTTGGTGAGAAACAGGTGGTCCTTGTTGGTGACGATCATCAGGTCGCCGGTACCGCAGGCCTGCCCTCGTTCGACCGCTTGCTGAAGCAGGGTCGAGCCACCGAGCTTCATGAAAGGCTTCGGAAAGGCCTGGCGCGAAGCGGGCCACAGGCGGGAGCCTGCGCCTCCCGAGAGCACAACTGAAAGCAAGCGCATTTTTTTCCTGAGTTCTGGACGGGCGATAATTTTACCGGTCCGACTCCAGCCGGCCTCGGAGCCCGGGGCCGCGAGGCCTCGGCTTGTCACCGATCCATGCCGCAGTTCACCCACGATGTTTACACAGCCCACCCTGCCAACGACGCACCAGCCGAGCAGCCCCCGCCCGCGCAGCGTCGACCAGGAGAAGGCCCAATTGCACCGCCAGGTCAGGCGCCTGACCTCGGAAGTGACGGGGCTCGAGGAACAGCTGCAGGCCATGCGCCAGTCGACCAGCTGGCGGTTCTCGGCGCCCTTGCGCTGGCTGAGCCGGCGACTGGGGCGGAAACCGGCACCGGGCCCGGCCTCATCGAGGAGCGACCAGAGCTACGCCGAATGGATTCGTCCGTATGACGCACCGCCCCCCGGGATGCCGGATCCCTTCTGCGCCCGCAGGACCGGCCAGCTCGTGCGGCCTTCGCTTTCGATCGTGCTTGCAGCGAGCACGGACCAGATGCCCGTCCTGGCGCCGTCGATCGACGCCATCCTGGCCCAGGACCCCCATGCGGAGCTTTTCCATCACGAATCTGCGACGCGAGGACCCGATGCGTCGTCGGCAAAGCGCCAGCGCTTCGACCGGGAGCAGGACTACATGCGGTCGAAATGGCCTGAACTGATCGCCGACGACCCCGCCTACAACCCCAACCTCACGGCCCATGCCGAGGATTTCGGCCTGGCCTGGCCGCCTCGCGTGCCCTGGATCGCCGGCGCCGCAGCCCCATGACCCTCTCCGTCTCCGTCGCCCTCTGCACCCACAACGGCGCCCGATTCGTCGGCGAGCAGGTCCGCAGCATCTGCCTGCAATCCCTGCCTCCGGCCGACATCGTCTTGTCCGACGACGCCTCCAACGACGGCTGCGTCGAGCTGGCGCAGAACGCCCTCGAGGCCTGCCTGCGCGAGCGCCCGGGCCTGGCGATCGGCTTTCGCGCGATCCGCAACGTGCCCGCCCTGCGGGTCACCAAGAACTTCGAGCAGGCCGTGCGCGCCTGCACCGGCGACCTGATCGCCCTCAGCGACCAGGACGATGTCTGGCATCCCGACCGCCTCGCGCGGATGGTGGCCCCGTTCGACCGGCGCCCCGACCTGCTGCTGCTGCACAGCGACGCCCGGCTGGTCGACGACGACCTGAAGGAGCTCGGGCTGTCGCTGTTCCATGCGCTGGAGGTCAAGCCCTTCGAACGGGCCTGGATCCACGAGGGTCGCGCCTTCGACGTCTTCCTGCGCCGCAATCTGGTCACCGGCGCGACCACCTTGTTCCGGCGCTCCCTGCTCGCGCAGGCGCTGGACTTCCCGAAGGAGTGGCTGCACGACGAGTGGCTGGGCATCGTCGCCTCGGCGATCGGCCGGGTCGACGTGCTCGAGGACGCGCTGATCGACTATCGCCAGCACGAAAGCAACCAGATCGGCGCGCGCCGCGATTCCTTCACGGAAAAGGTCAGGAAAGCCCTGGCCTCGCGCGGCTCCACGCACCAGGAGCGGGCCCTGAAGGCCCAACTCCTGCTCGAGCGGCTGCTTTCCCTGGGCGACCAGGTGGCTCCGGATACCATCCAGAAGCTGCGCGACAAGCTGGAACACCAGCGCTTCCGGGCCGCGCTGCCGGCGTCACGCGTGGCGCGCTGCCTGCCGGTGCTGCGCGAAGCCATGACCGGCCGCTACGAAAAGTTCGGCCGCGGCACGCGCGGCGTCGTCCGCGACCTGTTCGAATCCGTCTGAGACCGCCCGAAGAATCACCCCGCCTCGCCGAATGCCCGACAACAACGAATCCACCCCCGCCGCCCGGCCTTCGGTCGTCGTCGTCATCCCGTTCTACAACGGCGCCGACTTCATCGTTCGAGCCTTCGACGCTGCGACCAAGCTGCCCGTGATCCGGGGCTTTTGGAGGCGCTGCCGCGCCGCAGCCTAGGATGAAACACCCCCGAAGCGCCTGCGGCGCCCCGAGCCGCTGCCAGAGGCAGCGGCTCTTCGGGTCCGTCCAAGCCTGCGCAGGCAGGCTTGGAGCCGCGGACCTCAGCCCCTCGAGGGGGCGATACCAGCGGCCCGGCAAAGCCGGTTCCGCGGTATCCCTGGCATTTGGCTGCGCCGGTTTCATGCGTCGCGGGTCACGCGATCACGTGGTGGAGCACTGATATGTCTGCCGCTTCAATGCTTGCCGCGCGGGCCCGTCGTGTTTGGCGGATGGTCCAGGTCCTGCCTGCTGCGGTCTACAAGGGCGGCGGCGTGACCGGCATGCTGGGGCGGACCTGGCTGATCTTCAGGCAGTCGGGCTTGCGAGGTCTGAAAACCTCGTTTGGCATCCTCTTGCGCGGCGAAGGTCCTCCTCGCATGGCAGATGCCGGGACGCTGGATCGCAAGCACTACGGCGAGTGGGTGAAGCGCTACGACACGACGACGGACGGACTCCGCGCCCTGATGAGGCAGCGCATCGCGACCATGGGCCGTACACCTCTGATATCGGTCGTCATGCCGGTCTTCGATGCCGACGCGGCGTGGCTGCGCGAGGCGATCGAATCCGTGCGCCGGCAGATCTACCCGTGCTGGGAGCTGTGCATTGCCGACGACGCATCGCCCTCGGAAGCGACCCGTGCATTGCTGAGCGAATACGCTGCGCTCGACTCACGCATCAAGGTGGTATTCAGGCCGCGGAATGGGCATATTTCCGCGGCGTCGAACAGTGCGCTCGAATTGGCCAGCGGGCCGTGGATTGCACTGATGGATCACGACGACGTGCTGGCCGAGCATGCCCTTTTCTGGCTGGCCGATGCGATCGATCGCCATCCGGAAGCGCGCCTGATCTATTCCGACGAAGACAAGATCGACGGTCAGGGCGTGCGGTCGGCGCCCAACTTCAAGCCTGACTGGAACCTCGATCTGTTCTTGTCGCAGAACATGTTCTCGCACTTGGGGGCCTTCCGCACCGACCTGGTCCGGGCGTTGGGCGGCTTCAGGGAAGGGCTCGAGGGCGCGCAGGACTATGACCTCGTCCTGCGCTGCATCGAGCGTGCCGCACCAGGACAGGTGCATCACATCCCGAGGGTGCTTTATCACTGGCGTGTGCATGAAGCGAGCACGGCGACGTCGATGCAGGCCAAGCCCTATGCGCAGCAGGCGGGCGTGCGCGCGCTGAACGAGCACTTCGTGCGCACGGGAGTGCGCGGGCATGTGGCGTACACCCCCGACGGCTATCGGGCCCACTACGATCTGCCTGATCCGCCACCGCTGGTGTCGCTCGTCATTCCGACGCGAAACGCTGCGGCACTGGTGAGGCAGTGCATCGAGAGCATCCAGCGGAAGACGAGCTATCCGCGCTACGAGATCATTCTGGTCGACAACGGATCGGATGACCCGGTTGCGCTCGACTACTTCCGCCAACTCGAAGAGCAGCCGGGCATTCGCGTCGTTCGCGACGACAGGCCGTTCAACTATTCGGCGCTCAACAATGAGGCTGTCGAACTGGCAAGCGGCGAGTTCGTTGGACTGATCAACAATGACATCGAGGTGATATCGCCCGATTGGCTCTCGGAGATGGTCGGGCTGGCGCTCCAGCCCGGGGTGGGCGCGGTGGGTGCACGGCTCTGGTATTCGGACATGCGGCTCCAGCATGGCGGGGTGATTCTGGGGATCGGCGGCGTCGCTGGCCACTCTCACAAGCGGTCCCAGGCGGGTGATCCGGGTCATTTTCAGCGGGCCGCTCTGATTCAGTCCCTGTCTGCCGTCACTGCGGCGTGCATGGTGGTGCGCAAGGAGATATACCAGTCGGTGGGTGGTCTCGACGAGAAGAATCTGAAGGTCGCGTACAACGACATCGATTTCTGTTTGCGTGTGCGTGAGGCCGGCTATCGCAACGTGTGGACGCCGTATGCGGAGCTGTTTCACCATGAGTCGGCGACCCGCGGCGATGACGCAGCCCCCGAAAAGAAGGCGCGCCACGATGGCGAGCTGCGATACGTGCTGGAGCGCTGGGGCAAGGCATTGCGGGAAGACCCTGCCTACAGCCCGAATCTCACGCTCGATTTCGAGGATTTCAGCTACGCATGGCCGCCGCGCCTGGCCCCGCTCGAGTCACCCACCAACCTTCGGTAGCGCCAAAAGGTCTTCGACCCCCACACTTTCAGCAGGCTGGTCACGTGCCAGTACAGGTGCCTGCGGCTGCTGCGGCTGGCGCGCCGCGCATCGTGCAGGGCCAGCAGGTCCTCGGCCACCTGCAGCTTCCAGCCGGCAAGCTGGGTCCGGGCGCAGATGTCGAAATCTTCCCCATACATGAAGAAGCGCTCGTCGAAGCCGCCGATCCGGCGGTAGGCCTCGCTGCGAAAGAGCATGAAGAGCCCCGGAATCCAGTGCGGCACGGCCGGGCGGACGTAGCCTGGACGCCGGCGCACCAGGATCTCGTGCGGCGTGATGATCGCCCGGTGCTGCTCGGGCTCGGCCTTGCCCGGCTCGAGGATGCGCGGCGTCAGCAGGCCGGCGTCCGGACGCGCCTGCGCCACCAGCGGCGCCAGGATGTCGCGGTCGAAGCGGATGTCCGGGTTGAGCACCAGGAACCACGGCGTCGCGCAGCGCTCGAAGGCCTGGTTGTGGTTGGCGCCGAAGCCCTTGGGCGCCGGGTTCTCGATCCGTTCGACCTCGAAACCCCACGCCAGGTCCGCCAGCGCGTCGGGCTCGGGGATGTTGATCGTCAGCACCACCTTGGCGACCGTGCCGCGGCTGAAGCGGTCGAGCTCCTCCATCAGGGGGCGCACGAGGTCGAGCTGGCCGTGGCTCACGATCGACACCGTGAGGGAGGCAGGAGGGGGAGGGGTCATCGGCATGGTCTAATTTCGCTCGGGAATTCTAGGGTTCCCGCCAACACCCCATGATTGCCCTGATCGTCATCAGTTTCCTCCTCTCCGCCTTCGCCGTGCAGGTGTTCATGCGCCGCGCCCGCCGGCACGCCCGGCGCTATGCCGCGGACATGCCGCAGCGCTTCCACAAGGGCCACGTGCCCCGGCTGGGAGGGGCCGGCATCTTCATCGGCACCGGCGTGGCCTGGTTGGTCGCCGGCCTCGGCCCGGATCCGTTCAATGTCTCCTGGCCGCTCAAGGCTTCGGCGCTGACGCTGCTGTGCATCGCCCCGGCGGTGCTGGGCGGGATCATCGAGGACGTGACCCAGCGGGTCTCGGTGCGCTACCGGCTCGGGCTCACGATCGGTTCCGCGCTGCTGCTGTGCTGGGTGCTGAACCTCGGCCTGGCGCGCGTCGGCATTCCGGTCGTCGATGGCTGGCTGCAGGCCATGCCCTATGCGGCGATGCTGTTCGCGGCGCTGGCCATCGGCGGCCTGCCGCATGCCTTCAACATCATCGACGGCTACAACGGCCTGGCCGGCACGGTGGCGGTGCTGGTCTGCCTGGCGATCTCCCACGTCGCGCTGCAGGTCGGCGACCGCCAGCTGGCGGCCATGATGATCTGCCTGGTCGGCGCCACGCTGGGCTTCCTGATCTGGAACTATCCGCGCGGCAAGATCTTCGCCGGAGACGGCGGTGCCTACGTCTGGGGCATGGTGATCGCTGTGGCCGCGGTCACGCTGGTGCAAAGGCACCGGGTGGTGTCGCCCTGGTTCCCGATGCTGCTGCTGATCTACCCCGTGTGGGAGACCGTGTTCTCGATCTACCGCAAGGTGGCGCGCGGCCAGTCGCCGGGCGATGCCGACGCGCTGCATTTCCACCAGCTGATCTTCCGCCGCATCGTCCGCGTGGCCTTTGCCGACGACGAGGCGCGGCAGCTGCTTGCGCGCAACAACCGCACTTCGCCCTACCTGTGGATCTTCGCGGCGCTGACCGTGGTGCCGGCGGTGCTGTTCTGGAACAACACGCTGGTGCTGATGGCCTTCTGTGCCCTGTTCGTCGCCACCTACGTGGCGGCTTATCTGATGATCGTGCGCTTCAAGGTGCCTCGCTGGCTGCGGCCCTGACTGTTGCTCGCCCCCAGGTCGGGCTCACTGCGTGTAGCCCTCCTCGAGTCGCTGCCAGAGGCAGCGGCTCTTCGGGCCGTCCAAGCCTGCGCAGGCAGGCTTGGAGCCGCGGCCCTCAGCCCCCTGCCGGGGGCAACACCAGCGGCCTGGCAAAGCCGGTTCCGCGGTGTTTCACCAACGGGCCTGGCTGCGCCGGCCGGGTGGCGTGGAGTTCCGCCACAATCCAGGTTCTGCTCTTTCCATCGCTCTGACATGACCGATCCTGTCCTGAACATCCCCCCGCGCGACAAGGCCGAGATCCTGGCCCAGGCGCTGCCCTACATCCGCAAGTTCCACGGCAAGACCATCGTCATCAAGTACGGCGGCAATGCCATGACCGACCCCGAGCTGCAGGCCGACTTCGCCGAAGACGTGGTGCTGCTGAAGCTGGTCGGCATGAATCCGGTGGTGGTGCATGGCGGCGGCCCGCAGATCGAGGCGGCGCTCAAGCGGCTCGGCAAGACCGGCCATTTCATCCAGGGCATGCGCGTGACCGACTCCGAGACCATGGAGGTGGTCGAGTGGGTGCTGGCCGGCGAGGTGCAGCAGGACATCGTGGGCCTGATCAACCAGGCCGGCGGCAAGGCGGTGGGCCTGACCGGGCGCGACGGCGGCCTGATCCGGGCCCAGAAGCTCAAGATGGCCGACCGCAACGACCCCAACCTGCACCACGACGTCGGCCAGGTCGGCGACATCGTCTCGATCGACCCGAGCGTGGTCAAGGCGCTGCAGGACGACGCCTTCATCCCGGTGGTCAGCCCGATCGGCTTCGGCGAGGAGAACGAGAGCTACAACATCAATGCCGACGTCGTCGCCGGCAAGCTGGCGACCGTGCTGAAGGCCGAGAAGCTCATGATGCTGACCAACACGCCCGGCGTGCTCGACAAGAACGGCAATCTGCTGACCGACCTGAGCGCGCGCGAGATCGACGAGCTGTTCGCCGACGGCACCATCTCCGGCGGCATGCTGCCGAAGATCGAAGGCGCGCTCGATGCCGCCAAGAGCGGCGTCAACGCGGTCCACATCATCGACGGCCGGGTGCCCCACTCGATGCTGCTGGAAATCCTGACCGACCAGGCCTACGGCACCATGATCCGGGCCCGCTGAGCGCCTGAGCTAGCGGTCATACCCCCGGGGGTTGGCCTGCTGCCAGCGCCAGCTGTCGGCGCACATCTGGTCGAGACTGCGCTTGGCCTTCCAGCCTAGCGTGGCCTCGGCCAGCGCCGGATCGCCCCAATAGGCCGGGACGTCGCCGGGGCGCCGCGGGCCGATCTCGCAGGCGATGCGCCGGCCGCTCGCCCGCTCGAAGGCCTTCACCACCTCGAGCACCGATGCGCCCTGGCCGGTGCCGAGATTGAGGGCGGCGAGCCCCGGCTGCCGTTCGGCGTGCCGCAGCGCCGCCACATGGCCTTCGGCCAGGTCCATCACGTGGACGTAGTCGCGCACGCCGGTGCCGTCGGGGGTCGGATAGTCGCCGCCATGGACCGCGAGCTTGTCGCGCAGGCCCACCGCGACCTGGCAGACGAAGGGCATCAGGTTGTTCGGCCGGCCCTGCGGGTGCTCCCCGATCAGCCCGCTTTCGTGGGCACCCACGGGATTGAAATAGCGCAGCAGCGAGATCCGCCAGCGTGGGTCCGAGCGCTGCAGGTCGCCCAGCGCCTCCTCGACCATCAGCTTCGAGCGCCCGTACGGGTTGGCCGGCCGGCGCGGCGCGTCTTCCGGAATCGGCGAATGATCGGGCTCGCCGTAGACCGTGGCCGAGGACGAGAAGATCAGCGTGCGCACCTCGGCAGCCTGCATCGCCGCCGCCAGCACGAAGCTGCCGTGCACGTTGTTGTCGTAGTAGCTGATCGGGTCGGCCACCGAATCGCCGACCGCCTTCAGGCCGGCGACATGGATCACGCCGGCGATCGGCTGTTCGGCAAACAGCCGGTCCAGCAAGGCGCGGTCGCGCACATCGCCTTCGATGAAGCGAGGCGCTTCGCCGCTGATGCGCGCCAGCCGGTCGAAGACGCGGACGTCGCTGTTTCCCAGGTTGTCGAGCACCAGGGGCGCATACCCTGCGGCAGCCAGCGCCACGCAGATGTGGCTGCCGATGAATCCGGCGCCTCCGGTCACGAGAATCGTTGGGGTCATGGTCTGTCTTGGCGTTGGAACGTGAAATCATTGTCGATTCTGCGCGACAGGCAGGGCTTGTCCGGTTGGCGCGCGCTAACGTCCCTGTGCGAGAATCAATTTTTTACATTTTGCACGCGCCCATGCAGAACGACGAGCCGAGCGCCCTTGGCGCCACAAGCAGTTCAGAACCGGTGGCCGTACCGGCGCGCAAACGCCCCAAGCCGGGCGAACGGCGCGTGCAGATCCTCCAGGCCCTGGCGGCCATGCTCGAGCAGCCGGGGGCCGAGCGTGTCACCACGGCGGCCCTGGCCGCCAGGCTCGAGGTCAGCGAGGCCGCCCTCTATCGCCATTTCGCCAGCAAGGCACAGATGTTCGAGGGCCTGATCGACTTCATCGAGCAGAGCGTGTTCACGCTGGTGAACCAGATCGTCGAGCGCGACGCCCCGGGCCACGAGCAGGCGGCGCGCATTGTCGCGATGCTGGTCCAGTTCGCCGAGAAGAATCCGGGCATGACTCGCGTCATGGTGGGCGATGCGCTGGTGTTCGAGAACGAGCGCCTGCAGAGCCGCATGAACCAGTTCTTCGACAAGATCGAGGCGACCCTGCGCCAGTCGCTGCGCGACGCGGCGGCGGGCGATGGCTCGGCGACACCGAGCGTCGACGCCCAGGTGCGGGCTTCGGCGCTGACGGCCTTCGTGGTCGGGCGGCTGCAGCGCTTCGCGCGCTCGGGCTTCCGGCGCGCCCCGTCGGAGCACCTCGACGCCGCCGTGGCGCTGATGCTCTGACGCGAGCCATCTGGCCGAGCGCCCGTTGGCGCGCACTATGGTTGGCATAAAGGGTATCTATTCCCGCGAGGGCCGCTTCTGCCACAAAATCGATCTCCTTCCCTGTCATCGCACAACGTAGGAGATCCACATGGAAAACCAGAAGACCGAAGCCAAGTGTCCGTTCACCGAGGCCGCAGGCGATGGCGCCACGAACCGCGACTGGTGGCCCAAGCAGTTGCGCCTGGATCTGCTCCATCAGCATTCGTCGAAATCCGACCCCATGGGCGGAGACTTCGATTACGCCGCGGCGTTCAAAAGCCTCGACCTGGCTGCGGTGAAAAAGGACCTCGCCGCCTTGATGACGGACTCGCAGGACTGGTGGCCGGCGGACTTCGGGCACTACGGCCCGCTGTTCATCCGCATGGCGTGGCACAGCGCCGGCACCTACCGCACCGGCGACGGACGAGGAGGCGGCGGCCGCGGCCAGCAGCGCTTCGCGCCGCTGAACAGCTGGCCGGACAACGTGAGCCTCGACAAGGCGCGGCGCCTTCTCTGGCCGATCAAGCAGAAGTACGGCAAGAAGATTTCGTGGGCCGACCTGATGATTCTCGCGGGCAATGTCGCACTGGAAACCATGGGCTTCAAGACCTTCGGCTTCGGCGGCGGCCGCCCCGACGTGTGGGAGCCGGATCAGGATGTGTACTGGGGTCGCGAGACGACCTGGCTGGGCGGCGACCTGCGCTACGCCCACGGCCCGGAAGATGTCGAGGAGGAAGGCCGGAAGCTGGAGAACCCGCTCGCCGCCGTGCAGATGGGGCTGATCTACGTCAATCCTGAAGGTCCGGACGGCAACCCCGATCCGATCGCCGCAGCCTATGACATCCGGGAGACCTTCGCTCGCATGGCGATGGACGACGAAGAGACCGTGGCGCTGATCGTCGGCGGCCACAGCTTCGGCAAGACCCATGGCGCCGCGCCGGCGACCCATGTCTCGCACGTGCCCGAGGCGGCCGGTCTCGAGGACCAGGGCCTCGGCTGGAAGAACAGCTTCGGCACCGGCAAGGGCGGCGATACGATCAGCAGCGGCCTCGAAGTGACATGGACCACCACGCCGACGAAGTGGAGCAACAACTTCCTCGAGAACCTGTTCGGCTTCGAGTGGGAGTTGACCAAGAGTCCTGCAGGCGCGCACCAGTGGGTGGCCAAGGGCGGCGCCGGTGCCGGCACCATTCCGGACGCGCACGATTCTTCCAAGCGCCGCGCGCCGACCATGCTGACCACCGATCTTTCGTTGCGCATGGACCCGGCTTACGAGAAGATTTCGCGGCGCTTCCTTGCGAATCCCGCTCAGCTCGCCGATGCCTTCGCGCGCGCCTGGTTCAAGCTCACCCACCGTGACATGGGGCCGCGCGCCCGCTACCTCGGGCCGGAGGTACCTGCCGAAGAACTCATCTGGCAGGACCCGATTCCCGCGGTCGACCATCCCCTGGTCGACGCGCAGGATGTCGAGTCCCTCAAGAAGAAGGTGCTGGCCTCGGGCCTCACCCCTGCGCAGCTCGTCTCGACGGCCTGGGCGTCGGCATCCACATTCCGCGGCTCCGACAAGCGGGGCGGCGCGAACGGCGCGCGGATCCGTCTCGCGCCGCAGAAGGATTGGGCCGTCAATCAGCCGGAGCAGCTGGCGAAGGTCCTGCAGACGCTCGAGGGCATCCGCAGCGATTTCAACGCCGCGCAGACTGGCGGCAAAAAGGTGTCTCTCGCCGACCTGATCGTCCTGGCCGGTGGCGCGGGCGTGGAGAAAGCGGCCCGCGACGCCGGCCGCGAGGTCAAGGTGCCCTTCACGCCGGGGCGCGAGGACGCCTCGCAGGCGCAAACCGACGAGCTCTCCTTCGCGCCGCTGGAACCGTATGCGGATGGCTTCCGCAACTACGTGAAGGCGCGTTTCAGCGTGCCCGCGGAGGCGCTGCTGGTCGACAAGGCGCAGTTGCTGACGCTGACGGCGCCCGAGATGACGGTGCTCGTCGGTGGCCTGCGCGTGCTCGATGCCAACTTCGGGCAGACCCGGCACGGCGTCTTCACCCGGAAGCCGGGCACGTTGAGCAACGACTTCTTCGTCAACCTGCTCGACATGGGCACGGAGTGGAAGTCGGTCTCGGACGCCAAGGACCAGTTCGAAGGACGCGACCGCAAGACCGGCGAACTCAAGTGGACCGCGACGCGCGTCGACCTGGTCTTCGGGTCGAACGCGCAACTGCGCGCCCTCGCCGAGGTCTACGCCAGCTCGGATGCGCAGCAGAAGTTCGTCGACGACTTCGTGGCGGCGTGGACCAAGGTGATGAATCTCGACCGCTTCGACATCGCCTGAGCCGGCCGGCGCCAGGCCGGCGCCGGGCCGCCCCAAGGCGGCCTGCGGCCCCCTCGGGGGGCAGCGACCCACACGCAGTGGGGGAGCGTGGGGGCCTACTAAAGCATGCCCTTGGCCTGCTTTAGGACGAAATCGCAGGCCTTGCGCGTGACTTTCTGCTTCAGGCCGCCGCCGGTCAGGTCCATCTTCTTGCCATCGGCGCCGGTCAGGATGCCTTGCGAGCCGTCGACGTAGCCGGGGTCCGAGGCCGGCTTGCCGCCCGGGATCTTGCCCATCAGCTGGTCCTTGATGCCCGAGGCGCCGTCGGCGCTCAGGTAGTTGTTCTTGAGGCAGTACTCGATCACGCCGGCCGCGTTGCCGATGCTGCCCGCGGACATCGAGCCGGTCGCGCCGCCGGCCAGGCCCTTGAGCATGTCGAGCGACTGGGCCTGCGCGAAGCCCGCGCTGCCGAGCAGCAGGGCGATCGCGCTGACGCGCATGAAACGTTGTCGGAGGGGGTTCATGTCGGCTCCTCGTGCTTCGAGAATGGTTGGGGAAACCATAGCGCAAGCCCGCGGCCCTGCCGCGACGACATTGAAACAGTTGGTGGTCGCCGTGCTCAGGCGACCGTGACCCCGACCTTGCGTCCCGCCTCCACGATCTCCCCCCAGGTCGCGTCGTCGAGCCAGATGCCCTCGCGTTCGCGGGTCGCGCGGGCCTTGCGCTCGGGTTCGCCCGCGATCCGCACCGCGTCGAAGCCGGCACCCGGCGGGCTCTGGCGCAGCCAGTCGACGAAGGCCTTGGCCTCCAGTTCGAAGCTCGCCTGCGTGCCCAGCTTCGCCGGGTCGATCAGCACCACCAGCATGCCGTTGAGCACCGTGCGCGCCGTGTCGGCCGGCCGGTGCCAGGTGCCACCGCCGGTCAGCGCGCCGCCGAGCAGTTCGCAGGCCACGGCCATGCCGTAGCCCTTGTGCTCGCCGAAGGTCATCAGGGCGCCGAACAAGCCGTTGCTTTGCGGCACGACCACCACGCCGGGGTCGTCGGTCGGTGCGCCGTGCTCGTCGATCAGGTGGCCCGGCGGCACGCGCTCGCCCTTGTTGTAGGCCACCCGCATCTTGCCCTGCGCCACGCGGCTGGTCGCGAAGTCGAGGATGAAAGGCTCGGCCCCGGCGAGCGGCACGCCGATGCAGCAGGGGTTGGTGCCGAAGCGCCCGTCGCCGCCGCCCCAGGGCGCGACCACGGGCCGCGACAGCACGTTGACGAAGTGCATCGCCACCAGCCCCTCGGCCACTGCCATCTCGGCGAAGTGGCCGATGCGGCCGAGGTGGTGCGCGCTGGCCAGCGACAGGATGCAGCTGCCGTGCTGCCGGGCCCGCGCGATGCCGAGCGCCATCGCCTGCACGCCGACGATCTGCCCGTAGCCGTGCTGGCCGTCGAGCGCCAGCATGGCGCCGGTGTCCAGGTTGATCTTGACGGCCGCGTTCGGGACCAGCCCGCCTTCGGCCACCGCATCGACATAGCGCGGCAGCATGCCGACGCCATGCGAATCGTGGCCGCTCAGGTTGGCGAGCACCAGGTTGGCGGCGACCTGCCCGGCCTCGGCCGGCGTGCTGCCGGCCGCCTCGAGGATGCGGGCGACCTGGGTCCGCAGGAAGGCGGCTTGCAGTGTTTGCGACATGTGAATCAAACTCCCTTGGCGTTGACGGTGATGGCGTAGAGCGAACTGGTGGCGCAGATGAAGAGGCGGTTGCGCTTCGGGCCGCCGAAGCAGACGTTGGCCACGCGCTCGGGCAGCAGGATCTTGCCGATCAGGCTGCCGTCGGGATCGTAGACATGCACGCCATCGGCGGCGCTGGTCCAGATGCGGCCCTGGGTGTCGAGCCGGAAGCCGTCGAACAGGCCGCGCGTGCATTCCGCGAACAGGCTGCCGCCGCCCAGCCGCCGGCCATCGCCCGAGACCGTGAAGCGGCGGATGTGGCGCGGCCCGTCGTCCGCATGGCTGGCGCCGGTGTCGGCGATGTAGAGCATCGATTCGTCGGGCGAGAAGGCCAGCCCGTTGGGCTTGACGAAATCGTCGGCGACGCGCTCGACCGCGCCGCTCGCGGGATCGATGCGATAGACGTTGCAGCCGCCGATCTCGCTCTCGGCGCGCAATCCTTCGTAGTCGCTCAGGATGCCGTAGCTCGGGTCGGTGAACCAGATGCCGCCGTCGGAGTGCACCACGACGTCGTTGGGCGAGTTCAGGCGCAAGCCCCGCCAGTGCGAGGCCAGCACCGTGACGCTGCCGTCGTGCTCGGTGCGCGTCACGCGCCGTGTCAGGTGCTCGCAGGTCACGAGCCGGCCTTGCCGGTCGACCGTGTTGCCGTTCGAGTTGTCGGCCGGTTCGCGGAACACCGCGACCGTGCCGTTGCGCTCGTCGAGCCGCAGCATGCGGTTGTTCGGGATGTCGGACCAGACCAGCGTGCGATGGGCGCCGAACCAGGCGGGCCCTTCGCACCACCGGGCGCCGGTCCAGAGCCGCTCGACCTTCTCGGGCCCGGGCACCAGGCGGTTGAAGCGCGGATCGAGTTTCTCGATGCCGGTGCCTTCGAGCGTGCCGAATGGCGCTTGATGGGATGAGGCCATCGCGCTACATCACCGCGCCGACTTGCCAGGGCACGAACTCGTTCTGTCCGTAGCCGTGGCGTTCGCTCTTCGACGGTTCACCCGATGCGGTCGCCAGCACCAGCTCGAAGATGCGCTGGCCCATCTCCTGGATCGACACCGTGCCCTCGACGATCTCGCCGCAGTTGATGTCCATGTCCTCTTCCTGGCGCTGCCACAGCGCCGAGTTGGTGGCGAGCTTGAGCGAGGGGGAGGGCGCGCAGCCATAGGCCGAGCCGCGGCCGGTGGTGAAGCAGATGATGTTGGCGCCGCCCGCCACCTGGCCGGTGGCGCTGACCGGGTCGTAGCCCGGCGTGTCCATGTAGACGAAGCCGTGCGCGGTCACGGGCTCGGCGTACTCGTACACCGCCTCGAGGTTGCTGGTGCCGCCCTTGGCCACCGCGCCGAGGGACTTCTCGAGGATGGTCGTGAGCCCGCCGGCCTTGTTGCCGGGGGAGGGGTTGTTGTTCATCTCGCCCTCGTTGATGGCCGTGTAGTGCTCCCACCAGCGGATCCGCTCGACCAGCTTCTCGCCGACCTCGCGCCGCACGGCGCGGCGCGTCAGCAGGTGCTCGGCGCCGTAGACCTCGGGCGTCTCCGACAGGATCGCGGTGCCGCCGTGCGCCACCAGCAGGTCGACCGCCGCGCCCAGCGCCGGGTTGGCGCTGATGCCCGAATAGCCGTCCGAGCCGCCGCACTGCAGCCCGATCGTGATATGGGCCGCGCTCAGGGGCTCGCGCTTCACGGCGTTGGCCCTCGGCAGCATCTCGTTGATCAGCGCCACGCCTTTCTCCACCGTCTTGCGCGTGCCGCCGGTGTCCTGGATGTTGAAGACGCGGAAGTTCTCGCCTTCGCTCAGGTGGCCGGTGGCCAGCCAGGCGTTGATCTGGTTGGCCTCGCAGCCGAGCCCGACCACCAGCACGGCCGCGAAGTTGGGATGCGTGGCGTAGCCCGTGAGCGTGCGCTCGAGCAGCTGCATCCCCATGCCGCCGGTGTCCATGCCGCAGCCGGTGCCGTGCGTGAGCGCCACCACGCCGTCGACATTCGGATAGTCGGCCAGCGCCGCCGGGTGGGTCTGGCGCGAGAAGTGGTCGGCGATGGCGCGCGCCGCGGTGGCCGAGCAGTTGACGCTGGTCAGCACGCCGATGTAGTTGCGCGTCGCGACGCGGCCGTCGGCCCGCTTGATGCCCATGAAGGTGGCCTCGCGTTTCGGTGGCGGCGCTTTCACGTCGGCGCCGAAGGCGTAGTCGCGCTCGAAGTGGCCCTTGTCCGGCCCCATGTCGAGGTTGTGCGTGTGCACGTGCTCGCCGGGCGCGATCGGCTTGCTCGCGAAGCCGATGATCTGGTTGTAGCGGCGCACCGGCTCGCCCTCGGCGATGGCGCGCACCGCGATCTTGTGGCCGGGCGGGATCAGGCCGCGCGCCGTCACGCCCTCGACCGGCGTGCCGCCGACCAGCTGGCCGCGCGCGATGACGACATCGTCGGCGGGATGGAGTCGAATGAAGGGGTTCATCGTGGGGGTCCTTGTCTAGAAGAACATTCTCGGCAGCCACAGTACCAGCGACGGCATGTAGGTGATGATGGCCAGGCTCAGCATCAGCGGCACCAGCCACGGCAGGATCGCCATGGTGGTGCGCTCGAAGCTCAGGCCCGCGACCCGCGCGAGCACGAACAGCACCATCCCCATCGGCGGGTGCAGCAGCCCGATCATGAGGTTGAGCACCATCACCAGGCCGAAGTGGATCGGGTCGACGCCCAGGTGGGTGGCGATCGGAAGCAGGATCGGCACCAGGATCGTGATCGCCGCGGTGGGCTCCAGGAAGCAGCCGACGAACAGCATCAGCAGGTTGGCCAGCAGCAGGAAGACCCAGGCCTTGTCGGTGAAGCCCAGCACCCAGCTCGCGATCTCCGCGGTGACGCCGGTCGCGGTCAGCATCCAGCCGAAGATCGAGGCGGCGGCGACGATGAACAGCACGGTCGAGGTGGTCTCGATGGTGTCGAGGCAGACCTTGACGAACATCTTCCAGGACAGGGTGCGGTACCAGGCGAAGCCGAGGATCATGGCCCAGACGCAGGCCGCGATCGCGCCCTCGGTCGGCGTGAAGAGCCCGGTGGTCATGCCGCCGATCAGCAGCACCGGCGTCATGATCGGCAGCAGCGCCTCGAAGCGGAAGATCCGGTCGAGCACGAACAGCGCGGCCAGCCCGGCGAAGACCGTGATCTGCGGCGGCGTGCCCAGCCAGCTGATCGCCACCCACATCAGCAGCGGCCAGCCGATCACGACGGCCAGCTCGCTGAGCGCCTTGAACAGCCGCGTGCTCGAGAACTTGACGTCGCCGCCCCACTTGTTCTTGTGGGCGTAGTAGGCCACCGTGAGCATCATGAGGATCGCCATCATCGCGCCCGGCAGGATGCCGGCCAGGAACAGCGCGCCGACCGACACGTTGGCCATCATCCCGTAGATCACGAAGGGCAGGCTGGGCGGAATGATCGGCCCGAGCGTGGCCGAGGCGGCCGTGACGCCGACCGCGAACTCGGTGTCGTAGCCGTGCTCCTTCATGGCCTTGATCTCGATGGTGCCGAGGCCGGCGGCATCGGCGATCGCGGTGCCGCTCATGCCGGCGAAGATCACCGAGCCCAGCACGTTGACGTGGCCCAGGCCGCCCTTGAGCCAGCCCACCAGCGCCAGCGCGAAGTTGTAGATGCGGGTCGTGATGCCGGCGTTGTTCATCAGGTTGCCGGCCAGGATGAAGAAGGGCACAGCCAGCAGCGGGAAGCTGTCGATGCCGCTGACCATGCGATGGATCACGACGAAGGGCGGCAGGCCGCCCGACATCAGGATGTAGGCCAGCGAGGCGCCGGCCATGGCGATCGCGACCGGGATGCCGCCGGCCATGAAGACCAGGAAGAAGATCTTGAGCATGGGGGTCTTTATTGAGTCAGTGCGCAGTTTCTTGGTCTGTCCCGCAAGGTCTTCAATGGTCCGCCAGGGTGGATTCGGGGCGCTCGAGCACGCTGTAGCCGCGCCGCCAGTGGATGCGCGCCACCTGCACCGAGCGCCAGGCCATCGCGGCGAAGCCGAACAGGCAGAGGCCGTAGACGATGTTCATCGGCAGGTCGACGATGGTCATGCGCGTGCGGCCGCCGATCTTGAGCATCATCTGCACCGTCATCACCACCGCACCGGCGAAGAAGGCGAAGCGGACCAGGTCGACCGCCTTCGACATCCACAGGCCCATCGCCCTGGGCATGTGGCGGTAGAAGAAGTCGACCTGGATCTGGTTGTTCTTCGAGACGCCGATCGCCGCGCCGATGAAGACCACGCCGATCAGCATGTAGCGCGCGACCTCCTCGGTCCAGGCGGCGGAGTCGTTCATCACGTAGCGCGTGACGAACTGGTAGAACACCGTGAGGCCGAGCAGCCAGAACAGCGCCAGCGCGATCCAGCCCTCGGCGATGGTGTCGGAGAGGTCGACCACTTCGTCCTCGGCATGGAAGTGGCCTTCGTCGTCGATGATCTTCTGCTCGGTCATCGGTGCGCCTTACTTGATCGCGAGGATGCGGTCGTAGTCCTGCTGGCGGTAGCCGTGGTCGGTCGGCTTGGTGTTCTTGAGCACCGCCTCGCGGAAGGCGTTCTTGTCGACCGTGATGACGTTGTTGCCCTTCTTCTTGAACTCGTCGGTGAGGCGGATCTCCGAGGCGATGATCTCCCGGCCGGTCTTCTCGGCGGCCTCCTGCATGACCTCGGTGAAGACCTTCTTCTCGTCGGCCGAGAGCTTCTCCCAGGTCTGGCCCGAGACCACCGTGAGCAGCGAGTCGATGATGTGGCCGGTCAGCGAGATGTTCTTCTGCACCTCGAAGAACTTCTTGGCCTCGATCGTGGGCAGCGGATTCTCTTGCGCATCGACAGTGCCGTTCTGCAGCGCCAGGTAGACCTCGGCGAAGGCGATCGGCGTCGCGTTGGCGCCCAGCGATTTCGGGAAGGCCAGGTAGGCCGGCGCGTCGGGCACGCGGATCTTCAGGCCCTTCATGTCTTCCGGCTTCGCCACCGGCTTGGCCGCGGTCGAAGTCACCTGGCGCGCGCCGTAGTAGTTGAGCGCCGTGATGTGGTTGCCGCTCTTGTCGTCGTAGCCCTTGGCGAGTTCCTTGAAGACGTCGCTCTGCGCGTACTTCAGCAGGTGCTCGGAATCGCGGAAGATGAACGGGAAGTAGGTGACGGCGAGCGGCTTGTAGGTGTTGCCCGCGAAGCTCGCGCCGGTCAGGATGATGTCGACCGTGCCCAGGGTCAGGCCCTGGTTGATGTCCGATTCCTTGCCCAGGCTGGAGGCCGGGAAGACCTGGATCTCGTACTTGCCGCTGGTCCGCTTCTTGATCTCCTCGGCGGCCCAGACCGCGTACTTGTGGAAGGGCTCGGAGGTCTCGTAGACGTGGGCCCACTTGAGCTTGGTCTGGGCCTGGGCGAGGCCGAAGCCGCCGAGCGCGCCGGCCGCGATGGCGCAGGCCGCGAAGGTCTTGAGGGCGAGGCGTTTGCTGGTCATCGATGTGTCTCCGTTGTGGTGGGAAAGGAAGCGCCGACTTGGCTGGGATCAGGAGGCCTTCGCGCGGCGCCAGCTCGCGCTGAATCTCTGGTGCGACTTGTCCATGTGCGCGTGCATCGCGCGGCGGGCGGCGTCGGCGTCGCGGGCGGCGATGGCGTCGCGGATGGCCTCGTGTTCGGCGATCGCGCTGCGCCAGGACTTGACGGTCTCGAAGTAGCCGCCGAGCCGCGTGAAGATCGGCCCGTTGCGCGAATCCCAGAAGCCCTGCACGGTCTCCGACAGCACCACGTTGCCGCAGGCATCGACGATCGCGAGGTGGAAGGCCCGGTCGCCCTCGAGCGGCATCACGTTGCGGTCGGCCATCTCGCGCATGGTCTCGATCGCGCGCGACATCGCATCGACGTCGCGGCGCTTGGCCGACGTGGCGGCCAATGCCGCGGTCTCGCCCTCGACCACGCGGCGCGCGCGGATCAGCTCGAGCGGGCCCCATTCGGCCGCCGCCACGGGCGCCGCGGTCCGGTGCGAGCGGTCGAGCACGTAGACGCCCGAACCGGTGCGTACCTCGACCCAGCCCTCGACCTCGAGCGCGATCAGGGCTTCGCGCACCGAAGGCCGGCTGACGCCGAGCTGCTTGGCCAGATCGCGCTCGGCCGGCAGCCGCGCGCCGACCGCGAACTCGCCCCGGGCGATCAGCGCGCGCAGCTGGTCGGCGATCTGCCGATAGAGGCGCTGGGGCTCGACGGTTTGCAGCGGCACGTGGGGTTTCGAAGGGAGGGGTTTAAGGGTTGTCCTGAATTGGACAAGTGGTAAGGCCAATTCAGAATACGATCCGCCCTGGAGCCGGGCCATCGGGCGAAACCCTGAAGCCGGCGCGGCCCCGCGGCATCACCATCGCCACCAGCTTCGAGAACAGGACATCCCATGAGACTCCAGGGCAAGACCGCGCTCGTCACCGCGGCCGGACAGGGCATCGGCCACGCCAGCGTGCTCGCACTCGCGGCCGAGGGCGCGCAGGTGTGGGCCACCGACGTCAACGAGAAATTGCTCGAGCGCTTTGCCGGCGTCGCCAACGTCAGGACCGCGAAGCTCGACGTGCTCGACAAGGCCGCCATCGCTGCGCTGGTGAAGACGCTGCCGACGCTCGACGTGCTCTTCAACTGCGCCGGCGTGGTGCACAACGGCAGCGTGCTCGACGCTGCCGACGCCGACCTCGAGTTCGCCTTCAAGCTCAATGTGCGGGCCCAGTTCTGGACCATCCAGGCAGTGCTGCCGGGCATGCTCGCGGCCGGCCGCGGCAGCATCATCAACATGGCGAGCGTCTGCTCCAGCATGAAGGGCCTGCCGAACCGCTTCGTCTACGGCACCACCAAGGCGGCGGTGCTCGGCCTCACCAAGAGCGTCGCCGCCGACTACGTGACCCAGGGCATCCGCTGCAATGCGGTGTGCCCCGGCACGGTCGACACGCCTTCGCTCGGCGAGCGCATCAACGCCAATGCCGACCCCGAGGAGGCGCGCCGCGCCTTCATCGCGCGCCAGCCGATGGGCCGGCTCGCGCGGGCCGAGGAGATCGCCCCGGTGGTGGTGTTCCTGGCCAGCGACGAGTCCGTCTTCGCGACCGGCCAGGCCTTCACGGTCGACGGCGGCATCATGATATGAACCAGCTCGACTTCAACGGCCGCCATGCGGTCGTCACCGGCGGCGCCACCGGCCTCGGCTTCGGCATCGCCAAGCGGCTGCTGGCCTCGGGCGGCAGCGTCACGCTGTGGGACCGCGACGCCGAGGCCGCCACCAAGGCGGCCTGGGCGCTGGGTGCCAAGGCCTATGCGCTGACGGTCGACGTCACGCAGCAGCCCTCGGTGGCCAAGGCTGTGGCGGCCACGCTGGCGCAGGCCGGACGCATCGATGCGCTGGTCAACAGCGCCGGCGTCACGGGGCCTAACACGCGGCTGTGGGACTACCCGGTCGACGCCTGGCGCCAGGTCATGGAGGTCAACCTCACGGGCCTCTTCATCTGCTGCCGCGAGGTCGTCGGCCCGATGCGCACCCAGGGCTGGGGCCGGATCGTCAACATCGCGTCGGTTGCGGGCAAGGAAGGCAATCCCAACGCCAGCGCCTACAGCGCGAGCAAGGCCGGCGTGATCGCGCTGACCAAGTCGCTCGGCAAGGAACTCGCCGACACCGGCATCCGCGTCAACTGCGTGACGCCGGCAGCGGTCAAGACCGCGATCTTCGACCAGATGACGCCCGATCACATCGCCTTCATGCTGTCGAAGATCCCGATGGGGCGTTTCGGCACGGTGGAGGAAGTGGCCGCGATGGTGGCCTGGCTTTGCACCGAAGATTGCTCTTTTTCCACCGGCGCGACCTTCGACCTGTCGGGCGGTCGCTCCACTTGCTGATTCCACAAGAAAGGACTTTCATGAAACTCGTTCGCTATGGCAACCCCGGAAAGGAGAAGCCCGGGCTCGTCGATGCCGAAGGCCAGCTGCGCGACCTGAGCGCGGTGGTCGGCGACATCGGCCCCGACCAGCTCGGCGATGCCGCGCTGGCCAAGCTGCGCAAGCTCAAGGTCGACAAGCTGCCGCTGGTGCGAGGCAAGCCGCGCTACGGCTGCCCGGTGGCCAAGGTCGGCAAGTTCATCGCCATCGGCCTCAACTACGCCGACCATGCCGCGGAATCCGGCATGCCGATCCCGAAGGAGCCGGTGGTGTTCACCAAGGCCGTCAGCTGCATCCAGGGGCCGAACGATCCCGTCATGCTGCCCAAGGGCTCGGTCAAGGGCGACTGGGAGGTCGAGCTCGGCGTGGTGATCGGCACCCGCGCGCGCTGGGTCTCGCAGAAGGATGCGCTCGACTACGTCGCGGGCTTCTGCGTCATCAACGACGTCAGCGAACGCGAGTGGCAGCTCGAGCGCGGCCTGACCTGGGACAAGGGCAAGGGCTTCGACACCTTCGGCCCGATCGGACCCTGGCTGGTCACGCGCGACGAAGTGCCCAACCCGCAGAAGCTCGCGATGTGGCTCGACCTCAACGGCAAGCGGGTGCAGACCGGCAACACCAGGACGATGATCTTCAACGTCGCCAAGCTGGTGAGCTACGTCAGCCAGCTCAACACGCTGGAGCCGGGCGACATCATCACCACCGGCACCCCACCGGGCGTCGGCATGGGCATGAAGCCGCAGCCGGTGTTCCTGAAGAAGGGTGACGTGATGACGCTCGGCATCGAAGGACTCGGCGAACAGCGCCAGGAAGTGGTGCCGTTCAAAATCTGAGGATGAACGGGAGGTGGCTCAGTCCACCTTGATCCCGGCCGCCTTGACCACCTGCTGCGCCTTGGCGGTCTCGTCGGCCAGGAACTTGTCGAACTCCGCCGACGCCATCGTGAACGGCTCGGCGCCGAGTTTGTCGAGGCGCTCCTTGAGATCGGGCGCCGCCATGATCTTCGCGACCTCGGCCTGCAGCCGGTCGACGATCGGCTTCGGCGTCTTGGCCGGCGCGAACAGGCCGACCCAGAACAGGTACTCGGAGCCGGGCACGCCGGCCTCGACCGTCGTCGGCACCTGCGGCATGACGGAGGAGCGCTTGCTGGTGCCGACCGCCAGCGCCTTGAGCCGCCCGTCCTTGATCAGCGGCAGCGCCGACACCATCGGCGCGAAGAACCAGTCGACCCGCCCGCCCATCACCTCGGTCATGGCTTCCGGCGTGCCGCGGAAGGGCACATGCTGGGCCTGCAGGCTGGCGGCGAGGCGGAACACCTCGGCATTCATGTGGGTCGCCGAGCCGTTGCCCGCCGACGCGTAGTTGAAGCTGCCGGGCTTGGCCTTGACTTGCGCGACCAGGTCCTTCACGTCGGCGAAGCGGTTGGGAGGGGCGACCAGCACGTTGGGCAGGCTGGCCAGCGGCGTGACGCCGGCGAAGTCCTTCCGCGTGTCGTACGTGAGGCCCGGATAGATCGACGGGTTCACCAGGTGCCCCGCCGAATGGATCAGCAGCGTGTAGCCGTCGGGCGCCGCCTTGGCGACCTGGGCGGCGCCCAGCGTGCCGCCGGCGCCGGGCTTGTTGTCGATGATGACGCTGGTGCCGAGCGCGGGCCCGAGCCGCTCGGCCACCAGCCGGGCCACGATGTCGGTGCCGCTGCCGGCCGTGAACGGCACCACCATCCGGATCGTCTGGCCGCGCGGCCAGTCGCCCTGTGCCTGGGCGGCCGGGAATGCGCACAGGGCGATGGCGGCCGCGAGCAGCTGGCGCCGGCCGAGGAAGGATGTCGTCATGGATTTGTCTCCGTTGGAATGGTGTGTATTGAGGAACGACGAAAGGCGCGAAAGGCTCAGCCAGGCGCAGCGTTGGCCATGACCAGCGCCACCAGCACGGGTCGCTGGCTGCGGTTCAGCAACTGCCGCTTCTCGCCCGGCGCGAAGCGGCAGCTGTCGTAGGGGCCGAGCTCCTGCTCGTCCTGCTGGCCGTCGAGCTCGGAGACCACGGTCAGGCGGCCCTCGAGCACCAAGTACAGCTTCTCGATCGGCGAGCCGTCGAGCGTGGTGTGGCCGCCCGGCAGGATCTGGCTCATGCCCATCCACATCTGCGTCGACGGCCCGGCCTCCTTGCCCTGCAGGCGCAGGCAGTGCATGTCGAAATGGTTCGGCGCCTCGTAGGCCGGCGCCTGGTCGAATCGGGTCAGGTGCATCGCGGCGTCTCCTCAGGGCCGCAGCACGACGCGGTCGGTGCTGCCGGACAGCACCAGCCGGTAGGCTTCGAGCGCCTGGTCGAGCGTGAAGGCGCGCGCCACCGGAAAGGGCTTCAGCGTGCCGCGCTCGAAGCCTTCGCGCATCGCATCGAGCTGCGCGGTCGCGGCGACGCAGTCCATCGCCAGCGAATCGATGCCGACGTAGGTGTGCATGCCGCGGTAGAAGGCGAAGATGTCGAAAGGCACCGCGCGGTCCTGGGTCGAGATCAGGATCTGCGTCGCGCCCTTGCCCATCGCCTTGTTGGCAGCCTCGAAGTAGGCGCTGCCCACCGTGTTGTAGGCGATGTCGACGCCGCGTCCGTGGGTCAGTTCGCGCACCCGCTCGCCGACCTCGCCGTGGGTGGCGTCGACCACGTCGACCGACGCACAGGCGAAGCCCTCGAAGGGGCCCGCGCGCCGCTGCACCGCGATCACGCGCGCGCCGGCCTGGGCCGCCAGCTGCACCGCCGCCTGGCCGACCTTGCCGTTGGCGCCGAGCACCAGCACGGTCTGTCCGGGCTGCGGCATGCCGCAGCGGCGGAAGCCCTCGTAGGCCGTGACGAAGGGAACGCCGACCGCGCCCGATTCGTCCATCGAGATGCTGCGTGGCCGGTCGCGCAGGGCCGCCACCGGCAGCACCAGGAAGCGCGCGTGCGAGCCGTCGCGCGTGATGCCGATGTCGCCGCCGGAGCCGTAGACCTCGCGCCCGATCCATTCGCTCGGGCCGTCGACCACCACGCCGGCGAAGTCGCGCCCGGGTGTGCGCGGCCACGCGGCCTGGGGCATCAGGCCGAGGGCGGCCTTGACGTCGCTCGGGTTGACCGCCGCGGCGCCGACCCGGACCACCGCGAAGCCGGGCTTGGCAATGGGTTCGGGCTGCGCCGCGGCTTCGAGCTGCAGTCCGGCAAGGTCCGCAGCCTTTTGGGCGAGTCTCAAGGCGCGGGCGCTCTCGTTGACAGTCACCGCGTTCATGCCCGGCCTCCTTCCAGTCCCAGCATCGCGCGCGCCTCGCGCGCCGAAGCCACCTCGCCGCCGAGGCTGACGAGGATGTCCTTCGCCCTCGCCACCAGCTGCGCATTGCTTTCGGCCAGCACGCCGCGGTCCAGGTAGATGTTGTCTTCCATGCCGACGCGCACGTGGCCGCCCATGAGCCAGGCCTGGGCGACGATCGGGAACTCCATGCGGCCGATGCCGAAGGCGCTCCAGAAGGCGCCGCGCGGCAGCATGTTGCGGGCATAGAGCAGCGTCTCGGGCGTCGGCGCGAAGCCGTACTTCACGCCGAGGACGAAGGTCCACATCGCCGGCCCCTCGAGCGTGCCGTCGGCGATCAGGTCGAGCGCCAGGTTGACGTCGCCGGAGTCGAAGATCTCGAGCTCGGGCTTGACACCCGCTTCGCGGATCACCCGGGCCATGCGGCGCACGTTCTTCGGCGTGTTGATGACCACGTCGGGCCCGGAGTTCATCGTGTTGAGGTCGAGCGAGCAGACGTCGGGCCGGATCAGCGCGATGTGCTCGACCCGCTTCTCGGGCGGCAGCAGCGTGCTGCCCGGCGCGGCGACCTTCGGGTCGTCCTCGCTCGGCACGAAGCGGCCGCCCGGGCCGGTGGTCAGGTTGATGATGAGCTCGCGGTTGCGGCGCCGGATGCGGTCGACGACGTCGCGGTAGAGCTCGACCTCCATCGACGGCTTGCCGGTCTCGGGGTCGCGCACATGGATGTGCACCTGGCCGGCGCCGGCCTCGGCCGCGGCCAGGCATTCGTCGGCGATCTGCGCCGGCGTGATCGGCAGGTGCGGCGTCTGCTCGGGCTTCACGAGGTTGCCCGTGACGGCGCAGGTGATCAAGGTCTTTGCGTTCACAGGTGGCGCCCTCCATCGACCACGATGCGGGTGCCGGTCACGAAGCGCAGCGTGGTGGTCAGCGCCTCGATGGTGGCGGCCACGTCCTCGGGCCGGCCGATGCGGCCCAGCGGCGTGGTGGCGGCCATCTTGTCGGCGAACTCGGCGCCGCGACCGGGAACGAATCCCGATTCGACGGCGCCCGGCGACACCGAGACCACGCGCACCGCCGGTGCCAGGGCCTTGGCGAGCGCATCGCCGACGACGTCGAGGCCGGCCTTGGCGGCGACGTAGGCCAGGTTGCTGCCGACGCCGGTGAAGCCCGCGATCGACGAGACATTGACCACCAGCCCGTCGCCGCTGGCCTTGAGCATCGGCGCGAAGGCGCGGATGGTGGCGAACACGCCGCGGAAATTGGCGCGCAGCAGTTCGTCGATCAGCTCGTCGGTCAGCGCGTCGAGGTCGGCGGCGGGTACCGGCCGCGTGTGGCCGGCGCTGTTGACCAGGATGTCGCAGCGGCCGTAGGCGGCCTGCACGTCGGAGGCGGCCTGCTGCAGGCTGGGCGTGTCGACGATGTCGGCACGCAGGGCCGCATGGCGCTGGCCGGCGCCGCCGGGCAAGGCCGCGGCACGCGCGTCGGCGTCCTCGGCCTTGCGATGCAGCAGCACGCAGCTCGCGCCGAGCGCGGCGAGCCGGCGCGCAGTTGCATAGCCGATGGCGCCGAGGCCACCGGTGATGACGGCGACCTTGCCGTCCAGTCGGGGTGTGGGATCAAAACTCATGGGCTTTCCAGGGGTGAGGACTTGTCGAGCGGTGTGCTCAGGGAATCGGTGCGCGCGGGAACTTCATCTCGCCGGGCTCCAGCACGAAGTCGTACTGCAGCGTCGCGCTCTGCCCGCCGTGCGGCGGCTCGAAGCGGCCGATGAGCCGGCGGGTCACGCCGAAGACCGGATCGCTTTCGAGGTTCACGTCGTCGTCGGCGAAGACCTGCGTGACGAGCACCTTGTGGCCCGGCCTGCTCACCATGAAATGCAGGTGCGCGGGACGATTGGGATGCCGCAGCTGGGCGCGCAGCAGGTCGCCGCAGGGGCCGTCGGTCGGCACCGGATAGCCGGCCGGACGCACGCTGCGGAAATGGAAGCGGCCCTCGGCATCGGTCTTGAAGCGGCCGCGCAGGTTCATGTCCTCCTGCGCGGGGTCCTGGTTCTCGTAGAGGCCGACCGGCGAGGCCTGCCAGACGTCGAGGGTCGCGTCCGCCACCGGCCGGCCCTTGTCGTCGCGCACTGTGCCGGCGACCTCGAGCGGAACGCCCGGCGTGTCGGAGCGCGCGATGGTCTCGCCGCAGTCGCAGATCGGCGCATTCGCGCGCCAGAACGGGCCCAGCAGCGCGGCCGGCGACTCGCCCTGCGGGTCCTGGTTGTTGAGCAGGGCGACCAGGGTCGACACGCCCAGCAGGTCGGCGGCCAGCACCACCTCGTTCTTCTTCTCGCCGCTGGCCTGGCCGATGGCGACCAGGAACTCGAGCGCGCGCTCGAATTCGTCCTCGGTCAGTTCGACCTCCCGCACGAAGGCATGCAGGTGGCGGGTGAGGGCGGCCATCACGCTGCGCAAGCGCGGGTCGGGGGTGCGCTCCATCGCCTGGAGGGCGATCTGGAGCACCGAATCGGGGGTAGTGACGAAGTTCATGGGGTGGTCGCCTTTATGCAAACGTTTGCAGATTATTTCCCAATATCGTCGGAAAGTAAAATCCCCATATCCACTTCGTCTTCGTGGAAAATCACAAAATCCCCGGCCTGACGTATTCAATCGATTGCATTCATGAAGCCCCAGACCGCGTCCACCGTCACCATCCGCGATGTCGCGCAGGCCGCCGGCGTGCATGTGTCCACGGTCTCGCGCGCGCTCAACCCGGACAAGCGCGGCCTGATCAGCGCCGAGGTGCTCAAGGTGGTCGAGGAGGCGGCGCGCAAGCTCGGCTACCGGCCCAATCGCGCGGCCTCGGCGCTGCGAACCGGGCGCACCCACACCATCGGCGTGCTGGTGCCCGACATCACCAACCCGGTCTTCCCGCCGATCCTCCAGGGCATCGAGGCCAGCGCGGCGGCGCGCGGCTACTTCGTCTTCGTCACCAACGTCGTCGACCCCACGCTGGCACGCCCGATCGTCGAGCGCATGCTGGCGCAGGGGGTCGACGGCCTGGTGCTCGCGATCGCCACGCGCGACGACCCGCTGGTCGACTACATCGCCAAGGCCGGCATGCAGGCGGTGCTGGTCAACCGCGCCGACGAGAGCGGGCGCCTGCCCGCGGTGGTCAGCGACGACCGGCTGGCGATGAAGCTCGCGGTCGACCACCTGGTGTCGCTTGGCCACCGCCGCATCGCGCACCTGGCCGGCCCGCAGAACGTGCCCACTGGCGTCGGCCGTCGCCAGGGTGTCGAGCAGGCGCTGCGCGACCGCGGACTCGAACTGGCCTGCGTGGAGGAATGCGAAGGCTACAGCCGCGAGGCGGGCCGGGTCGCGATGGAGAAGCTGCTCGAAGGCCACGAGCGTCCGCAGGCCGTGGTCTGCTGCAACGACCTCGTGGCCCTCGGCGCCTACGACGTGCTGCGCGCGCGTGGCATCCGGGTGCCGCAGGACATCTCGATCACCGGCCACAACGACATGCCGCTGGTCGACATGGTCAACCCGCCGCTCACCACGATCCGCCTGCCGCACCGCGAGCTCGGCTGGCGCGCGGCCGAGATGCTGTTCGACGGCATCGAGGGCCGGGCGCTGTCGAGCTTCACCGTGGTGCTGCGGCCCGAGCTGGTGGTGCGCGAATCGACGCGGGATGTGGCCGGCGAGCACAACTAACACGCTCCGACGAACTCGCGGGTGGCGCCGGGCAGCGCCGATGGGACAAGCTTCGACCCGCCTTCAAATGTCCCATTGACAGAACAATAGAAGTGCCCAACCATCGCGGGCATGTCGCAGATGCCCTTGCCGAAATACCACCAGATCTATCTGGTGCTGCGCGAGCAACTCGAAGAAGGGCGCTTCGCCGATGGCCTGCCGGGCGAGCTGGCGCTGATGGCGCAGTTCGGCGTGGCCCGCGTCACGATCCGGCGCGCGCTCGGCCAGCTGTCTGCCGAAGGCCTGATCTCACGCAACCCCGGCCGGCGCACGCGCCCCGTTCCACCGGCACCGAGCGCCGAGCCACGCGCGGGTGACGGCATGGCGCGCGCCAATCTGCGCGGCCTGCTCGAGAACCTGGTGACCATGGGCCTGCACACCTCGGTCAAGGTGATCGAGGTGGCAACGATCTCCGCCTCGCCCCAGGTCGCCGAGGCGCTGCAGCTGAAGCTCGGCGACGCGGTGCAGAAGGCGGTGCGCGTGCGCTCGACGCGCGAGGGGCCGCTGTCGCACATCACGACCTACGTGCCGAACGACATCGCGCGCAAGTTCGGCCGCCGCGAACTCGCGAAGAAGCCGATCCTGGTGCTGCTCGAAGAGTCGGGCGTCAAGGTCGGCCGCGCGCACCAGACCCTCTCGGCGCGCCTGGCCGACAACGTGCTCGCGGAGCACCTCGAAGTCTCGGTCGGCTCGGCCCTGCTGGCCGTGCGCCGCCTCATCTACGACGAAGCCGAACGCCCGGTGCAGTGGCTGCACGGCTTCTACCGGCCCGACCGCTACACCTACGAGATGCAACTGTCGCGCGTCGGCAGCATCGACGCCAAGGTGTGGGTCAGCAAAGACGTGTCAGCCCAGTTCAACTGAAGAAAAAGGAAAGCACCATGCCCCATCGCCTCGATCGCCAGGACCGCCGCCGCTTCATGTCGCAATCCGCCGCCGTGGCTTCCGCCATTGCCTTCCCGCTGGTGGCCGGTGCCCAGCCCAAGCCGATCAAGGTCGGCGTGCTGCATCCGGTGACCGGCGCACTCGCCTACTCGGGCCAGCAGTGCCGGCTCGGAGCGCTGATGGCGATCGAGGACATCAACAAGGCCGGCGGCATCCAGTCGCTGGGCGGCGCAAAGATCGAAGCGCTGCTCGGCGATGCGCAGTCGCAGCCGCAGGCCGGCGCCGCCGAAGTCGAGAAGATGAACGAGGCCGGCGTCTCGGCCATCGTCGGTGCCTACGCCTCGGCGATCTGCCTGGCCACCACGCAGGCCGCGGCCAAGTACAACCTGCCGCACGTGGTCGATGTCGGCGTGGCCGACCAGATCGTCGAGCGCGGCCTCAAGAACACCTTCCGCTTCGGTCCCGGCTACAAGAAGTCGACCGAGGTCGCGATGGCCAACCTGCTGGTGCTCAACAAGGCGGCGGGCAACCCGGCCAAGACCGTGATGATCATCCACGAGGATTCGCTGTTCGGCTCCGGCACCGCGGCGCTGCTGTCGCGCGAGCTGCCGGGCTACGGCTTCGAGGTCAAGGAGGTGGTGAAGCACGCCAATCCGACGCGCGACTTCAACAACATCGTGCTGCGCATGAAGTCGATCAACCCCGACATCGTGATCCCGGCCAACTACTACAACGAGTACGCGCTGCTGGTGCGCACCATGCAGCAGCAGAAGGTCAAGCCGAAGGCGATCTTCTCGGTGCTGGGCGGCGCGGCGTCGAGCTACAAGTTCGTCAAGGAGTTTCCGGAAGCGGCCAACGGCATCATCGACTGCAACCACTGGTTCAACCCCAAGGACAAGCGCTCTCAGGAGCTGCGCCGCCGGGTCGAGGCGCAGGGCCAGTTCTTCAGCTACGAGGTCTTCATGACCTACACCGCGATGTGGCTGCTGGCCGATGCGCTGGAGCGCGCCAGGTCGAGCGAGCGCGCCGCCATCATCGATGCGCTGGAGAAGAGCACTTACTCGAATCACATCATGCCGTACGGCCCGACGAAGTTCGTCAACGGCCAGAACGAAGGCGCCCAGCCACTGATGACGCAGGTCGTGAAGAACGACATCAAGGTGATCGTCCCGCGCGAGTTCCGCGAGGTCGACCCGCTGTTTCCTTTGAACGTCTGATCCGCCAGGCAAGTCGTCCGGCCGCGCCACGCGGTGCGGGCGGGTTCCCTTTCGACACTGCACATGTTCGACTTCAGCATCCTCTTCTCATCGGTCCTGAACGGCCTGACGACCGGCGCGGTCTATGCCCTGATCGCACTCGGCCTGACGCTGATCTACGGCGTGCTGCACATCATCAACTTCGCGCACGGCGCCTCGTTGATGCTGGCCTTGTATGCGGTGTACTTCCTCAAGGAGCGCTGGGGCATCGATCCCTACCTGGCGCTGCCGATCGTGATCCCCGGCATGTTCGCGCTCGGCTACGGGCTGCAGCGCATCGTGGTCAACCGCGCAGGCCACGGCAAGGACGAAAACATCCTGCTGGTCACGCTCGGCATCGCGATCGTGATGGAGAACCTGGCGCTGCTGTTCTTCAAGTCGGACACGCGCAACATCGACACCGCCTATTCGCTCAGCACGGTCGCGATCGGTCCCGCCATGATCGCAGTGCCCAAGCTGGTGGCCTTCGCCGGGGCGCTGGTGGTGTCGGCGCTGCTGTTCTGGGTCATGGGCCGCACCGACCTGGGCCGCGCGATCCGCGCCGTGGCAAAAGAGAAGGAGGGCGCCAAGCTCATGGGCATCGATGTCGACCACGTCTACGCGATGAGCTTCGGTATCGGCCTGGCCTGCCTCGGCGCGGCCGCCTGCTTCCTGCTGCCGGCCTACTACGTGAACCCGCAGGTGGGCGGCGGATTCGTGCTGGTGGCCTTCACGATCGTGGTGCTGGGCGGCATGGGCAGCTTCGTCGGCGCGCTGATCGGCGGCTTCCTGGTCGGCGTCGTCGAGTCGCTCGGCGGCCTGTACCTCGGCGAGTCGCTGGGGCAGATCGGCATCTTCGCGATCTTCATCGGGGTCGTCTTGTTTCGGCCGCAGGGCATGTTCGGAGCGAAGGAATGAGTGGTCCACGTCAACTGGTCGGTATTGCGCTCTTCACGGTGCTGGTGGCTTGCGTGCCGCTGGTCAGCCACTCGGGCGCGACCCTCAACTTCGTGATGATGGCGCTCTACGCCACGCTCATCGCGCAGGCCTGGAACATCCTGGGCGGCTTCGGCGGCCAGTTCTCCTTCGGCCATGCCCTGTTCTTCGGCTCCGGCGCCTACATCCAGGCCATCGCGCAGCTGCAGGGCGGCATCAATGCCTGGGTCGCGCTCGGGCTGGCGGTCGCCGGTGCCGCCTGCGTCGGCCTGTTCATCGGCGCGCTGACCTTCCGCTACGGGCTCAAGGGCTCCTACTTCGCGCTGGTGACGCTGGCTTTCGCCGAGGTCTTTCGCATCGTCGCGCTGTCGGTGCCCTTCACCGGCGGCGGCGTTGGCCTGATGCTGCCCCTGCGCGAGGCGCCATCGAATCTGCAGTTCGGCTCGCGCGCCGGCTACCTGTGGGTGGTGCTGGCCTTCGTCACGGCCGCGCTGCTGGTCAGCTGGTGGCTGCGCAACGGACGCTTCGGCGCCTGGCTGCAGGCGGTGCGCGACAACGAGGACGCGGCGCGCGCGGTGGGCGTGAACCCGTTCCGCGTCAAGCTCGGCGCCATCGGCATCTCGGCCGCCTTCATGGGCGCGGCCGGCGCCTTCTACGTGCAGGTGTTCCAGTACCTCGATCCGGGCATCGCCTATGGCCCGGCCACCTCGGTCGAGGCGCTGGTCGCGGCCATCGTCGGCGGTGTCGGCACCCTGTGGGGGCCGGTGCTGGGCGCGGTGGTGCTGCATCTGCTCGCCGACCTGACGCGCAACTTGTTCGGCGAGCTGCCCGGCATCAACATGGTGATCTACGGCACGGTGCTGGTGCTGATCGTGATCTTCCTGCCGCGCGGCATCGCCGGCATGGGGCTGTCGGTGCGGCAGCTCTGGGCGCAGGCGTTGGGAGGTCCCCGTGGCTGAGCCGCTGCTCGTCCTCGATGGCATCTCGCGCTCCTTCGGCGGCCTGAAGGCGGTGCAGGGCGTGAGCCTCTCGGTGGCCGAAGGCAGCCTCACGGCGCTGATCGGCCCGAACGGCGCCGGCAAGACCACGCTGTTCGCGCTGATGTCGGGCTTTCTCAAGCCCGATACCGGCAGGGTTCGTTTCGCCGGCCAGGACATCACGGGCCGCGAGCCGCATCGCAACGCCTCGCTCGGCATGACGCGCACCTTCCAGATCGTCAAGCCCTTCGCGGCCCAGACCGTGCGCGAGAACATCGCGGTCGGCGCGCATCTGCACGAGCGCGGCCGGGGCGCGGCGCTGCGGCAGGCCGACGAGGTGGCGCAGCGCGTCGGCCTCGCGGCGCAGCTCGACAAGCCGGCCTCCGACCTCACGGTCGCCGGCCGCAAGCGGCTCGAGCTGGCCCGCGCGCTCGCCACGCAGCCGCGCCTGCTGCTGCTCGACGAAGTGCTCGCCGGCCTGAACCCGCAGGAAATCGCCGAGATGATGCCGGTGGTGCGCGGCATCGCCGACGGCGGCGTCACGGTGCTGATGATCGAGCACGTGATGCAGGCCGTGATGAACCTGGCCGAGCATGTCTGGGTGCTGGCGCAGGGCCGGCTGATCGCCGAGGGCAGCCCGGCCCAGGTGACGTCGAACGACAAGGTGGTCGAGGCCTATCTGGGCCACGGCACCGCGGCGCGGCTGCGCAAGGCGGCCGCTGCGAAGGGGGCGGACGCATGACCGCAGTGCGAAGCACGGAGGTATTCGAATGACTGCGTTGCTGGAAATCCAGGGCCTGCGCGGCGGCTACGGCCGCGTCGAGGTGCTGCGCGGCGTCGACCTGCAGGTGAATGCCGGCGAGATGGTCGCGCTGCTGGGCAGCAATGGCGCCGGCAAGTCGACCTTGAACAAGATGGTCTGCGGCCTCTGCCCGGCCTGGAGCGGCAGCGTGCGCTTCGACGGCAAGGACCTGAGCGGCGCGCACTACCGGGAGGTCGTCAAGGCCGGCCTGATCCAGGTGCCCGAAGGCCGCAAGGTGTTCCCGAACCTCAGCGTGCTCGAGAACCTCGAACTCGGCTCCTTCACGCGGGCCCGCGAGCGCCGGGCGACGAATCTGGAGAAGGTGTTCGACATCTTTCCGCGCCTGCGCGAGCGCATCCGCCAGAACGCCGGCACCATGAGCGGCGGCGAGCAGCAGATGCTGGCCATCGGCCGCGGCCTGATGGCCGAGCCCGTGCTGCTGATCCTCGACGAGCCTTCGCTGGGCCTGTCGCCGTTGCTGGTCGAGGAGATGTTCACGCTGATCCGGCAACTGCGCGATGGCGGCCTGGCGGTGTTGCTGGTCGAGCAGAACGTCGGCCAGTCGTTGGAGATCGCGGACCGCGCCTACGTGCTGGAGAACGGCAGCGTGCGCTTCTCGGGCGCGCCGGACGAACTGCTCGCGAGCGATGAACTGCGCCGCGCCTACCTCGGCCTGTGAGCCGCGGGACGCCGGCCGGGAACACCCACAGGAGACACCCATGAAACGCAGAGACATCCTGATCGCGTCGGCCGCGGCACTGGCCGGCGCCGCCCAGGCCCAGGTCGGCAACGCGCCCGTGCGCGTCCTGGTCGGTGCGCCGGCTGGCGGTTCGACCGACACCATCGCGCGCACGCTCGCGGCCGGCATGGGCCCGGTGCTGGGCCGCACGGTGATCGTCGAGAACCGGCCCGGCGCCGGCGGCAACATCGCCGCCGATGCGGTCGCCAAGGCGGCGCCCGACGGCAACACGCTGCTGATGAGCTTCACCAGCCATGCGATCAACGCGACGCTCTACCCCACGCTGCCCTTCGACCCGGTGAAGGACTTCACGGCGCTGACCTGTGTCGCGACCTCGCCGTCGATCCTGGTCGCCCATCCGTCGGTGCCGGCCAGCAACGTGCGCGAGCTGATCGCGCTGGCCAAGGCGCAGCCGGGCCAGCTCAACTTCGCGATCGGCGCGCTGGGCTCCTCGCTGCACATGGCCGGCGAGGCCTTCAAGATGCAGTCGGGCGTCTACATCGTCAACATCCCGTACCGCGGCACCGCGCCGGCGGTGCAGGACGTGCTCGCGGGCCAGGTGCAGCTGATGTTCGCGGCGGTCGGCAACGTGCAGCAGCACATCAAGGCCGGCAAGCTCAAGGCGCTGGGCGTGACCTCGGCCAGGCGCCTGCCCGAGTTCCCGGACCTGCCGGCCATCGCCGAGACCTTGCCCGGCTACGAGTCGAGCGCCTGGTTCGGGCTGTTCGGGCCGGCGCACATGCCGCCCGAGCTCACGCGCCGCATCGCCGACGCGGCACGGCAGGCCATCGGCGAGCCGGCGATGCGCAAGCGCTTCGACAGCGAGGGCGTGATTCCGGTCGGCAATACGCCGGAACAGTTCGGCCCCTTCGTCCAGAGCGAGATCAAGCGCTGGGCCCAGGTGGTCAAGTACTCCGGAGCCAAGCCGGAATGACCGCCTCGACCTCCGCCACCACCCGTGCGCAAACGCTGGCGCAGAAGCTCATCGCGCGCGCCTGCGGCCGCGAGACCGTCGCGGTGGGCGAGATCGTCACCTGCGCGGTCGACATGGCGATGTTCCACGACTCCTCGGGACCGCGCCGGTTGCAGCCGATGCTCGAAGAACTCGGGGCGCAGATCTGGGACCGCTCGCGCATCGTGCTGGTGATGGACCACTACGTGCCCGAGCGCGACGAGGACTCGCGCCGCATCGTGCGCATCGCGCGCGACTGGGCACGCGACCAGCAACTGCCGCATGTCTACGACAGCCAGGGCATCTGCCACGTAGTGGTGCCGCAACATGGCCACATCCGCCCCGGCATGCTGTGCGTCGGCGGCGACTCGCATTCGCCCACCGGCGGCGCCTTCGGCGCCTACATGTTCGGCGTCGGCAGCACCGAGATGCTTGGGGTGGTGGTCACCGGCGAGATCTGGCTGCGCGTGCCCGAGACGATCCGGATGTGGTGGGACGGCGCGCTGCCCGCCGGCGTGACTGCCAAGGACATGATGCTGCACATGCTGGCGCGCTTCGGCATGAACGGCGGGCGTTACCAGGCGGTCGAGTTCTGCGGACCGGCGGTCACGGCGCTGTCGATGCAGGAGCGCATGACGCTGTCGAACATGAGCGCCGAGCTGGGCGCGCAGGTCGGATTGATCGCGCCGGACGCGACCACCTCCGCGTTCCTCGCCGAGGCCGGTGCGCCACCGGTGGATACCGCGCCCTGGTTCACCGATGCCGACGCGGTGTTCACGCGCCACCGCTTCGACGCCGCCACGCTGGAACCCTACGTCGCGGCGCCGCACAGCCCGGCCAATGCCCATGGCGTGAGCCGCTATGCGGGCACGCCCATCGACGTCGCCTACATCGGCGCCTGCACCGGCGCCAAGCTCGACGACCTGCGCGCCGCGGCGCAAGTGCTGCGCGGCCACAAAGTCGCCGGCGGCGTGCGGCTCATGGTCGCGCCGGCCAGCCTGCGCGACCAGGAACAGGCGCGCGATGAGGGCGTCCTGCAAGTGCTGCTCGATGCCGGTGCCGAACTCTTCCCGACCGCCTGCGGCGCCTGCTCCGGCTACGGAGATCCGATGGGAGACGATGTGACGGTCATCTCCACCACCGCGCGCAATTTCAAGGGCCGCATGGGCTCGCCGAGCGCGCAGGTGTACCTGGGCTCGCCCTACACCGTCGCGGCGTCGGCGCTGCGCGGCCGCGTGACCGATCCGCGCGAGGTGCTGGCATGAAAAGCTCACTCCCGATGCGCCTTCGGCGCTACCCCCTCGAGGGGGCGATACCAGCGGCCTGGCAAAGCCAGATCCGCGGTATCCCTGGGCTTGGCCGCGCCGGTTTCACGCGACGTGGAGGGAGCCGACATGCGTGAAGAAAAGGTACGCCATCGCGTCTGGCGCCTCGGCCCCGACGTCGACACCGACGCACTGGCGCCGGGCCATGCGATGAAACACGGCATCGACATCATCGCCCGGCATTGCCTCGAAGCCGTGCGCCCCGAGTTCGCGCGCGAGGTGCGCGCCGGCGACGTGATCGTCGCCGGGCCCAACTTCGGCATCGGCTCCTCGCGCGAGCAGGCCGCCGCCGTGCTGGTGCACCTGGGCGTGGCCGCGGTGATCGCGCCCTCCTACAGCGGGCTTTATTTCCGCAATGCATTCAACGTGGGCCTGCTGCTGCTCACGTGCGCCGAGGCCGAGTCGCTGTCCGACGGCGCGCCGGTATCGCTGGACGTGGAACGCCCCGCGATCCTGGGCGCCGACGGCCGCGCGCTGGCGTGCGAGCCCGTGCCTTCGTTCCTGATGGACATGGTGCGCGCGGGCGGATTGCTGAAGCAACTGCGCCTGCGCCAAGCCGCAAAGAACGCCCATGCCGACTGACCACCGCGCCGCCGCCGAAGACGCACGTCGCTGGGACGCGCATCTGGCGGTGCTTCACGCCACCGTGGCCCTGCACGCCAGCGGCACATCGTCGCCCGCGGCCTCGCAGCAGGCGCGACGCCTGCTGCTCGACACCATCGGCTGCGCGATCGCCGGCCGCCACGCCGACGAGGTGCGGCGCCTCGAATCCATGCTCGCGGAGATCGAGCCCGGCGCCTTCCGCTTCCCCAGCGGCCCGGCGATCGGCCTGCACGGCGCTGCGCAGGTGCTGGCCATGGCCGCGACCTGGGACGAGGCCTGCGAGGGCCACGCGCTCGCGCACGGCCGGCCTGGTGTGGCGCTGATCGCGGCGCTGCTGCCGCTGGCCGTGCAACGCGGCGCGACGCTGGGCGGCTTGGTCGACGCCTTCGTGCTCGGCTACGAAGTGGGGGCCCGCGCGGGCGCGTGGCTGCGCATCGGTCCCGGCATGCACGTCGACGCCAACTGGCCCGCGCTCGGCGTTGCCGCCGGTGTCGCCCGCCTGCTCGGCCTGCCGCCGGCGGGCATCGTGCAGGCGATCGACATCGCGGCCTGCCAGCTCGCGACCAGCCTCTACCTGCCGGTCGCATCCGGCCGCACGGCGCGCAACACCTACCTCGCGCACAGCGCGATGCTCGGGCTTCAATCCGCCTTCGCGAGCGCGGCCGGCATCGATGCGCCTGCCGATGCGCTCGCGCACTACGCGAGCGCGCATGCGGCCGCCGCGCCGCAAGCGCTACCCGCCGCGGACACCACGCTGCTGCTCGACGCCTACCTGAAGCCCTTTGCGGCCGTGCGCCATGTGCACTACGGCGCCGTGGCGGCGCGGGGCATCCGCGCGCTGCTGACCACAGGCACGCAGTCGGTCCGCGCCATCGTTCTCACGGTCTACGAAGAGGCCACGGTCTACTGTGGCAATCGCGCGCCGCGCACGCCGATCCAGGCGCAGTTCAGCCTGTCCTTCGGCGTCGCGGCGATGCTGCGCTTCGGCGACATCGACCCCTCGGTCTATGAGCCTGCGCGCTTCGACGACCCGGAGCTGCGCCGCCTCGAAGCGCTCGTCGAACTGCGCGTCGACACCGACCTGACCGAGCGCCGCCAGCGCGGCGCGACGCTCGAAGTCACGCAGGAAGCCGACGCCGCCACCACCCGCCTGCGCCAGGCGGTCGACACCATCCCCGGCGACGCGTCCCAGCCGCTCGACCGCGCTGCGCTGTGCGCCAAGTTCGGGCACTACGCCGCGCGCAGCATCGCGGCCGATCGTGCGGCTTCGTTCTGCGACACCGTGCTCGACGTCCCCGACATCGCCCTGCGCCTCCTGTGGCAGCAGCTGACCGAATCCTCATCCACCGAACGCCCATGAAACTCCTGCGCCAACTCGCGACCGCCGTCCTCGTCTGCGTGCCGCTCCTCGCCGCCGCACAGGCCGACGACTTCCCCGGCAAGCCGATCCGCATCGTCGTGCCGTTCCCGCCCGGTGGCGCCACCGATGCCGCCGCGCGCCTGGTGGCCACCAAGATGAGCGAGAAATGGGGCCAGCCGGTCGTGGTCGACAACCGCGCGGGCGCGGGCGGCAACGTCGGCTCCGACCTGGTCGCCAAATCCGCGCCCGACGGCTACACGCTCGTGATGGGCGTCACCGGCTCGCACGCGATCAACACCTCGCTCTACAGCAAGATGCCCTACGACCCGGTCGCGGACTTCGTGCCGATCAGCCAGGTCGCCGTGGTGCCCAACGTGCTCGTGGTCCATCCGTCCGTGCCCGCCAGGAACCTGGCCGAACTGGTGGCGCTCGCCAAGCGCGAACCCGGCAAGCTCAACTACGCGTCGCTCGGCAACGGCACCGCCGCGCACCTGGGCATGGAGATGCTCAAGTCGGCCGCCGGCATCGACATCGCGCACGTGCCCTACAAAGGCAGCGCACCCGCCGTTTCCGACCTGCTGGGCGGGCAGGTGCAGATGATGGTCGACGGCCTGCCGTCCGCGCTGCCGCACGTGAAGGCCGGCCAGTTGCGGGCCATCGCGCTGACCAGCCTGCACCGCGCACCCGCGCTGCCCGACCTGCCGACCATTGCCGAAACCTACCCGGGCTTCTACGCCGACGCCTGGTCCGGCCTGTTCGCGCCGAAGGGCACGCCGCAGCCGATCGTCGACAAGCTCTCCAACGAAGTGCAGCGCATCCTGCGGCTGCCCGACGTGCGAGACAAGCTCGCCGCGCTCGGCGCCGAGCCGGTCGGCTCGACGCAGGCCGAATTCGCCGCGCACCTGAAGCGCGAGATCGACAAATGGGCCAAGGTGGTGAAGAGCAGCGGGGCGAGGGTGGATTGACCATGAACGAATCACACACGATGGACCCGGTCACATTGGCCGTGCTGCGCGGCCGCCTCGAGCAGGTGGCCGACGAGATGGACGCGACGCTTTACCGCAGCGCCTTCAACCCGATCATTGCCGAGGCCCATGACGCCTGCCACGGCCTCTACGACGCGACGAGCGGCGACACGCTGGTGCAGGGCAAGTCGGGCCTGCCGGTGTTCGTCGGCGCGATGGCCTTCGCGGTGCGCGCCACCGCGGCCGCCGCCGCGCCGCGCGGCGGCATGAAGGATGGCGACATCTGGATCAGCAACGACCCGTACGACGGCGGCACCCATGCCAACGACTTCAAGCTGGTGCGGCCCTTCTTCCGCGACGGCAAGCTCTACTGCTACATGGCTTCGGCCGCGCACTGGCACGACGTCGGCGGCGCGGTGCCCGGCAACTACAACCCGGCCGCCACCGAGTGCTGGCAGGAGGCGGTGCAGATCCCGCCGGTGCGCATCGTGCGCGACGGCGTGCTCGACCCCGACGTGCTGGCGATCCTGCGCGCCAACACGCGGCTGCCCGAAAGCCTGTGGGGCGACCTCAACGGCCAGCTTGCGGCGCTCGAACTCGGCGCCAAGCGGCTGCACGGCCTGCTCGACGAATACGGCGACGCGCGGGTGCTGCAGGCGATGGGCGAGCTGCGCAGCCGCGCGCTGCGCCTGATGCGCTCGCACATCGCCTCGCTGCCCGATGGCCGCTACAGCTTCGAGGACGTGCTCGACAACGACGGCATCGTCAACGCGCCGCTGACCATCGCGCTCGACATGACGGTGGCGGGCGACCGCCTGCTGCTCGATTTCTCGCGCACCTCGCCGCAATGCGCGGGCCCGGTGAACATCTCGCGCGCCACCGCGATCGCGGCCTGCTACGTGGCGCTCAAGCATGTCTTCCCCGACGTGCCGGCGAATGCCGGCGTGCTCGACGCGGTCGACTTCCTGATCCCCGACAAGCTGGTGATCAGCGCCGAGCGCCCGAGGCCCGTCGGCGGCTACACCGAGACCATCCTGCGCATGATCGACGTGATCTTCAGCGCCACCGCGCGGGCCGACCCGATGCGTGCCGTGGCGCAGGCCTACGGCACCATCAATGCGCTGTCGATCGCGGGCCACCGCAGCGACGGACCCCGCAAGGGCCAGCGCTGGGTGATGTTCAGCTTCTTCGGCGGCGGCCACGGCGGCCATTCGGGCGGCGACGGGCTCTCGCATGCCAACGCGCCGATCTCGACCGCGACCATCCCGCCGCTCGAGATCCTCGAGGCCGCCTATCCGGTGCGCTTCACCGAATGGTCGTTGCGCCCGAACTCGGGCGGCGACGGCCAGTTCCGCGGCGGCCTCGGCGCCATCTACGAGATTGAGTTGCTCGAAAAGGATGCCGAGGTCTACGTCTTCGGCGAGCGCGGCAGCTCGCCGCCCAAGGGCATCGCGGGCGGCGGCCCGGGTGCGGTCAACGTCTTCAGCTACGAGAACGACGGTGCCTGGCACCGTCCGCCGATGGTGTCGAAGATGCACGGCATCCGGCTCGCACGCGGCGAACGCGTGCGACTCGAGACGCCGGGCGGCGGCGGCTGGGGCGCGCCTGACAAGCGCAGCAGCGAGAAGCGTGCGCAGGATCGGGCCATGGGCTATGTGGACAACGGCGAAGCAACCGACAAGAAGGCCGCGCAATGACAGCAGAGAACACAAGCAAGGCGGCGGGCCGCCTGGTCGTCGGCGTGGACGTCGGCGGCACCTTCACCGACCTCTTCGTGCTCGACGAGAGCGAGGGAACGGCGCGCATCGTCAAGGTGCCTTCAACGCGCGGCGAAGAAGCGCGCGGCTTCATGAACGGCGTGGCGCGCGTGGCCGATTCGGCAGCGGCCATCGCCACCATCGTGCACGGCACCACGGTCGGCACCAACGCGCTGCTCGAGCGCAAGGTGGCGCGCACCGGCATCATCACGACGCGCGGCTTTCGCGACGTGCTCGAGATGCGCCGGCGCGACCGGCCCGAGACCTGGGGCCTGCGCGGCAGCTTCGTGCCGGTGGTGCCGCGCGACCTGCGGCGCGAGGTCGACGAACGCGTGCTGGCCGACGGCACCTTGCACACGCCGGTCGATCTCGACCAGGTGCGGGCCCAGGCCCGGGCGCTGTTCGAGGCCGGCTGCGAGGCGGTCTGCGTGTTCTTCATCAACACCTATGCCAACCCCGAGAACGAGCGGCTGGCGGTCGCCGCGGTGCGCGCGCTGTGGCCGAACGCCTATGTCACCTCGGCCTGCGAGGTGTTGCCCGAGATCCGCGAATTCGAGCGCTGCTCGACCGCCACCCTCAATGCGGCGCTCCAGCCGGTGGTCGGCAGCTACCTCGAACGGCTGGAGTCGGACCTGCGCGGCCAGGGTTTCGACGGCGAGCTGCTGGTGGTTCAGAGCAACGGCGGCGTGATGTCGCGCCAGACCGCGAGCGACCTGCCGGTGCGCACCGCGCTGTCGGGCCCGGCGGCCGGCGTGATCGCCTGCGCGGCCATCGCGCGGGCGGCGGGCTTTCCGAACGCGATCACCGGCGACATGGGCGGCACCTCCTTCGACGTCTCGCTGGTCGCCAACGGCGAGGCGGCGCTGGCGGCGCAGACCGCGATCGAGTTCGGCATGGTGATCCGCTCACCGATGATCCAGATCGAGACCATCGGCGCCGGCGGCGGCTCGATCGCCTCGGTCGACGCCAGCGGCATGCTGCAGGTCGGCCCCGAGTCGGCCGGCAGCATCCCCGGCCCGGCCTGCTACGGCCGCGGCAACATGCGCCCGACCGTGACCGACGCCAACGTGCTGCTCGGCCGCATCGCCGCCGACCGGCCGCTCGGCGGCGGCCTGCTGGCGGCGCTCGATGCCGAGAAGTCCTTCCAGGCCATCGAAGCGCATGTCGCAAAGCCGCTGGGCCTGGACGTGTACCAGGCGGCGGAGGCGATCCTCACGGTGGCCAACGCGCGCATGGCCGGCGCGATCCGGCTGGTGTCGATCGAGCGCGGCCACGACCCGCGGCGCTTCGCCTACATGCCCTTCGGCGGCGGCGGTGCGCTGCATGTGTGCGCGATGATGCGCGAGGTCGGCGTCGCCATCGGCATCGTGCCGCGCTACCCCGGCGTCACCTCGGCGCTCGGCTGCGTGATCGCCGACATGCGGCACGACGCGGTGCAGACCCTCAACCGCCCGCTCGACGAACTCGATGTCGCGCAACTGGGCCGGCGCATCGCCGAACTCGCCGAGGCCTGCCAGCAGCGGCTCGATTCGTCGGGCGTGCGCTTCGACGAGGTGCGCGAGGTGATCGCACTCGACATGCTCTATGCGGGCCAGACCCACACGCTGCCGGTGGTGCTGCCGGCAGCCGCGGCGCAGGCCCTGACGCGTGAAGCCATCCGCACCGCCTTCGAAGCCAGCTACAGCGCCGCCTTCGGCCGCGTGCTCGACGGCATCGGCATCCGCGTGATGAACCTGCGCTATGCCCGCATCGGCGTACGGCCCAAGTTCGATCTCGCGGTGCTGGCGCCGGAAGGCGAGGGCAGCATCGCGCCGCTGGGCACCCAGCGCGTGTTCCATGACGGGCAATGGCGCGAGGCGCTGCGCTATGCGCGGCTCGCGCTGCCGGTCGGCTCGCGCGTCGACGGGCCGGCGATCCTCGAACAGGCCGACACCACCGTGTGGCTCGAGCCCGGCTTCCATGCCGAGGTCGATGCGCATGGCAACCTGCTGGTGAGGCTGTCATGAGCGGCGCCGTGCCGGTCCGCGGGTCGCGCACCGCGCTGGTCGTGATCGACCTGCAGAACGATTTCCTCGACGCCAAGGGTGCCTACGCCCGAGGCGGCGACAGCAACCCGCCCGCGCTGCTCTTGCCCGACCGGGTGGCGGCTGTCGCGCGCGCCCTCAAGGCCGCAGGCGGGCTGGTCGCCGCGAGCCAGTTCACGCTGTGGCCCGACGCGGCCGGCGAGCCGATGGTGTCGCCGCACCTCAAGGCGCTGCGCCCGTACCTTCGCAGGGGCGATTTCGCGCCCGGCAGCTGGGGCCAGGCGAACGTCGAGGCGCTGGCCGGCCTGGTCGATGTCGCGGTCTGCAAGGTTGCCTACTCGGCTTTCTTCAACACCCAGCTCGACTGGGTGCTGCGCCGCGCCGGCATCGACACCGTGGCGGTGTGCGGCATCGTCACCAATGGCGGCGTGGCGAGCACGGTGCGCGACGCCCACATGCGCGACTACCGCACGCTGGTGCTGGCCGACGGCTGCGCGGCCTTCGGCGAGGAGCGGCACGAGACCGCGCTGGCCGACATGCGCAACGTGGCCGAGGTGGTGGACTGCGCGGCCTTCGTGCAGTTGCTGGCATGACGATTCAATCGGAGGGTCCGGTGCGCCGCATTCGACGTGCTTCGCACGTCGAGGCCGAGATGCACGTGCCGGTGGCGATCGTCGGCGCCGGCGCCTGCGGGCTCACGGCGGCGCTGATGCTGCACGATGCGGGCATCGAATGCGTGCTGCTCGAGCGCGATGCGGTGCCGAGCGGCTCGACCGCGTTGTCGTCGGGCTTCATCCCCGCGCCCGGCACGCGCGCGCAGCTCAAGCAGGGAATCCAGGGTGACAGTCCCGCGCGCTTCGCGGTCGACATCCAGGCCAAGGCCCATGGCGGCGCGGCACCGGCATTGGTGCTGGCGTATGCCGAGGCCATCGGACCGGCACTCGATGCCCTGCAGGCCAGGCACGGCCTCGACTGGATCGTGCTCGACGGCTTCCTCTATCCCGGCCACAGCGTCCACCGGATGCATGCCCTGCCGCAGAAGACCGGTGCGGCACTGATGGCGCGGCTGCAAGCGGCAGTGGAAACGGCGGGCATCCCGGTGCTGACGCGGGCGCTGGTCGACACGCTGTGGTGCGACGATGCCGACCGCGTAATCGGCATCGGCTACCGCCGTCCCGATGGCCACGAGGAAACGCTGGCCTGCGACGCACTGCTGCTGGCCTGCAACGGCTTCGGCGGCAATGCCGCGATGGTCCGCGCGCTGCTGCCCGACATGGCCGAAGCGGCCTTCGGCGGCCATGTGGGCAACGACGGCAGCGCCATTCTCTGGGGCCAGGCGATCGGCGCCCGATTGCGCGACCTCGGCGGCTATCAGGGGCATGGCTCCTGGGTCACGCCGCAGGGCGCACTGATGTCCTGGGCCGTGATGACGGAAGGCGGCGTGCAGATCAACCGCGAGGGCCGGCGCTTCCACGACGAGACGCAGGGCTACTCCGAAGCTGCGGTGCATGTGCTGGCGCAGCCAGGCGCTGTCGCCTGGAACGTGTTCGATGCGCCGCTGCTCGAACTGGCGCGCGGCTTCCCAGATTTCCGCGAGGCCGAGGCGGCCGGCGCGCTCAGGCGCTGCGACGGCATGGCCGAACTGGCGGCCTGCATCGGCTGTGAGGCGGTAGCGCTGCAATCGACGCTGGACGGGCTGCAGGCCGGTACGCCGCAGCCCGATGGCCGCGTCTGCCAGCGCGCACTGGCCGCGCCGTACTTCGCGGTCAAGGTCACGGGCGCACTGTTCCACACGCAAGGCGGACTCGACATCGCGCCGGATGCGCGCGTGCTGCGGCAGGACGGTACGCCGCTGCCGAACCTGCTGGCGGCCGGCGGCGCCGCGGGCGGCGTCTCGGGCGACGAGGTCTGGGGTTATCTCTCGGGCAACGGCCTGCTGAGCGCAGTCGCCGGCGGCTCTATCGCGGCGCGCACCGCCGCCGCACTGGTCAAGGAAAGGAAGGCATCCCATGGCCGATGAATCATTCAAGTCGCGCCTCGCGCGCAATGACATCGTGCTGGCGCCGGGTGTCTACGACGCACTCAGCGCCCTGGTGGCGGAGCAGGCCGGCTTCGAGGCGCTGTACCTCTCTGGCGCCTCGATCGCCTACACGCGGCTCGGGCGCTCCGATGTCGGGCTCACCACCTTCACCGAGGTGGAGGACACGCTGGCGCGCATCACCGAGCGCGTCGGCCTGCCGGTGATCGTCGATGCCGACACCGGCTTCGGCAATGCACTGAACACGCAACGCACCGTGCGTGGCTTCGAGCGCGCGGGCGCCGCGATGATCCAGATCGAGGACCAGGGCTTCCCGAAACGCTGCGGCCATCTCGACGGCAAGACCGTGGTGCCCGAGCGCGAAATGGTCGGCAAGCTGAAGGCGGCGCTCGACGCGCGGGCTTCCGACGCCACGCTGATCCTGGCACGCACCGACGCGCTCGCGGTCGAGGGGCTCGATGCCGCGCTCGACCGCGCCGAGGCCTACCTGGAGACCGGCGTCGACGCCCTGTTCATCGAGGCGCTGCGCTCGCCCGAGCAGATGGATCGGGCCTGCAAGCGATTCGCGCACCGCGTGCCGCTGCTGGCGAACATGGTCGAGGGCGGCAAGACACCGGTGCAGGACGCGGATGCGCTGCAGGCGCACGGCTTCCGCATCGCGATCTTTCCGGGCGGCACGGCCCGCGCGGTGGTGCATACGCTGCAGGGCTACTACGCGAGCCTGCACGCGCACCGCACGACGCAGCCCTGGCGCGACCGGATGCTCGACTTCGACGGCCTCAATGCGGTGATCGGCACGCCGGAGTTGATGGCGGCGGGGCGGCGCTACGAGCAAGCCTGAGAGACCCAGCGACTCCTGCAGCGTGCGGGGATCGTGATGCTGATGAAAGCAGGAGAGAACGTTGACCGAGTCGGCGTCTTTCACGAAAAACGGCAAGTAGGGAAATCGATCGAGGCTCGCTCGACGAGCGTCCATTCCACGCACGGGTAGAGGAGGGATCGAGCCGGAATAGACACGGGTGTGTGTCGGCTGATTAAGGCCTGCGACTCAATGCGCCCAACATGAAGGTGCTCGCATGAACTTCTGCGAAAACTCTTCCAAAAGAAAGGAAATCTCGTCGGGCCATAGCGGACATAGGCCACGCTTTCGAACTGCATCGGGCTCGACAATCGCGCTCGTTCAAGGGAGAAAGAAGATGGCTAGATCCAACGGCCAGGAACCCATTGAGTTCCTGAAATCGAAAAATAATCTCTTTCGCGACTGGCTTGAGTGCCGAGGCTATGTGTGCGAAGTCGATGACCTGCGTGTTTCACTGAACAAGGCGCCTCCGCCGCTGGCGCATCCATCGCCCCGGTTGCCTGCGCGAGCGCCGAACAAGCAGGTCAGACCCGACCTGCGGACGGAGATATTGGGTACCTTCTCGAAGGTGGCGGAAACAAAGAGGGCCTTCTTCGATTGGCTGGAGAACCCACCACCGCCGCAGCCGCCGGCACCGCCGGTTTCACCAGCCAGCCGCGTTCCGCCCTTCGATATCCAGGATGTGCCCAAGGCCATGGACAAGTTGTCGATGCCGATGTCGGCCAAGCTGCAGAGGCGGTGGTTTGCGGGGTACGAAAACTATTCGCGCTCGAAGGACGACTTGTTTGCCGAGATCGACCAGAACGGCGCTCGCTACGCGCGAGCCATGGTGGACGACACGACCATCAAGATGGATTGGGTGCTGCGGTTCCCTCGGTCCAAAGAGGCGTTTGGTGAACTGATCAAAGAAGGAGTCAGGCATCCAGACGCCATCTCCAATTTGAGAGACATTCTGTTGCCGTATCGCAAGCTTCAGGGCGTCATAGCCTGGAATGAGGCGAATTCGGACTTTTTGGAGTTCCACAGGAAATTCCAGTTTCAACGTCAACCAGCGAACTCCACCTTTGGCCAACGGATCAGCAGCTTTCTTGACCGGAATTTCACGGCAGGCGGTGTGCCCGATGATCTGACCGGCGCGCTGGGTTCCTTCAACTTTTACGCGGCGGTGGACTACGCCCGCTTCGACCGTCAACGGAATGAGGCCATCGTGCCTCACTTGTGGGTGTACGTGCGCGATCCGTATGAGTTCTCGGACGACCAATATCTCGGGCATTGGAGCGCCAGCCATGTCGCCGTCGTGCCGGCCCATCACTTGGCGGGTGGCAAGGGGTGGTTTCAATACCCCGTGGTTCATGGCGACGTGTACGGCAAGGGCAGCGTGCTCTACCCCGTGACGAACAAGGACTACCGTGACTGGCGCGCCCATCACAAACAGGGCGGAGACTTCATGATCTATACGGATCGTCACCCCGTGCGGCTCAACCCGCCTCTCAGAGTGCCGCTGTGATGCGCCTATCTATCTCGCCCCGCGCGGCCAGACTCGGGCGCATGTTCACCCATTGGGCCGAATGGGCGATCGTTTTCGCCGCGATCATTCAGTTGTGCATCTATGCAAACGATGTCCACACGCGAAGGACTCAGGTGCCGAGTTGCAAGTGGAACCAATTGATGAATCCTTACAGCGCGCCTTATGCGGGGCGCTTCTGCCATTTTTCCAACGACATGGTACTTCTGCAACTCTATGACGCAAGCAGCCAGGATCTGCTTGCCGAGAGGATGTATCCCTATCCAGATTCGGCTAGGTTTTTTTGGCGCCTCGACTCGCAGAGGCGTCCCTATGCCCTGGGTTACGACACCTATACCGGGGACGCGATCTCCCTTCCACCCACTCTGCTGGATCGCTTGCGTGCCAAGCTACCCTGATATGAGAGGGCCGCACCACGCGTAAGCCGCCGACACATCGAGCCGCGCCCGCCACAATCAGGGCGGGGACTTCAAGATCTACTCGGACCGCTACCCCGTGCGGCTCAACCCACCTCTTAGGGTGCCGCTTTAGTGCTTTCATCTCCGCCCCGCAATTTCTACGTGAGCATGAATTGACGCTATTCACATTCTTCCTGTTCGGCGAGACTTGCTATATTCGTGCCGGCTTTTGGATTCTCTTACTGCCGGTGCTATGTTGGCACCTGCTGAGGACGCCTTTCGTGATCGCCAGCCAAAGGTTTGGCCGCAAAGAACGCGCTATCGCCAGAGGCCGCTGGTTCGTGCTGTTGGTGCTGCTGACCGTTTCGATCTATTGGCTGCAGGCCGCATATGCCCGAGCGACCCCTTACGAGTGCTTCACCAAGGGGCCATCCCCTTACGGTCCGTACAAAGTAGAGGTCTGTCTCACTGCGGGTCGTGTGAGGGATGGCGATACAGAGGGTGTGGTGCGTCTTCGGTCCACAAGCGACGATTCTGTGCTCGCCGAAGAGGAATTCCACAACCCTGAGTTCGATCGGATCTATTGGGAGCTGGGGGCCGTAACGGTCGGCAGTGGCGACGGGAGCGCGTTGATCAGGCTCCCGCCTACTTGGCTCGACAAAGTACGAGCCAAGCTGCCGTGACTTGCTCCGCGCCGCCAGACTCGGATACAAGTCTGCGACTTCATGATCTACACGGATCGTCTCCCCGTGAGGCTCAATCCGCCTGTTCGGGTGTCGCTCCTGTGATGCGCTCCTCGATGACGCCCTGCCTGGTCGGGACTTGGCGCGTGTTCGCCTCCCCCCCCCACGCTGCTGGACCGCCTGCGTGCCAAGCTACCCTGACATCAGAGCTGGCCCCGGAATCTTGAATGGACTCAACGCAGTGAACAGGACGCCGCAGCTGATGGCACAGGGACATCGGTACGAATGAGCCGCGCGCCTGCGGCGCAGGCGGCTCAGTTCGCGAGCACTTCCTGCCAGAGGGTTCGCGCACGCGCCTGGTAGGCCGGATCTTCGACGATGCCTACATTCCAGTTTGTTCGAAGACGATCGCGCGGCGGCTTTGCACGCCGGCCGACCTGTTCGATGTGCAGTTGCTTCACTCCATGATGATCCCGACTGCGTGGCAGCACTGGTTCGATTCCGCCGGAATTGCAGGGACGCCGACACAGCCTGGATTGACCCTGGCGAACGCTGCCCTGTGTTACCAGGCAGCGATCGATGGGCTCGGCGTGGCCATGGCGCAGAAGGCGTATGTGCAGGAGGACTTGGCCTTGGGGCGTCTGGTTCAGCCATTTGCGCACATCGCTGAAACAGGGCTGGCCTATTTCCTGGTCTGCGATTCGCGCAAGGCGAATATTGGGATTGTCGCCGCTTTTGGAAGCTGGCTCGATGAATGGGTCGACAGGCCTCGATCCTCTTAGCAGGCTGCTGAAGTACCGAGTGTGCTGAAGGTATCCTGCGAACCGTGCGGCGCACTCCAAGAACACTTCGTTCGCGACGGCTGTAGTGGTGTCATGCAGGTGTGAGAAGACTTCCCGGTCCGCCTGTGGATAAAATCCGGGCCGGCGTGCATTTGAAGTGAAGACGTTTTTCAATCGATTCATCAAAATTCAGACGCCTTTGTCGCCAACGTTCATCACGCCAAGCGACGAACTCCCTTAACTTCAAAGGTTCCAGACTCAATGACGAAGTCCTACGCGCAACTCAAATCCGCCATCGCCAAACTTGAAAAAGAAGCGGCTGCGCTCCGTGAAGCTGAGACGACAAAGGTGGTTGCGCAAATCAAGGAGTCGATTGCCACGTTTGGCCTGACCGTCGAACACCTCTTTGGCCGTGGCGCCAAAGCATTGAAAGTAGCCGCCGGCAAGGCCCTCGGCGGTGGCAAAGCAGTGCGCAAGGGCGCAGGCGTTCCAAAGTACCGCCACCCCAAGACGGGCAAGACCTGGACGGGCTTCGGCAAAGCTCCCGGGTGGATTGCCACGGTTCGCAACCGTGACAAGTTCCTCATCGATCAATCTGGCGTCGCTGCAGCACCTTCGGTCGAAAAGGCCGTGGCGCCTGTCGCTGCAGTGGCGAAAAAGGCCACCCGCAAGGCCCGCACAGTTGCAGCACCGGTGAAGACGTCGCGTCGCGCCAAGAAGCTTGCTCCCGCTTCTGTCGCAACGCCCGAAACGAAGGCTGAAAAGCCGGTCGCGAAAAAGGCTGCACCAAAGAAGAGCGCTCCTTCGAAGAAGGCCGCGCCGGCAAAGAAGGCCGCTGCGGTCCCCAAGGCTGCAAAGGCTCCAAAGGCTGCTGCGAAGGCCACCAAGGGGGCCGCCGCCAGGGCGATCAAGTCGCAAGTTGCCGCCAAGACCCGCAGCCCGCGCACATCCACGAACGCTACGGCGCCTGTGTTGACCTCCGCCACACCGGAGACGGCTGCATCCGCGAGCTGACAACGCCATTGGCCTGCTTCGGCCGAAGAGACCACACGAACGGGCCGCTCTGCGGCCCGTTCGTTTTTGGTGCACCTTCGAGATAGATGGCGCTGAGCGAGGGTTCCCCTCGACCAGGATTTGTCGGTCGGAAAAAAAGGGCGTGCTGTGGGTGGCGGGAACGCGGCGGAACACACTCCCCTGAACTCCCTCGCCTCGAACGCCACTGCCCTTGGGCCTACACTGGCGGCCTTTTTCAGCCAGTGCGCCTGCCATGAGAACAACCCGCCGTTCATTTCTCCTGTCCTCCGCGGCGCTCGCCATTGCCGCCGCCTGCCCGTTCGCCGCCCAGGCCGACAGCCGCGACACCCAGCCGATCCGCCTCGTCGTGCCCTTCGGCGCCGGCGGCGTCGCCGACCTCACGGCACGCGTCGTCGGCAAGGCGATGGCCAGCCAGCTGGGCCAGCCGGTGGTGGTCGACAACCGCCCCGGTGCCGGCGGCGTGGTGGCCGGCACGACGGTGGCCAGCGCGGCGCCGGACGGCCTCACGCTGCTGCTGATGAGCAACGGCACGGCGGTCAGCGAGGGCCTGTTCCAGCGCCTGCCTTTCGATACCCGTAAGGACTTCGCGCCGATCTCGCTGCTCGGCTATTTCGACCTCGCGATCGTGGTGCCCGAGGCCTCGCCGCTGCGCAGCCTGGCGGATCTCGTGGCGGCGGCCAAGGCGCGGCCCGGGGCATTGAACATCGGGACTGTGAACGTGGGCAGCACCCAGAATCTGGCGGCGGAACTGTTCAAGAGCCGGGCCGGCATCGACGTCCAGGTGGTGCCCTTCAACGGCACGCCGGCGGTGGTGACGGCGCTGCGCAGCGGCCAGATCGACGCCGGCGTCGAGATCCTGTCGCCGGTGATGCCGCAGATCTCGGGCAAGGCGCTGCGTGCGCTCGCCGTGATGGGCGAGGGCCGCAACCCGGCCCTGCCGGCCGTGCCCACCGTGGCCGAGGGGGCTGGACTCAAGGGCTTCGACGTGCGCTCGTGGAACGCCCTGGCCGCACCCTCCAAGACGCCGCGCGAGCGGATCGACCGGCTCAACCGCGCGGTTCGCGCCGCGCTGGCATCGGCCGAAGTGCAGCAGCAGCTGGCGGCGCTCAACGTGCAGCCGCGCGCCGGCACGCCCGAGGAGCTGGCGGCGCTGCTCGACAGCGAGATCCGGCGCTGGAGCGGCGTGATCGCCGCCGCCGGCATTCCGCGCCAGTAGATCGTGCAGATGGGGACGGACATGCAACTCGAACACATCGGCCTGATCGGCTATGGCGAGGTGGGCAAGACCTTCGCGCTCGGCCTCAAGGACAAGCCCGGCGTCCGGACGGTCGGCGCCTGGGACCTGAAGTTCATCGACCCGACGCGCCAGGCGAGCGAGCAGGCGCACGCGGCGCAGGCCGGGGTGGCGGCGCACCCGTCCATGGGCGCGCTGTGCCAGGCCGGCACCCTGGTGATCTCCGCCGTCACCGCCTCGAACACGCTGGGCGTGGCGCAGGAGGCGGCGCCGCAGCTGCGCCCGGGCACCGTCTTTCTCGACCTCAACTCGGCCTCGCCCGGCACCAAGCAGCAGTGCGCGGCGCTGGTCGAAGCCGTCGGCGCGCACTACGTCGAAGCCGGCGTGATGACCTCGGTGCCGCCCTACGGCATCCGCGTGCCGATGCTGCTCGGCGGCGCATGCGCGGCCGCGCTGGCCGAGGCGCTGTCCGCCTGGGGCCTGGACACGAAGGCCGTGAGCGAGCGCCTGGGCGTCGCCAGCGCGATCAAGATGAGCCGCAGCGTGATGATCAAGGGCCTGGAGGCGCTGGTGATCGAAAGCTACGCCACCGCGCGCGCCTACGGGGTCGAAGACCATGTGCTGCCGACCCTGCAGGAGACCTTTCCGAGCATCGACTGGAGCCGGCAGGGCGCCTATTTCTTCAGCCGCGTGGTGCAGCACGGCCAGCGCCGGGCCGAGGAAATGCGGGAAGCCGCCAACACGGTGCGCGAGGCCGGCTTCGCGCCGACCATGACGTCCGCGATTGCGGACAAGCAGCAGTGGGTGGCCGACCAGGCCAAGGCCGGCGTGTTCGACGGGCTCGGCAAGGAGGCGAGCTGGCAGGACTACGCCGACCGCCTGCTGGCCGCGCGCAAGGGCTGAGCCCCCACGCTCGGCACTGCGTGTCCTCGCTGCCCCCCGAGGGGGAGCCGTCCGCCTTGGGGCGGCCCGGCGGCGGACTGAAGGCCTTCATCCGCGCAGCAGCGTCTCGGCGGTCTTGCGGATCAGGTCCAGCGTCGCCTGCTGCGTCAGCGTGGCCCGCCGCAGCGCGCTGACCGCGGTGAAGACCGGGATCCGCAGCGGCGGCGACACGATCTCGCGCAGGGTGTAGGCCGAGGGGTTGATCGAGCGGATCACCGCGTTGCGCGACAGGATCGCGAAGCCGGCGCCGTCGGCGACCAGGTCGAGCATCGCCGAGACGCCGTCGATCTCGAGCGCCACCCGCGGCGTGCAGCCGATGCCGGCCATCTCCGATTCCACGTACATCCGGATCGCGTTCGGCCGGCTCGGAATCACCAGCGGCAGCCGGGCCACCTCGGCCAGCGTCAGCGGCGCCGGCGGCGGGTCTTCCTGCAGGCCCGGCGGGCGGCGGCCGACCAGCAGCAGGGACTGGTCCAGCAGCCGCTGCACATCGAGCCCGGGCATCGGCCGGGTGTCGTAGAGCACGGCGATGTCCAGGCCGCCGTGCAGCAGCTGGTCCTGCATGGCGGTCGAGAGGTTCTCGCTGATCGACAGCTGGGCCTGCGGCATCTGCTCGCGGAAGGCGCGGGTCAGCGGCACCGTCAGCACCCGCGCGATGCTGGGCGGCAGGCCGACCGCCACGCGGCCGGCCAGCGAGCCGCGCACCCGGTCGAGCTCTTCGCGGGCGCGCTCCACCTGGTGCAGGATGCCGCGCCCATGGGCCAGCAGCACCTGGCCGGCCTCGGTCGGCGTGGCGCCGCGGCCGTTGCGCACCAGCAGGTTCTGCCGCAGCTCGACCTCCAGCAGGCGCACCTGCCGGCTCAGCGCGGGCTGCGCCACCTTCAGCGCCACGGCGGCGCGGGTGAAGCTGCCCAACTCGGCGACGCGAACGAAATACGCCAGCTGTTTCAGGTCCACGGGGCTTCTCCAGGCTCAGCCGCTGATGATATGCCGTTTTGTTCTAGCTGCTAGTGGCCTATGGCGAATCTGGCAGGGTCATACCGCCGCAAAATTCGCTCCATCGAGCCGGCCGCACCGGCATTGGAGACAAGGCGAAAAGCATGCTGAAGACCGCGATCAAGGGGATTTCGTCGATGGCCACCCGCCAGGTGCTGGCCGATCTGGTGGCTGCCTTCGAGCAGCGCTCGGGGGGCTCGGTCGCGATCGAATCGGTCGGCGGCGTCGATGCCGCCAAGCGGGTGCAGGCCGGCGAGGCCTTCGACGTGGTGGTGCTGGCTTCCGATGCCATCGACAAGCTGATCGCCGCCGGCCGCATCGAGGCCGGCAGCAAGACCGACCTGGTGCGCTCCGGCGTTGCGGTGGCCGTCAAGGCGGGTGCGCCGCATCCCGACATCGGCTCCGAGGAAGCGCTGCGCAATGCGGTACTGGCCGCGCGCAGCCTCAGCTATTCCACCGGCCCGAGCGGCGTCGCCCTGGCGGCCCTGTTCGAGCGCTGGGGCATCGCCGACGCGATCAAGCCGCGCATCGTGCAGGCCCCGCCCGGCGTGCCGGTCGGCACGCTGGTGGCGCGCGGGGAGGTCGAGCTCGGCTTCCAGCAGTTGGCCGAACTGATCCATGTCCAGGGCATCGACCTGCTGGGCCCGCTGCCGTCGGCGATCCAGATCGTCACCACTTTTTCCGCCGGCGTCGGCACCGGAACGGCCCAGGCCGAGACGGTGCGCGAGATGCTGGCCTTCATGGCCTCGCCCGAGGCCGACGCCGCCAAGCGCGCCCAGGGCATGGACCCGGCCTGAACGACCCCTACGGAACCGAAGCGATCATGACAAGAGACAACAACGCGCCGCTGGACGTCCAGGCCTTCTTCAATGCGCAGGGCTTCTCCGGCTACCAGTGGCTGATCTTCGGCCTGTGCTTCCTGGTGGTGCTGCTCGATGGCTTCGACACCGCCGCCATCGGCTACATCGCGCCGTCGCTGATCGGCGAGTGGGGCGTGGCCAAGCCGGCGCTGGCGCCGGTGCTCAGCGCGGCACTGTTCGGGCTGGCAGCGGGCGCCTTGAGCGCTGGCCCGCTGGCCGACAGGTTCGGCCGCAGGGCCGTGCTGACAGTCTCGGTGCTGGTGTTCGGCCTCGGCAGCGTGGCGTCGGGTTTCTCGCACAGCCTCGACGCCCTGACCGTCCTGCGCTTCGTGACCGGCCTCGGCCTGGGCGCGGCCATGCCGAATGCCGTGACGCTGACCAGCGAATACTGCCCGGACAAGCAGCGCGCCATGCTGACCAACGCGATGTTCTGCGGCTTTCCGCTGGGCGCGGCCTTCGGCGGCTTCCTGGCTGCCTGGATGATTCCGCACTGGGGCTGGCGCAGCGTGCTGCTGCTGGGCGGCACCGTGCCCGTGGTGCTGGCGCTGATGATGCTCCTGGCGCTGCCCGAATCGGTGCGCTACATGGTGGCCAAGGGACAGCCGAGCGAGCGCATCCGCCGGGTGCTGGTGCGCATCTCCGCCACGGCGGCCACGGCGACCTCCTTCGTGCTGAGCGAGCGGCAGGCCGGGCCGGTGGCGGGCAGCGGGATGACGGTGGTGCTGGGGCGCAGCCACCGCATCGGCACCTTCATGCTGTGGCTGGCCTATTTCATGGGCCTGGTGATCTTCTATGCGCTGATCAACTGGATGCCGATCCTGCTCAAGGATGCGGGCATGGATCCCCACAAGGCCGTGCTGGTGGCCGCGCTGTTCCCGCTGGGCGGCGTCGGTGCCGTGTTCTTCGGCTGGCTGATGGATCGCTTCAACGCCAACCGGATCATCGCGGTGGGCTATGCGTTGACGGCCCTGTCGGTGTACCTGATCGGCCAGGCCGTGGGCAACGACGGCCTGCTGGTGGCGATGGTGTTCGTCGCCGGCACCCTCATGAACACGGCGCAGTCATCGATGCCGGCGCTGGCCGCGGCCTTCTATCCCACCCAGGGCCGGGCCACCGGGGTGGCCTGGATGCTGGGCATCGGCCGCTTCGGCGGCATCGCGGGGTCGTTCCTGGTGGCCGAGCTGGCGGCTCGCAGCCTGGGCTTCGACCGCGTCTTCACGATCGTGGCCATTCCGGGCCTGATCGCCACCGCGGCGCTCGTCGTCAAGCAGTGGACCCATCCGCAAGCGCCGCGCGACCGCAGCCTGCGCACCGCCGCCCAGCCCGCGGCCCATTGATCCTTTCACCGTCATCGACCTTTCAGTCCCAGGAGCACACGACATGATCATCGACGTCCACGGTCACTACACGACCGCCCCCGCCGCGCTCGGCGCCTGGCGCGACCTGCAGATCGCCGGCCTCAAGGACCCGTCAAGGGCCCCCAAGGCCAGCGAGCTGAAGATCAGCGACGACGACATCCGCGAGACCATCGAGAACAACCAGCTCAAACTGATGAAGGAGCGCGGCTCCGACCTCACCATCTTCAGCCCGCGCGCCAGCTTCATGGCGCACCACATCGGCGACTTCGAGACCTCGTCGACCTGGGCCGCGATCTGCAACGAGCTCTGCTATCGCGTGAGCCAGCTGTTCCCCGACCACTTCATCCCGGCCGCGATGCTGCCGCAGTCGCCGGGCGTCGACCCCAAGACCTGCATCCCCGAGCTCGAGCGCTGCGTCAAGGAGTACGGCAACGTCGGCATCAACCTGAACCCCGATCCGAGCGGCGGCCACTGGACCAGCCCGCCGCTGAGCGACCGCCAGTGGTACCCGATCTACGAGAAGATGGTCGAGTACGACATCCCGGCGATGATCCACGTCAGCACCAGCTGCAACCCGGCCTTCCACACCACCGGCTCGCACTACCTCAACGCCGACACCACGGCCTTCATGCAGTGCCTGACCTCGGACCTGTTCAAGGACTTCCCGACCCTGCGCTTCCTGATCCCGCATGGCGGCGGCGCGGTGCCCTACCACTGGGGCCGGTTCCGCGGCCTGGCGCAGGAGCTCAAGAAGCCGCTGCTCGACGAGCACCTGCTCAACAACATCTACTTCGACACCTGCGTCTACCACCAGCCGGGCATCGACCTGCTGAACACGGTGATCCCGGTCAAGAACGTGCTGTTTGCCTCGGAAATGATCGGCGCGGTACGCGGCATCGACCCGACCACCGGCCACTACTACGACGACACCAAGCGCTACATCGCGGCCAGCAAGATCCTGAGCGACGCCGACCGCTTCCAGATCTACGAAGGCAATGCGCGCCGCGTGTTCCCCCGGCTCGACGCCGCCCTCAAGGCCAAGGGCCTCTGACACCTCAAGGAGACAAGACCATGTACGAACTCGGAGTCGTCTATCGCAACATCGAGCGCGCCGACCGCGCCACGGCCGACGCCCTGGCCAAGCTCGGCTCGGCCACGGTGCACGAGGCCATGGGCCGCGTGGGTCTGCTCAAGCCCTACATGCGCCCGATCTACCCCGGCGTGCAGGTGTCGGGCACCGCGGTCACGGTGCTGCTGCAGCCCGGCGACAACTGGATGATGCACGTGGCGGCGGAGCAGATCCAGCCCGGCGACGTGGTGGTGGCGGCCGTCACGGCCGAATGCACCGACGGCTATTTCGGCGACCTGCTGGCGACCAGCTTCCAGGCCCGCGGCGCCCGCGCGCTGATCATCGATGCCGGCGTGCGCGACGTGAAGACGCTGCAGGAGATGAACTTCCCGGTCTGGAGCCGCGCGATCTCGTCCAAGGGCACCATCAAGGCCACGCTGGGCTCGGTCAACATCCCGGTGGTCTGCGCCGGCATGCTGGTGACGCCGGGCGACGTCATCGTGGCCGACGACGACGGCGTGGTCTGCGTGCCGAAGGCGATGGCGGCCAAGGCCCTCGAAGCCGCGATCGCGCGCGAGGCCAACGAGGGCGCCAAGCGCGAGAAGCTCGCCTCCGGCGTGCTCGGCCTCGACATGTACAAGATGCGCGAGCCGCTCGAGAAGGCCGGCCTGCGCTACATCGACTGATTTCCTTTCATCCTCACCTGAATCCCATCATGCAAGTCACTCGACGTTTTCTCGCGACCCGCGCCCTCGCTCTCACGGCCGGCGCACTGACCGCCGCGGCGCTGCCGATGGGTGCCTTCGCGCAGCAGTTCCCGACCAAGCCGGTGCGCATCATCACGCCGTTCCCGGTCGGCGGCGGTCCGGACGGCGTCGCCCGCCTGGTGGCCGACAAGCTCTCGCGGGCCTGGGGCCAGCCGGTGGTGGTCGAGAACCGCCCGGGCGGCAACGGCTTCATCGCCATCGACGCCTTCAAGCGCGGCGCCAAGGACGGCACCGACATGATCGTGCTCGACAACGTGCACCTGGCAGCCTACCCGGCCCTGTTCAAGAAGCTGCCCTACGACCCGGTGAAGGACTTCGACACGCTGCTGCCGCTGTTCAAGACCTACTTCTTCTTCACGGTCGCGACCGACAGCAAGTACAAGACCGTCGGCGACATCATCGCGGACGCCAAGGCCCATCCGGGCAAGCTCAACTTCGGTTCCTGGTCGATCGGCAACCCGGTGCACCTGGGCTCCGAGATGTTCGCATCCGCCACCGGCATCAAGATGGAGCACGTGCTCTACAAGGAAACCACGCAGCTCTACACCTCGGTGTCGACCGGCGAACTGGCCTTCGCGCTCGGCAGCGCCGCCACCGCGGGCCCGCTGCAGCGCGCCGGCAAGCTGCGCTTCCTGGCCGTGACCGCGCCGCAGCGCAATGCCGCTTTCCCGGACGTGCCCACAGTGGGCGAATCCGGTGGCCCGAAGGGCTTCGAGGTGACCGGCTGGAACGCGATCGCCGTGCCACCGGGCCTGCCGCCGGCCGTGACCGACAAGATCAAGAAGGACATCGAGACCGCGCTCGCGAGCCCGGACGTGCTGGAGAAGTTCAAGAGCTTCGGCTATGAACCCTTCCCGCAGACGCGCGACCAGTTCAACCAGTTCGTCAAGGCCGAGACGCAACGCTTCGGCGACGTGATCCGCAAGGCCAACATCACCCTGGACTGAGACCATGACCACCTTCACCAAGACCCCCGGCTGGCTCGACTGGTACGCAGGCCCGTCGAAGCCGCGCTTCAAGGTGCCGCCCGGCAGCGTCGACGCGCACTGCCATGTGTTCGGCCCGGGCGACCAGTTCCCGTTCGCGCCCGAGCGCAAGTACACGCCCTGCGACGCCTCGAAGGACCAGCTGTTCGCCCTGCGCGACCACCTCGGCTTCGACAAGAACGTGGTCGTGCAGGCCACCTGCCACGGTGCCGACAACCGCGCCATGGTCGATGCGCTGAAGACCTCCAACGGCCGCGCCAAGGGCATCGCCACGGTCAAGCGCAGCATCAGCGACGCCGAGCTCAAGGAACTTCACGACGCCGGCGTGCGCGGCGTGCGCTTCAACTTCGTCAAGCGGCTGGTCGACTTCACGCCCAAGGACGAGCTGCTCGAGATCGCCAACCGCATCGCGCCGCTGGGCTGGCACGTGGTGATCTACTTCGAGGCGGTCGACCTGCCCGAGCTGTGGGACTTCTTCACCGCCTTGCCGACCACCGTGGTGGTCGACCACATGGGCCGCCCCGACGTGAGCAAGCCCATCGACGGCCCCGAGTTCGAGCTGTTCCTGAAGTTCATGCGCGAGCACACCAATGTGTGGAGCAAGGTGAGCTGCCCGGAACGCCTGTCGCTCACCGGCCCGAAGGCGCTGAACGGCGAGCAGGCGGCCTACCAGGACGTCGTGCCCTTCGCTCGCAAGGTGGTCGAGAGCTTCCCCGACCGCGTGCTGTGGGGCACCGACTGGCCGCACCCGAACCTCAAGGACCACATGCCCGACGACGGCCTGCTGGTCGATTTCATCCCGCAGATCGCGACCACGGCCGAACTGCAGCGCAAGCTGCTGGTCGACAACCCGACGCGGCTGTACTGGCCGGAGCTCAAGTAATGTCCCTCGAAAAACCCTACAAGGACGTGCCCGGCACGACCATCTTCGACGCCGAGCAGTCGCGCCTCGGCTACCACCTGAACCAGTTCTGCATGTCGCTCATGAAGGCCGCCAACCGCGAGCGCTTCAAGGCCAACGAGCGGGCCTACCTCGACGAGTGGCCGATGACCGAGGACCAGAAGCAGGCCGTGCTGGCGCGCGACCTCAACCGCTGCATCGCGCTCGGGGGCAACATCTACTTCCTGGCCAAGATCGGCGCCACCGACGGCAAGAGCTTCCAGCAGATGGCCGGCAGCATGACCGGCATGACCGAAGAGGAATACCGCGACATGATGATCAAGGGCGGCCGCTCGGCCGAAGGCAACCGCTACGTCGGCGAAGACGGCGACGCGCAGGCACAGCATCAGCCGCAGGGCGCGGCCGGCCGCAAGGGACACTGACATGGCACGCATCACCGCATCCGTCTACACCTCGCACGTGCCCGCCATCGGCGCGGCGCTCGACCTCGGCAAGTCGAACGAGCCCTACTGGCAGCCGCTGTTCGCCGGCTACGACTTCTCCAAGCAATGGATGAAGGACAACAAGCCCGACGTGGTCTTCCTGGTCTTCAACGACCACGCCACGGCCTTCAGCCTGGACATGATCCCGACCTTCGCGATCGGCACCGCCGATTCGTACCAGCCGGCCGACGAAGGCTGGGGCCCGCGTCCGGTGCCGGTCGTGAAGGGCCACTCGGCGCTGGCCTCCCACATCGCGCAGAGCGTGATCCAGCAGGATTTCGACCTCACCATCGTCAACAAGATGGACGTCGACCACGGCCTCACCGTGCCGCTGTCGCTGATGTGCGGCCAGCCCGAGGCCTGGCCCTGCCCGGTGATCCCCTTCGCGGTCAACGTGGTGCAGTACCCGGTGCCCAGCGGCCGGCGCTGCTTCATGCTCGGCCAGGCGATCCGCCGCGCGGTCGAGTCCTTCGATGAAGACCTGAACGTGCAGATCTGGGGCACCGGCGGCATGAGCCACCAGCTGCAGGGCCCGCGCGCCGGCCTGATCAACGCCGAGTGGGACAACAAGTTCCTCGACCGCCTGATCGCCGACCCGGACGATCTCTCGAAGATGCCGCACATCGACTACGTGCGCGAGGCCGGCTCCGAAGGCATCGAGCTCGTGATGTGGCTGATCGCCCGCGGCGCGATGGCCGACGTCGCCGGCGGCAAGCCGCCGAAGGTCGCCCACCGCTTCTTCCACGTTCCCGCGTCCAACACTGCCGTGGGCCACCTCATCCTGGAGAACCAATGACCAAGACCATCAAAGTGGCGCTCGCCGGTGCCGGCGCCTTCGGCATCAAGCACCTCGACGGCATCAAGAACATCGACGGCGTCGAAGTCGTCTCGCTGGTCAGCCGCGAGCTCGACAAGACCCGCGAAGTGGCGGCCAAGTACGGCATCGGCCACGTCACGACCGAGCTCGCCGATTCGCTGGCGCTGAAGGAAGTCGACGCCGTCATCCTCTGCACGCCGACCCAGATGCATGCCTCGCAGAGCATCGCCGCGCTCAAGGCCGGCAAGCACGTGCAGGTCGAGATCCCGCTGGCGGATTCGCTCAAGGACGCGCAGGCGGTGGTCGACCTGCAGAAGGAAACCGGCCTGGTCGCGATGTGCGGCCACACGCGCCGCTTCAACCCCAGCCACCAGTGGGTCCACAAGAAGATCGCGGCTGGCGAATTCAACATCCAGCAGATGGATGTGCAGACCTACTTCTTCCGCCGCACCAACATGAACGCGCTGGGCCAGGCGCGCAGCTGGACCGACCACCTGCTGTGGCACCACGCGGCCCACACGGTCGACCTGTTCGCCTACCAGGCCGGCAGCCCGATCGTGAAGGCCAACGCGGTGCAGGGCCCGATCCACCCGACGCTGGGCATCGCGATGGACATGTCGATCCAGCTTCAGGCGGCCAATGGCGCCATCTGCACGCTGTCGCTGTCCTTCAACAACGACGGGCCGCTCGGCACCTTCTTCCGCTACATCGGCGACACCGGCACCTACATCGCGCGCTACGACGATCTCTTCAACGGCAAGGAAGAGGCGATCGACGTCTCGAAGGTGGACGTGTCGATGAACGGCATCGAGCTGCAGGACCGCGAATTCTTCGCCGCCATCCGCGAAGGCCGCGAGCCGAATTCGAGCGTGGCCCAGGTGCTGCCGTGCTACCAGGTGCTGCAGGCGCTGGAGAAGCAGCTGCAGAGCTGAGCCACGCCATGCACAAGCGTCAACTCGGCCCCTTCTCGGTCAGCGCCATCGGCCTGGGCTGCATGAACCTGAGCCACGCCTACGGCCTGCCGCCGTCGGCGGAGCAGGGCGAGCGCCTGCTGCTGGCGGCACTCGATGCCGGCGTGACCTTGTTCGACACGGCGGCGCTGTACGGCTTCGGCGCCAACGAGGAGCTGGTCGGCCGGGTGCTGAAGCCGCACCGCAGCGCCTTCACCTTGGCCAGCAAGGGCGGCATGGCCGGCGTGCGCGGCGACGACGGCACGGTGCGCCGGGTGATCGACGGCAAGCCCGCCACCTTGCGCCGCAACTGCGAGGACAGCCTGCGCCGGCTGCAGACCGAGGTCATCGATCTCTATTACCTGCACCGCTGGGACAAGTCGGTGCCGATCGAGGACTCGGTCGGCGAGTTGTCGCGGCTGGTCGAAGAAGGCAAGGTGCGGGCGCTGGGCCTGTCGGAGGTCTCGGCCGCCACGCTGCGCCGCGCGCACGCGGTGCACCGAATCGCCGCGGTGCAGAACGAGTATTCGCTCTGGAGCCGCAACACGGAGATCGCCGTGCTGCAGGCCTGCCGCGAGCTGGGCGCGGCGCTGGTGGCCTTCAGCCCGCTGGCGCGCGGCTTCCTGTGCGATGTGCTGCACGACGTGTCGACGCTCGACGCCAAGGACATCCGGCGCGCGATGCCGCGCTTCTCGCCCGAGAACTATGCGCGCAACCTCGAACTGCTGCCGGCCTACACCGCGCTGGCGAAAGAGGCCGGCTGCACGCCGGCGCAGCTGGCGCTGGCCTGGCTGCTGGCGCGCGGCGACGACATCATCCCGATTCCCGGGACGACCCGCCTCGACCACCTGCAGGAAAACCTGCAGGCTGAGCAGGTGCAACTGGCGCCCGAGCTGTTCGCGCGGGTCGATGCGCTGGTCAACCAGCGCACCGTGAGCGGGGCGCGCTACGGCGTCCAGAGCAGCGCCGAGGTGGATACCGAAGTCTTCGAGGATTGACGGCGGCGGCCAGGCCGCAAGGAGTCATGCCATGTCGAGTTCATTCGTCAGGACCGAGATCGACGGACCCGTCTGCACGATCGTCCTGGATCGCCCGTCCGTGCGCAACGCGGTCGACGGCCCGATGGCGGCGGCGCTGCGGCGCGCCTTCGAGGACTTCGAGGCCGACGACGCGTTGCAGGCGGCGGTGCTGTGGGGAGCCGGCGGCCACTTCTGCGCCGGTGCCGACCTCCGTGCGCTGGCCGATCCCGCGCGCCGCCACGAACTCGATCCCGAGGGCGGCGGCAGCGGGCCGATGGGCCCGAGCCGCATGGCGCTGTCCAAGCCGCTGATCGCCGCGGTCAGCGGCTATGCCGTGGCGGGCGGGCTCGAACTCGCCCTGCTGGCCGACCTGCGGGTGATGGAGCGCGACGCCGTGTTCGGCGTCTTCTGCCGCCGCTGGGGCGTGCCGCTGATCGACGGCGGCACGGTGCGGCTGCCGCGCATTGTCGGCATGGGCCGCGCGCTCGACATGATCCTCACCGGTCGCCCGGTCGGCGCCGAAGAAGCATCGGCGATGGGCCTTGCCAACCGCCTGGTTGAGCCCGGCGGCGCCCGCCAGGCGGCCGAGGCCCTGGCGCGCGAGATCGCCGCCTTCCCGCAGCGATGCATGCTGACCGATCGCGCATCCGCCTACGGCCAGTGGGACCTGCCATTGGCCCAGGCGCTGCGCGCCGAAGGCGCCCAGGGCGTGCCGGTGGCGCTCGCGGAAGCCGTGGCGGGGGCTGCGCGTTTCGTCGGTGGCGAGGGGCGGCACGGCAGCTTCAAGAACCTGCCAGACACGCCGGCGTGAGGGTGTCGCGCTGCGCCGGAGTGCGGCGCAGCGCGGGCCGCGCTACCGGGTGGCGGCCGCGCGTGCCGAATAGTCGAACTGCGGGCCCGGCCCCACCGCCAGTGGCGGACCCGGATCGTTGCCGCTCGGACCGAAAGGCGCCCGCACCGGCGCGCGCGAGAACTTGTACAGCGGCCCGGGCCCCGGCACGACCGGGGGGCCGGCATCGGCGAATCGCCGCAACGACGACGCCTGCCCTCGGTCGTACAGGGGACCGGGACCGGGAGCGATCGGCGGGCCGGGATCCGGCGTGGCGCGGGCGATGGGGCTCTCGGCGGCGGCCGGTGGCAGCGCATCGCGCAGGTTCCTGCGTGACGAGGCGAGCGCCTTCCTGGCACGGGCGATCGGCCGGGGCGCCGCCCCCAGCGGCAGGATCGGGCGCGCCACCTGCGGCTCGGCCGGCATGGCCGCGCTCTGCACGGTCGGAGTGATCCGAAGCGCGGCGGGCCGGGCCTCCTGCGCCTCGTCGGCCGACGCGCCTGCGGTCGACGGCACCGTGGCTGCCGGGAGGGCCCTGGGTTTCAGGGACTCCGGCATCACCAGGGCCAGGATCTGCTCTTTCAGCGGCGGCGCGCCGGGCTTGTGCGTGACATGGAAGCACCACGCCGCGAAGCCCAGGATCATGGCGAGACCGACGCAGCCGGCCTTCAGCCAGAACGCGGCCGTTTCCACCGGGAGCACTGGAACGGCGGCGCCGGCGCGCGCGCCGACAGCACCGCGTGGCGTCGCGTCGGGGGCCGGGCGGACCGCCATGACGGCATCGAACGCGGCGGGCCCCGAGGGCGTGAAGCCGGGCAGTGGATGCGCGCAGCCCACGCAGTACTTCGCCTTCGGGCGATTGGCGCTTCCGCAGACATTGCAAACGACCGACATGGCCTCTTGCTCCCCTGGGCGACAGACACAAGCGACTACTTTGCACGACTGCGCGGCGCTGTATGTCGGACGAGTCCTACGGGCGGTGCTGCCGCCCCGGCTTGTTCGTTCCGACTGGAAACACCTCTTGACCGAGAAACATGGTTCGACTATTCTCGAATCATGGAATCGAAAGAAGTCGTTCAAGGATTGGCGGCCCTTGCTCACCCATTGCGCCTCGAAGTGTTTCGGGCGTTGGTAGTGGCCGGGCAAAGCGGTCTCACGCCTGGCGTCATCCAGGAAGCATTGGGTGTCGCTCCCGCCACGCTCTCTTTTCATCTGAAGGAGCTGGCGAACTCAGGGCTGGTGACGCAAGAGCGCGCCAGTCGCCACCTCATCTATCGAGCCGCGTACGACAACATGAACGCGCTGCTCGGCTATCTCACCGAGAACTGCTGCCAAGGTGCCGCCTGCGCGGTAGAGACGGCCGGCGATGCCTGCAAGTGCTGACACCCTCATCCACCGGGAAGTCAAGGACATCAGGACACGCCGAGCCATGACCATCAACGTACTCATCCTCTGCACCCACAACTCCGCGCGCAGCGTGCTGTCCGAGGGGATGCTCAACCACTGGGCCAAGGTTCTCGGGAAGGACGTGCGGGCGTTCAGCGCCGGCAGCGCCCCGAGCGGCCGCATCAATCCTCAGGCCCTCATGGCGCTCCAGGCCGCCGGGATAGACGTCCAGGGCTATCGAAGCAAAAGCTGGGACGAGTTCACCGGGGTATCTGCACCGGAAATGCACATCGTCATCACCGTGTGCGACAGCGCGGCAGCCGAGCAGTGCCCCTATTGGCCAGGCCGTCCGGTGAAGGTCCACTGGGGATACCCGGACCCTTCGAACGCGCCCGAGACCGAGAAGGCCACCGCGTTTGAACTCACGCGCCAAGCCATCGGGTACCGCATGTTGCAACTCCTGGCGCTCCCGCTCACGGACCTCAGCCAGGCAGAGCTGCAGGCCGCGCTCTCCAGCATTTCAAAGAACTAGCCTGATGACCACCTCCACGCTCACTGGTGCGGCGCCCGCCAAGCCCGCCATCAGCTTCTTCGAGCGCTACCTGACCGTGTGGGTGGCCCTGTGCATCGTTGTCGGCATCGCCCTCGGCCAGGTGCTGCCGGGTCTTTCCAAGGCAGTAGCGAGCCTCGAAGTGGCGAAGGTCAACGTCCCGGTGGGCTTGCTCATCTGGGTGATGATCATTCCCATGTTGCTGAAGATCGACTTCGGTGCCCTCGGCCAGGTCGCTTCGCACTGGCGCGGCATCGGGGTCACACTGTTCATCAACTGGGCGGTCAAGCCGTTCTCGATGGCCCTGCTGGGCTGGATCTTCATCCGCCACGTCTTCGCGCCGTACCTTCCCGCCGAGCAGCTCGACAGCTACGTGGCCGGGCTCATCCTGCTCGCCGCCGCACCCTGCACGGCGATGGTGTTCGTGTGGAGCCAGCTCTGCAAGGGGGACCCGTACTTCACGCTGTCGCAGGTCGCCCTGAACGACGCCATCATGGTGGTCGCCTTCGCGCCCATCGTCGCACTGCTGCTCGGTCTTTCCTCCATCACCGTTCCATGGGACACGCTGCTCGTTTCGGTGGGCCTCTACATCGTGGTGCCAGTCATCATCTCGCAGCTTTGGCGCAAAGCGCTTCTGCGCCGCGGCGCGGGCCACTTCCAGGCCGTGGCCGCCAAGCTGGGCCCGCTGTCCATCTCGGCCCTGTTGCTGACCCTGGTCTTGCTGTTCGCATTCCAGGGAGAGGCCATCCTGGACCAGCCATTGGTCATCGCGCTGTTGGCCGTGCCCATCCTCATCCAGGTGGTCTTCAACTCAGGTCTTGCCTACCTGCTCAACCGCGAGCTCGGGGTGAAGCACTGCGTGGCCGGCCCCTCGGCGCTGATCGGCGCGAGCAACTTCTTCGAACTGGCCGTTGCCACGGCCATCAGCCTCTTCGGCTTCCAGTCCGGCGCAGCGCTGGCCACCGTGGTCGGCGTTCTCATCGAGGTGCCCGTGATGCTCGCGGTCGTCGCGGTCGTGAATCGTACCCAGGGCTGGTACGAAGCCGGGCAGCCTGCTTCCTGAAACACAAAGATATGTCCGACGTCGGCCCCCTCAGATCTCTTGCTTCCTTCCCGGCACTCGATGCCGAACTGTTTGACCCGCCGACGCCCGAGCGTCTGCATGTGCACGAACCCTCGCGCCACAAGCCGCGCTTCCTGATGCTCTATGGCTCCCTGCGCGAACGCTCCTACAGCCGCCTGGTGACCTTCGAGGCGGCCCGGCTTCTGGAGGCCATGGGCGGTGAGGTCAAGATTTTTGACCCGGCCGGCTTGCCCTTGCCGGACAGCGAGCCGGACAGTCACCCCAAGGTCCAGGAGCTGCGCGAGCTCGCCCGGTGGGCCGAGGGCATGGTCTGGACGTCCCCGGAGCGGCACGGCGCGATGACCGGCATCATGAAGACCCAGATCGACTGGATTCCATTGGCCTTGGGCGCAGTGCGCCCCACGCAGGGCAAGACGCTGGCTGTCATGCAGGTCTCGGGCGGCTCGCAATCCTTCAACGCGGTGAACCAGATGCGCGTGCTTGGGCGCTGGATGCGCATGGTGACCATCCCCAACCAGTCGTCGGTTGCCAAGGCCTTCCTGGAATTCGACGAGGCTGGCCGGATGAAGCCGTCGAGCTACTACGACCGAATCGTGGACGTGATGGAAGAGCTCTTCAAGTTCACGCTGCTGACGCGCGATGTCAGCAGCTATCTGGTCGACCGCTACAGCGAACGCAAGGAGAGTGCGGTGGCGCTTTCTTCCCGTGTCGACCAGCGGTCGATCTGAGGCGCTAGGGGAGCCTGCTTGGCGGGCGCTGAAGATTCGCGCGATGGATCGGATCTAGTGCAGTGCGCCACTCAGATATGTACTTATCTTGTACTCCTTGCCAGCGCGGCCTTGGCTCGCGTGACCTTGGCCAGGATGTCGGTCGCGCTGGCGGTCCATATGAAGGGTTTGGGGTTGGCGTTGTGGTGCTCGACATAGAGATCGATCGCCAATTCCAGCTCAGGCACGCTGGTGAAGCTGTCGCGCCGGATGCGGTTCTCCGAGATGTCGCGGAAGAAGCGCTCGACCATGTTC